>JANYGC010000102.1 GCA_025359425.1 Sphingomonadaceae bacterium
GGCTCAGGCTGAGCGGGGTTAGGATAAGCGGGGTTGGGGATGCGGAGCCAAACAACACCCGCTCATGCCGAGCCTGTCGAAGGCCGCGCGCAATGGATCCGATTCGGCTCCGGCACCCCTTGACGAAAGCCCCATTCCCGCGCATCGGCGGCGCCGACAGCCTGATCTGCCGCATCCGCGAATAGAGGCGCGGGGCTCGCAGGGGCGCCACATTCAGGAGACGACACGCATGACCCAGGTCGGACAGGACTCGCTCGGCACGCGCTCGACGCTCAGCGTCGGCGGCAAGGATTACGCCTACTATTCACTCGCCAAGGCGGCGGCCAAGTATGGTGACATTTCGCGCCTGCCGATGAGCATGAAGGTCCTGCTGGAAAACCTGCTCCGCTTCGAAGATGGCGGCTTCACCGTCGCCACATCGGACATTCAGGCACTGGTCGACTGGCAGCAGAACCCGGCCGTTTCGACGAATGAAATCCAGTACCGCCCGGCGCGCGTGCTGCTGCAGGATTTCACCGGGGTGCCGTGCGTGGTCGATCTGGCCGCGATGCGCGATGCGATTGCCAAGCTGGGCGGCGATACCTCCAAGATCAACCCGCTGGTCCCGGTCAATCTGGTGATCGACCACTCGGTGATGGTCGATGAATTCGGCCACCCCAAGGCATTCGAACAGAACGTCGAGATCGAATACCACCGCAACATGGAGCGCTACGATTTCCTCAAGTGGGGATCGAAAAGCCTCAACAATTTCTACGCAGTGCCCCCCGGCACCGGGATCTGCCACCAGGTCAACCTTGAGAATATCGCCAAGACGGTGTGGACCTCGGTCGATGCCTCCGGCGCCATGGTCGCCTATCCCGATACGTGCGTGGGGACCGACAGCCACACCACCATGGTCAACGGGCTCGGCGTGCTCGGCTGGGGCGTCGGCGGGATCGAAGCCGAGGCGGCGATGCTCGGCCAGCCGGTTTCGATGCTGATCCCCGAAGTGGTCGGGTTCAAGCTCACCGGCGTGCTGCCCGAAGGCGTCACCGCGACCGATCTGGTGCTGACTGCAACGCAGATGCTGCGCGCCAAGGGCGTGGTTGGCCGCTTTGTGGAATATTATGGCCCGGGCCTCGCGATGCTGAGCCTGGCCGACCGCGCGACGCTGGCCAACATGGCGCCCGAGTACGGTGCCACCTGCGGGTTCTTCGGGGTCGATGACAAGACGCTCGACTACTTGCGCCTGACCGGCCGCGAGGAAGAGCAGATCGCCCTGGTCGAAGCCTATGCCCGCGAACAAGGTTTGTGGCTCGATCCTAATGCCCCCGATCCGATCTTCACCGACACGCTCGAGCTCGACATGGGCGGCGTTGTCCCCTCGCTCGCCGGGCCCAAGCGCCCGCAGGACAAGGTTGCACTGACTGCGGTCGACGACGTGTTCAACGGCGAACTCGACACAGTCTACAGGAAAGTCGCCACCCGCGTCGCGGTCGAAGGGCGCGATCACGATATCGGCGACGGCGACGTGGTGATCGCCGCGATCACCAGCTGCACCAACACCTCCAACCCCGGGGTCATGATCGCCGCCGGGCTGGTCGCCAAGAAGGCCAATGAACGCGGCCTCAAGCCCAAGCCGTGGGTCAAGACCAGCCTTGCGCCCGGATCGCAGGTGGTCACCGATTATCTCAACAAGTCCGGCCTGACCGAGCATCTCGACGCGCTCGGGTTCAACCTGGTCGGTTATGGCTGCACCACCTGCATCGGCAACTCGGGCCCGCTCGATGAGCCGATCAGCGCGGCGATCAACGCCAACAACATCGTTGCCGCCTCGGTCCTGTCGGGCAACCGCAACTTCGAGGGCCGGGTCTCGCCCGACGTGCGCGCCAACTTCCTCGCCTCGCCGCCGCTGGTGGTGGCCTATGCGCTCAAGGGCACGGTGACCGAAGACTTCGTCACCACGCCGATCGGGACCGGCAGCGACGGCAATCCGGTCTATCTCAAGGACATCTGGCCGAGCAACGAGGAAATCGCGCAGACCATGGCCGCGTGCATCGACCGGTCGATGTTCCAGGCGCGCTATGCCAACGTCTATCAGGGCGATGCCCACTGGCAGGCGATCCAGGTAACGGGGAGCGAAACCTACCAGTGGCGCGCCGGGTCAACCTACGTGGCCAACCCGCCCTATTTCGACGGCATGACGATGACCCCCGCCCCGGTGCAGGACATCATCGAGGCCCGCCCGCTCGCGATCCTCGGCGATTCGATCACCACCGATCACATCAGCCCCGCTGGCAACATCAAGGCGGACAGCCCGGCCGGGCGCTGGCTGATGGAGCATCAGGTCGCCAAGGCCGATTTCAACAGCTACGGCGCGCGGCGCGGGCATCACGAGGTGATGATGCGCGGCACTTTCGCCAACATCCGGATCAAGAACGAAATGGTCCCCGGCACCGAAGGCGGGATGACCTGCTTCGGCGGTGAGACCATGGCGATCTTCGACGCGGCGATGGCCTACAAGGCCGAAGGCGTGCCGCTGGTGGTGATCGCGGGCAAGGAATACGGCACCGGATCGAGCCGCGACTGGGCCGCCAAAGGCACCAAGCTGCTCGGCGTGCGCGCGGTGATCGTCGAAAGTTTCGAGCGCATCCACCGCTCGAACCTGGTCGGGATGGGCGTGCTGCCGCTGCAGTTCCCCGAAGGCTCGACCCGCCAGACGCTCGGGCTGGGCGCTGATGACGTGTTCACAATTCTGGGCGTGGCGTCGCTCCAGCCGCGCCAGGACGTGGAGGTTTCGGTGACCCGCAAGGACGGCTCGACCTTCGCGTTCAAGACTTTGTGCCGGATCGATACCGCCAACGAGCTGGAATACTTTAACAATGGCGGGATCTTGCACTATGTGCTGAGGAAGCTGGCGGCCTGAGCGGATTGCCGCTTTAGCCGCCTCCCCGCCGATCATTGCACGCGGCGCGGTCTAAGGCCCGGCAGGACCGCTTGACTGGGCAATCAGCAGCTTCTCTTTGACGATAGTCCGCGACATCGAGATAACGTGATCGACCCCCTCGATCGTGATCGCCAGCGTGCCCTGTTCGGTGATTGCGATGAAGCCCTTTTCCTTGAGGTACCAAAGATAGAACTCAAACAGCTCGTCCGAACAGCTCAGCATCTCGCGCACAAAATACTGGCCAACCCCGGCATCCTGCGCCTGCTCTCGTCTTCGCTGATAAAGAAACCGAAGGATTCGGGCATGGGCATCGGCATCGGAAATTGCCGACTCCTGTTCAGCCAGTTCTTCATCGACCGACGAAAATACAAACCCCGTGGCGCTGGCGTAAAGCTGATCGTACTCGGCCCGGTTAGCGGGATTCCGCAGCGCCTTATAGGCGTCGATCACTTCGGTCAGTTTCGCAACGTCGGCCGTATCGGCGTGATCAGGGTGGTACGTCTTCGCCAGCAAATGATAGGCGGTTTCCAGCGCCCTGGCGTTGCAATTTGGATCGGCCCGCAGCGTTTCGTAGTGATCAACAAACTGTTCGCCAGTAGCCATCTCAGGATTGCCTCGAACGGTGCCAGACCGCAATCCTATTGGGGGCGCGCGAAAAATCCAGTGCTAAGTCCGTCGGCCGCCCTTTGCGCGAGACTATCGGGCGCGTCAGCGACCCGGGCAGCGCGAGCAATTTTGGGGATTTCTCGATCTTGGTGATTGGGCGCGGCACCCGCAGCGCAAAAACCAGGGGCGGCCCTTGCGAGCCGCCCCTTTCCCCCCGGAACTGGTGGAGTGCGTTAGGCCGCTTGCTTCCTGGCGAAGCGGCGGCGGGCGGCGATGCTCGCGGCGGCGGCGCCAAACAGCAGCAGCATCGGCGGGGCGGGGACGTCGGTCCCGCTCGAAGTGCTGGTCGAGCTGGTCGAGGTGCTGGTGTCGTTGCCGGTGCTGGTCGAAGTGCTGGTCGAGCTCGAAGTCGAGCCGCTCGACGAGGTCGACGAGCTGACATTGCCCGACGTCGAGCTGCTGGTCGAAGTGGAGACGTTGCCCGAGGTCGACGACGAGGTGCTGCTCGACGACGACACGTTGCCCGAAGTCGATGACGAGGACGATACGTTGCCCGAAGTGGACGACGATACGTTGCCCGAAGTCGAGGTCGACCCGCCCGATGTCGAGGTCGAGGTCGAGCTGCCGCCGGTCGAAGTCGAACCGCCCGAAGTCGAGGTCGAGCTGCCACCCGATCCACCCGACGAGCTCGAGGTCGAACCGTTGCTGGTCGAGGTGATCACGATGCTGCCGCTCGAACCGCCGCTGCTGCCGCCGAAAAACCCGCCGAAGAAGCCGCCGCCATAACCCATGCCGCCGCTGCCGCCGCCGACGATCACGGTCTGGCCGCCGCTGCCGCTTTCGGGCATCGGCTGCTGCGGCAGCATCGGGATCATCGCCATCTGCGGGGTCGCTGCGCAGCAAGTGGTGGTGCGGGTGACGACGCGCCTGATCTGGCGCACTTTGGGCCGGGCCGCGACCATGCGCTTGGCCTTGTGCTTTTTGACCACGTGTTTGATCGTGGGGGCGGGGCGCTTGTGCTTGACGTATTGCACGGTCGCCGCCGGGGCTTCGGCCACATGGACCGCGCCGCCGCCGAGCACCGCGCCGCCGGCCGCGAACGCTGCGAGTTTAACCAGTGCCATCCGTACCGACATACCCGCTCTCTCTTCCACCCTGTTGGCGCGCATTGACGGCAACCACGTGTCACCGGCGCAGAGCCATAACGCCAAAAGGCCAGAGGAAGGTTAAGCCGACAATCGCATTAACCGTGATTTCGCGGTCGCGCATCGGGATTTGTGCAGTTTACATGCAGGCCGGAGGGGACCTGTCCCATCCTGGAACGGAACGGGCCGCTTGTGCGAAGGACTTTGCCGCGGTCCGGCTATTTTGCGCCCGAATCGTCGGGGGCGAACAGCCCGGCCTGGCTCCCGCCCGGTGGGGCCAGCCCGAGATGCTGCCAGCCGCCATCGTTGAGGCAGCGTCCGCGCGCGGTGCGGGCGATCAGGCCAAGCTGGATCAGGAACGGCTCGATCACATCCTCGACCGTATCGCGCGGTTCGCTAAGGCCAGCCGCGAGCGTCTCGACGCCCACCGGCCCGCCTTTGTAGATGTCGGCAATCATCGTCAGATAGCGCCGGTCCATCGCATCGAGCCCGAGCGCGTCGACCTCGAGCCGGGTCAGCGCATCGTCCGCCAATGCGCGCGAAATCGCCACATCGCCCGCGACATGCGCGAAATCGCGCACCCGCCGCAACAACCGCCCGGCGACGCGGGGTGTCCCGCGCGCGCGCCGCGCAATCTCGCGCGCGCCGTCGGCCGCGATGCCCATCCCGAGCAATCCGGCGGCGCGGGTGATGACCTTCTCGAGCTCGGCCACCGAATAGAAATTGAGCCGCACCGGGATCCCGAAACGGTCGCGCAAAGGCGTGGTCAGCAGGCCCGCCCGCGTGGTCGCGCCGATCAGGGTGAAGGCCGGCAAGTCGATCCGCACCGAGCGCGCCGAGGGTCCCTCACCGATAATCAGATCGAGCGCGCGGTCCTCCATCGCCGGGTAGAGCACCTCCTCGACCACCGGATTGAGCCGGTGAATCTCGTCGATAAACAGCACGTCGCCATGCTCGAGATTGGTCAGCAGCGCGGCCAGATCGCCGGTCTTGGCGATCACCGGGCCGGACGTAGCGCGGAAGCCCACCCCCAGCTCGCGCGCGACGATCTGCGCCAGCGTGGTCTTGCCCAGCCCCGGCGGACCATAAAACAGCACATGATCCATCGCCTCGCCGCGCGATTTGGCGGACTGGATGAACACCGCAAGGTTATCCTTCGCCGCCGCCTGCCCGACAAATTCGGCGAGCGTTTTCGGGCGCAACGCCGCGTCGGGGTCTTCGGGCTGGCGCTGGGGGGTGAGGATGGGGTTATCGGTCAAGTTGCACTGTTCAATAGATTGCCGACTTTAAGCAACGCCTTGATATTCTTATAGGTCTCAAGAGCGTGAGACCTTTTTGCATCAATGTCGGCAAGCGAATGAAAATCCATCCGGGGTCGGGTGCTATCGATGAAAATTTGAGCGCGATGCAAAAATTCAACTGACCCTCTTGCTGTCGTAGAATCGAGCGTGCCTGCATCAGCAAGGCCAGCTTTCAAGCCATCCAAATAATGCGAAGGGATATCGACCGACATCAGTCCGCCTTCCCAGTCCTGCAAACTGGATTGTTCGACTACCTTGCGCGCATCTGCTTCGTAATCCTGATCTCGGATCAATTCAGTTAAGAACCCAATATGGGCTAAAACAACTGCACGGACACATCGGCGCTTCCGCTTCTGCTGCGAATAACGGTCCCAAATGCCAAAGCCGCCTGCTGCGCTCGCGCCAATGAGACCAGAAACAAGATCAGTCCAACCAATGACCTCACTCACTTCACCGCCCCCAGAAACTCATCTTGCGTTACGCCCGTCTGCCGCAAAATCCCAGCCAGCGTGCCCAACTTAATCTCGCGATGCAGTGGAACCACGGTGCCAGTGCCACCGCGCCGCAGCACGACATGGCTACCGCGCTGGCGCACTTGTGCGAAGCCCAGCCGCTCCAACGCCTTGATCACATCCGCGCCCGACAGGACGGGCAGCTTAGGCATGCACCGCCACGTCGAAACTCGTGATCACAGCGGCGCCGAGGAACTTCATCGGAAACTCTTCCAGATACAGCTCCACCGCCTCGCGCAGATTGGCGATCGCTTCTTCGATCGTGTCGCCCTGGCTGACGGTCCCGGTTTCGGGGTTGAGCCCGACGAAGCCGCCTTCTTCCGCTGGATTGAGGACTGCTGTTACCTGCATCGGTATTTCCTTTCAAATGCCATACTACCCCGCCGCCCTCTTCAGCGCCACCCGCACCAGCTCATTCAGCCCCGCGCCCTCGCCCAGCTCCTCGATCGCCCGCGCCACGGCCATCGTCGCGACTTGCGGCTTGAAGCCCAGGTTCTGCAGTGCCGAGACTGCATCGGCGCTGGTCGAGCCGGCTGGAACCACCGCCAGCCCGCTCCCGCCCACGCCGACCATCCCGCCGGCCTTGTCCTTCAACTCGTTGACGATCCGCGCGGCCAGCTTGGGCCCGATGCCCTGCGCCCGCGCCACCATCGCCGCGTCTCCCGCAGCACAAGCCCGCGCCAGTTCTTCCACCGACAGCGCCGAGAGCACCGCCAGCGCCATCTTGCTGCCGACCCCCTGCACGCCCGTCAGCAAGCGGAACCATGCGCGCTCCTCGCCGCTGGCGAAGCCGATCAGGCGCATGTCGTTTTCGGAGACCTGCAGTTCGGTGTGGAGCGTTACCGCGTCCCCCCGCGCGCCGAGCGCATCGAGCGTCTTGGCCGAGCAATGGACCAGATAGCCCACCCCGCCCACGTCGATCACCGCCCAATCGGGGCCGAAATCGTCGAACGTGCCGGTCAGCTTGGCGATCATGGTTTGTTCTATGGCACAGCGTCGAATCGGGGGCAATCCCGACCAAACCTATCCCCGCTTATGCTGAGTGCTGAGCTTGTCGAAGTATCGAAGCACTGTCCTTGTTCCTCGTGCCTTGCGCGCAACCGAACGAAGAAAGGACAGCCCTTCGACAAGCTCAGGGTAGACGGGGTTGGGGATAGCCCGATTCACATTCCGAAGGATTCGATCTCGAATCCTCCTATGGAGGGCAAGACCATCACACGCAGCGCCTGGCTGTGCATCGCGCTGGTGGTGCTGGCTGGGCTGGTCTCGCGCGCGCTCGCTTTCGCGCCGTTCGATATCAGCCATGCCGACGAGATCATGCAGTTCCTCGAGCAAGGCAAGCGGCTTGCCACCGGGCACGGGATCGTGCCGTGGGAATACCGTTATGGCGCGCGGGGCGAGCTGATCCCGCAGCTGCTGGCGGTGCCGTTCTGGCTGGGGGCCAAGCTTGCGCCGGGGACGCTGGCGGGGATGCTGGCGGCGCGCTGGTTGTTCCTCGCCCTGACCCTGCTGGCACTTCCTGCGGCGTGGAAACTGGGGGGGCTGACCAGCCGGACGCATGCCCTCGCGGCACTGTTCGTGGCGGCGGTGTGGTACGAGAACGTGCTGTTTTCCACGCTGCTGCTGTCTGAAGTGCTGGGTGCCGCGCTGATCGCGATGGCCGCTGCGTTGCTGCTGGCTGACGCGCCCAGCCGCGCGGCTTTGCGCTGGGCGGGATTGCTGCTTGGGCTCGGCGTGTTGGTCCGGCTGCAATATGCGCCGTTCGCGGCGGTGCTGGTCCTCGCGCGGCTGCGGACCGACTGGCGGATGTGGGGACAAGTGCTGCTTGGCGGGCTCGGCGCGCTGGCGATCGGCGTGGTCAGCGACCTGATCGCCGGACAGGTTCCGCTGCGCTGGATCTGGGTCAACCTCAGCTACAACATGGGCCAAGGTCGCGCCGCGCGGTTTGGGGCATCGGGGCCGCTGGAATATCTCCGGCTGCTGCTGGTCCACCTTGGCCCGGCGGCACCGCTGATCATGGCAGGTGCGGTGTTGAGCCCCCCTCGCTACCGCCCGCTGGTGTTGGCGCTGCTGGTCAACCTGCTGTTCCACAGTCTGATCGCCCACAAGGAATACCGGTTCATCTGGCTGTCGACCTGGTCGATTGCCGTGCTGGCCGGAATCACCTCGATCAGCCTACTACAATGGCTTGCTGCGCGGCGCGGACAGACCGTAACGCCGCTGATGCTGGCTGCGCTAGGTGTGCTGTGGCTGGCGGCAAGCTTTGCCGCGCAGGCCACATCGGGCGGCGCGCGGGTGCTGCGCGGCGGTGCGCCGATTCCCTTGGCAGCGAACGATGCGGCGGTGCGTAAGGAGACTTGCGGAATTGCCCTGCCCGACCAATGGCGCGCATACCTGGTGCCCGCACTGCTCGCGCGCGAAGTGCCTCTTTACGTCGCGCCCGCCTGGGTATTGGGGCAAGCGCAGCCGCTCCCCGCCGGGTTGGCCAACGCCGCCGATGTGCTGATCTTCCCGGCCAAGCCCCAAGGCGCAGAGAACTACCGCGAGCTCGCCTGCCGCGCCAATTCAGTGCTCAAAGCCTGCGTCTATGTCCGGCCGGGCGGCTGCCAGAACGATCCGAACTGGTCGTACCAGGCAGCGCTCCAGCGTGAGGACCTTTAGAAGCCAGGTATCGTCATGTTCGCACCCAGCCTGCAGGCCACCGCCGCTGCGCCGACTTCCAGCATCGTCTTGCTGTCGCGCACCGAAGCCGCGACGCGGACCAGGTCGCCGAAGTTCATGCGGCTGTCGCTGCGATAGTATCGCGCGGCATCGGCGAGCCGGTCGACCTGCCGCGTGGAAAGGTGGCCGCGCAGGAATTCTGCGGCACAGCTCGCCTGGTTGCGGTCGAGTCCGTAGCGCATCAGCGCATCGGAAATCTGGTAACGACTGGCCATGCAGCCCGACAGCGCAAGGCTGGCCACGGCGGCGAGCGACAAGATCTTGAAACGCGGCATAACAGGAACCCTCCGAAACATTTGTAGCGAGGTGTAACGGCCGGCGAATGAATGGCGGCTTGCTGGACTAACGGCCCAGCCGGGCGAGCGTTCCTGAGAGGTGCGCGTGGGCGATGGCGACTGCCAGCGCATCGGCAGCATCCGCCCCGGCGAGCTGGACCCCCGGGAGCAGCAGTTTGACCATCGTCTGGACCTGCGCCTTGTCCGCGCCGCCGGTGCCGACCACCGCTTTCTTGACCAGCCGCGCGGCATATTCCGCCACCGGCAGCCCGGCTTTGGCGAGCACCAGCAGGCACACCCCGCGCGCTTGCCCGAGCTTGAGTGTCGATTGCGCGTTGGAGTTGACGAACACCTCCTCGACCGCGCCGGTTTCGGGGCCATATTCGGCGATGACAGCTGCCAGCGCCGCATCGATCGTCACCAGCCGCTGCGCCAGCGGCGCTTTGGGATCGGTCTTGACCTGCCCGTTGGCGACATGGCGCAGCCGGTTGCCGGTCTGCTCGATCACCCCCCAGCCGGTGCACGACAACGACGGATCGAGGCCGATTATGAGCATGGATTGGCAGAAGAGAAAGGCTGGCGCTCGTAAAGGCGCAAAGGCGCAAACGGGTTGCGCGCTACGCGAAGCCCCTCGTCAATCTGAGTCTGCGGCAAGCCGAACGGCCGAACGGCAAAATGCCTGCGGCGCAAGTCACCGCATCTTTGCGCCTTTGCGCCTTTGCGAGAGCCAAACAAAGCCCGGCAGCTGCCGATCACCCCAAGGATTCCATCACGGCGTCGGAGATCTCGTAATTGCCCCAGACCATCTGGACGTCGTCGTCATCGTCGAGAATGTCGATCAGCTTGAGCAAGGTCACCGCATCCGATGCACTGACTTCCACCATGAGCCCGGGCTTCCACGCCAACTTGACCGCTGCGGCCTCGCCCAGCGACTTCTCCAGCTCGCGCGCGACCGGGTGGAGCACGTCGATGGCGGTCCAGATCGCGTGTCCGTCGGCATCGCTCTCGATATCGTCGGCGCCGGCTTCGATCGCGGCTTCGAGCACCGCGTCTTCATCGCCCGCGCCCGGCCCGTATTCGATCAGCCCAAGCCGCTCGAACCCGTGGCTGACCGCGCCGCTCGCGCCCAGATTGCCGCCGTTCTTGGAAAAAGCCGTGCGGACATTGGTGGCGGTGCGGTTGCGATTGTCGGTCAGCGCCTCGACGATCAGCGCGACCCCGCCCGGGCCGTAGCCCTCATAGCGAATTTCCTCGTAATTTTCAGCGTCGCCGCGCACGGCCTTGTCGATCGCGCGCTGGATGTTGTCCTTGGGCACCGATTGCGCCTTGGCCGCGTTGACCGCCGCGCGCAGCCGCGGATTGAAATCCGGATCGGGCATGCCGAGCTTGGCCGCGACGGTGATTTCGCGGGAGAGCTTGGAAAAACTCGCCGCGCGCTTTTTATCCTGCGCACCCTTGCGGTGCATGATGTTCTTGAATTTGGAATGGCCGGCCATGTGCTCACGTCTTGCAGTCAGGGAACTTGAGCGAGGACCCTAGCCGAGACCGGCCATCCGGGCAATCACCCCAGCCCGAGCGCCGCTTTGTAGACATCGAGGATCGCTTCCATCTCGGCGCGGTCATCGGGCTTCATTTTGCGCAGTGCAACGACCTTGCGCATGATCTTGGCGTCGTAACCGACCGCCTTGGCCTCGCCGTAAACGTCCTTGATATCGTCGGCGATGCCCTTCTTTTCTTCTTCGAGGCGTTCGACGCGCTCGATCAGCAGGCGCAGGCGATCATCGGTGGTTTCGGCCATTAGGGGTATCTCCGGAGTGCGGGGTGAATCGGTTGAGCGCGCGGTAGCCGGGCGCGGAGATTCGGGCAAAACGAAGCCTGTGGAAATCCTCGTCGTCCCGGACTTGATCCGGGACCTGTGGCCTGTGGACGGGACTTGGGGACGATGCTGCCAGCGGTCCCGGGTCAAGCCCGAAACGACGCTAAGGAGCGTTCTTCGCCACGCTCGCTGCCATCCGCGCCAGCTGCTCGGGCGTCGCTTCCGACTGATACCGCGCCTTCCACTCGCCTGCGGGGATGCCATGGATCACCTCGCGCGCGGCGCTCTTGTCGATCGGTGCGCCGGCTTCGACAATCCAGTCGGCCAGGCAATTGCGGCAGAACCCCGCCAGCCCCATCAATTCGATATTCTGGGCATCGTGGCGATGGCGCAAATGCCGCACCAGCCGCCGGAACGCCGCCGCCGCGACCGCATCATCCAGCGCTTCGAGCGGGTCGGCGGCATCTACATTCGTATTTTCGCTGCAACTCATCTCGGATTCCTTGGATTTCTTCGCCCGTTTGCCTAACGCAGGCTCAAACGGGAAGAGGTAACAGTGGCAAAGCTCGATTTGCGCGGTCGCAAGATCAAGATCCTGGCGACGCTGGGCCCAGCCAGCGCCAGCCCCGAAATGATCGAGAAGCTGCTCCGCGCCGGAGCCGATGCGTTCCGCGTCAATATGAGCCACGGCGATCATGCGACGCACGCCGAGACGATCGCCGCGATCCGCGCCGTTGAAAAGCAGGTCGGCCGCCCCGTCGCGGTGCTGTGCGATCTGCAGGGCCCCAAGCTGCGGGTCGGCCAGTTCAAGGACGGCAAAGCGGTGATCCGCCATTCGGGCCACTTCACGCTCGACCGCAATCCCGCGCTGGGCGACGAGCACCGGGTGTGCCTGCCGCATCCCGAACTGTTCGGGGTGCTGCGCAAAGGCCAGCGGCTGCTGATCGACGACGGCAAGCTGCGCTTGAAGGTGATCGAGGCCGATATGGATCACATCCTGTGCTCGGCCGAGGTTGGCGGGGTCATTTCGGACCGGAAAGGCGTCAACGTCCCCGATGCGGTGGTGCCGGTTCCGGCCTTGACCGATAAAGACCGCCGCGATCTGGCCTTTGCGCTTGAGCATGGCGCGGACTGGATCGCGCTGTCGTTCGTCCAGCGGCCCGAGGATGTCGCCGAGGCGCGCAAGCTGATGGGCCGGTCGACCACCGCGCTGATGGCCAAGATCGAAAAACCCGCGGCGATCGACCGGCTTGAGGAAATCATCGAGCTCAGCGACGGGATCATGGTTGCGCGCGGCGATCTCGGCGTGGAACTCAACCCCGAGGAAGTCCCGCCGCTGCAAAAGCGGATCGTCGCCGCCACCCGCCGCAGCGGCAAACCGGTGGTGGTCGCCACGCAAATGCTCGAATCGATGATCGAGAGCCCCGCGCCGACCCGCGCCGAAGTGTCCGACGTCGCCAATGCGGTGTACGACGGCGCCGACGCGGTGATGCTCTCGGCCGAAACCGCGAGCGGGGCCTGGCCGGTCGAGGCGGTGACGATCATGCACCGCATCGCCGCGCAGGTTGAAAATGATCCGGGCTACAGCGAGCGGGTCCACCTGACGCAGGTCCGCCCCGATGCGACCACCGCCGATGCGCTCGCGCAGGCCAGCGCGACGATTGCCCAGACGGTGATGGTCGCCGGGATCATCGTGTTCACCGGCTCGGGCTCGACCGCGCGGCGGGTGGCGCGCGAACGGCCCGATGTGCCGATCATGGTGCTCACCCCGTCGGGCCAGATCGCGCGCAGGCTGGCCCTGCTGTGGGGCACTCACGCGGTCCAGACCAGGGACATCGGCAGCTTCGAAGAGATGATCGCCAAGGGTAAACGCATGGCGCTGCGCCACGGCTTCGGCACCGCCGGGTCGAAACTGGTCGCGCTGGCGGGCGTGCCGTTCGGGACGCCGGGGTCGACCAACCTGCTGCATGTCGTGACGCTGAGCGGGAACGAACTGAAGGAGCGCTAACCCCGCGCCCCGAACAGCGCCGAACCCACGCGGACATGCGTGGCGCCGAGCATCACGGCGGTCTCAAAATCGCCTGACATGCCCATCGAGCGCGCGGGCAGCCCGTGATCATCGGCCAGCTTGCCGAGCAGCGCAAAGAACGGCGCGGGCTCGATCCCCAGCGGCGGCACGCACATCAGGCCGATCACCGGCAATTCGGCGTCGCGCGCCTCGGCCAGCAGCGCGGGCAGCTCGGGAATTGCGCAGCCGCCTTTCTGCTCTTCGGCGCCGATGTTGACCTGGATGAAGCACGGCACTTGCCGCCCGGCCTGGTCCATCGCCCTGGCCAGCGCGGTTACCAGCGAGGAGCGGTCGAGCGAGTGGATGCAATCGAACAGCGCCACCGCATCATCGGCCTTGTTCGATTGCAGCTGGCCGATCAGGTGCAGTTCGATTGCGCCGTTCTGCTCGCGCAAGCCCGGCCACTTGTCCTGCGCCTCCTGCACCCGGTTTTCACCGAACACCCGCTGTCCGGCCGCGATCACCGGGGCGATCGCGGCGGCCGGGTGAGTCTTGCTGACCGCGATCAGCGTGACCTCATCGGCGCGGCGTTGCGCAATCTTGGCGGCGTGATCGATGCGGTTGCGGACATCGCGAAGAGCTTGGGCTGGATCGGTCATCGCGCACTGCTATAGCGGCACCATGGCGCGATTGAAGCCCCTCCCGGCAGTGTGGCTGGTTTCGGACGCGCGCAATGACGCCGCGCTTGAACACGCACTGGTGCGATTGCCGCGCGGCAGCGGGTTCATCTTCCGGCATTACCATTTGTCCGAAGGCGCACGCCGGGTGCGGTTTGCCGCATTGGCGCGGATCGCGCGGGCGGGCGATCATATGGTGGTGCTGGCCGGCAGCCGCGCACTGGCGCGGCGCTGGGGTGCCGATCTGGCATACGGCACCGACGGCGATCTGGTGCCGGTGCATTCCTTGCGCGAGATTGGCCGCGTTACGCAGGCGGCGGCAGTGCTGCTCTCCCCCGTCTTTCCGACCGGCTCGCACCCCGGCGGCAAGCCGCTTGGTCCGCTGCGCTTCCGATTGCTCGCAGCGCGTGCGCAAGTGCCGGTGATCGCCCTCGGGGGGATGAATGCGCGTTCTGCAAGTCGGCTAGGCTGGCCGCGCTGGGCCGGAATCGACGCATTCGGAGCGCGAACAAATAAGGATTCTTGACCCGGAGTCACCGCGCGGCGCATAGTGCGGTTCAAGTCCAAAGGGGAGCATCATGGCAACACGGCCTGCAACAGCCAGCCACCGCGGCGCGCGGGTCGACTGGCGTGCTGCGCTGCGGCGCGCGGCGCGGCGCAGCGCCGAAATCGGCGGGGCGCTGGCGCTGCTCGGCGGCATGGTGTTCCTCGCGATCGCGCTGGTGACTTACCAGCAGACCGATCCTTCGGCCTCGACCGCAGCGGGCGGCCCGGTGCTGAACTGGATGGGCGGGGCGGGGGCCTGGGCGGCCGAGCGTGCGCTGTTCCTGTTCGGCCCGGTTTGCGTGTTGTTCCTGCCGCTGCTGTATGTGATGGCGCGCGGGCTGTGGCGGCTGGTCGAGGAGGAAAACCTGTCGCTGGAGCACGATCGCCATGCATGGTGGCGGCCCATTGGCCTGCTGCTGTTCGCGATGGCCCTGATCTCGACCACGCTGGGACTGTGGATCAACAACCAAGAAACGGTGTGGCCGGCCGGCTGGGGCGGGATCGCCGGGCTGCTCGGCAGCGGCGCGGTCCACTTCATCGCGGGCCAGCTGCCCGCCGGCACGCAGTGGATCTTCACCGGATTGACGGGCCTCGCCACATTGGCGGGCGGATCGATCATTGCCGCGCGGATCTTCGCGTTCGACTGGGGCAGCCTGTTCACACTGCCTTCGTTCCTGAAACGCCAGCGCCGGGTCGCCGCGGCGGACGACAGCGAATTCATCTCGGTCGCCCCGCGCGGCAAGCGCGATCGGCCGGCCCACGGCGAGCAGATCGCCGCCGCGCGCAAGGCCCCCGAAATCTCCGACCCGGCGCGCGCCGCCAAACCCGCGACGCTGTCCGGAGCGAGCCGCCAGAGCGACCTGTTCAGCACTTACGCGCTGCCCGGGCTGGACTTGCTCAACGATCCCCCGGCGAATTCCGCGCCCAAGGTCGACAAGCTCGCGCTTGAGCGAAACGCGCGGCTGCTCGAGACCGTGCTCGACGATTTCAACGTCAAGGGCACGATCGACGCGGTCCGCACCGGCCCGGTGGTGACCATGTACGAGCTTGAGCCCGCACCGGGCATCAAGGCCAGCCGGGTGATCGGCCTGGCCGACGATATCGCCCGCAACATGAGCGCAATCTCGGCGCGGGTGTCCTCGATCCCGGGGCGCACCGTGATGGGGATCGAGCTGCCCAATGCCGACCGCCAGATGGTCAGCTTCAAGGAGCTGGTTGCTTGCGAGAAGTTCGCCCAATCGAAGGCCGCGCTGCCGATCATCCTGGGCAAGGACATCGCGGGCGAGCCGATCGTGGCCGATCTTGCGGTGATGCCGCACCTGCTGGTCGCGGGGACCACCGGATCGGGCAAATCGGTCGGGCTCAACACGATCCTGCTGTCGCTGCTGTACCGGCTCACGCCCGCACAGTGCCGCCTGATCCTGGTCGATCCCAAGGTGCTCGAGCTCAAGAGTTACGACGATATCCCGCACTTGCTGTCCCCGGTGGTGACCGAGCCGGCCAAGGCGGTGCGCGCGCTCAAGTGGGCGGTCGAGGAAATGGAACGCCGCTATCGCCAGATGAGCGAACTGTCGGTGCGCAACCTGTCGGGCTTCAACGACAAGGTTTCGGTCGCAATGGCCAAGGGCAAGCCGCTGGGCCGCCGGATCCAGATCGGGTTCGATCCCGATACCGGCGAAGAGCTGTTCGAAGAACACCAGCTCGATTACCAGCCGCTGCCGCAGATCGTGGTGATCGTCGACGAACTCGCCGATCTGATGATCACCGTCGGCAAGGAAGTCGAAGTGCTGATCCAGCGGCTCAGCCAGAAAAGCCGCGCTGCGGGCATCCACCTGATCATGGCCACCCAGCGCCCGTCGGTCGATGTCATCACCGGGGTGATCAAGGCCAACCTGCCGACCCGGATTTCGTTCGCGGTGACCAGCCGGATCGACAGCCGGACCATTCTGGGCGAGCAGGGCGCCGAGCAGCTGCTGGGCAAGGGCGACATGCTCTACAAGCCCAACACCGAGCCGATCATGCGGGTCCACGGGCCGTTCGTGTCGGACGAAGAGGTTGAGCGGATCGCCGATTTCTGGCGCGCGCAGGGCAAGCCCGAATATGTCACCTCGGTCACCGAAGAGCCCGAGGACGGCAGCTTCGGGTTCGACGACCTTGATAGCGCCGCCAACGACAGCCCCGACGAGCGCAAGTATCGCCAGGCCTGCCAGATCGTGTTCGAAAGCCAGAAAGCCAGCGCCTCGTGGCTCCAGCGGCAACTCGGCGTGGGCTACAACACCGCCGCCAAATGGGTCGAGCGGATGGAAGGCGATGGCTACGTCGGCCCGGCCAACCACGTCGGGCGGCGCGATATCTACCGCGACAAGGATGGCAGCCCGCTCTGAACCTGTGCAAAGGCTCAGAGCGGGCCCGCGATTAGTTGAACGTTGTCCCGAGATCGCCCCCGAGCGGATCGGAGCCGAAGCGGTTGCTGCCGTTAGTGCCGCGTGAGGCCAGCCAGACGACCAGCAGGATAACGCCGATCAACGGAACCAGCGCAATCCAGTACCACCAGCCCGAGCGGTCGCTATCGTGCAGCCGCCGAACCAGCGCGGCAAGGCTGGGCAGGAACAGCGCCAGCCCAGTCAGCAGATAGACCCAGCCGTAGAACATGCTCTGAACCTCGCCGGTCATGGGATTGTTGTATTTGAAGCCGGTCCCCAGCACGCTGTCGACGATCCCGGCGGCGATCTGGCACAAGAAGCCGAACAGCACGAAATACCAGTATTCCGAGCGCGCCGCGCGCCCTTCCCAAGTGACGAATTTGCTGAAGCAAGTCCGGATTGATTCACTGAAAGTCATGATTGGTTCCCCTTCCCCGAGTTAACCTGGGCAAAGCGTATCACGCTTTTGCAGCGCGCCTAGCGCCAATTCCTGCACGGAGCCTGCACGCAAAGCGCAAGGCTTAGGCACGGCTCGTCGCGCTTTGTCTTCACCGCTGCCGCCGATAAGAAACGCACAGGAGGGCAACAGCAATGCAGGCACTATCGAAACGCTGGGACGGGAGCCTGACGCTCAAGCTGGGCCTCGCCGCGCTGGCAGTCATGCTGGGCGACTACGTGTTCTGGCAGCTCCAGCAATTTGCCGGGGTGCAAGGGATATTCGGGCTCGCCTTGGTTGCGGCCTTGGCCCTTGCGCGCCCCGCGGTGCGGCGCGACAAGCGCGCGCGGATCGCGCTGGGGCTGGCGGCGGTCTATGCCCTCGCGCAACTGTGGGACCCGAGCCCGCTCGCCTTCGGGCTGTTCTGGGTCGCCATGGGCTTTGCCACGCTGCTCCCCGGCACCGCCAGCTTCGACGATGGCTGGCGCTGGTTCCAGCGGCTGTTCGCCCACGGCATCAAGTCGCTGTTCGGCCCGCTGATCGACCTCACGATCTTCAGCCGGGTGCGGCGGGGGCGCCCGGCCGGGCCGCTCGGGCTGCGCCGCAGCCTGCCGGTGCTGGTCCTGCCGCTGCTCGGCTCGGCGGTGTTCGTGTGGTTGTTCGCTGCTGCCAACCCGGTGATCGAGCAACTGTTCGCATCGCTCGCCTTGCCCGAATTCGACGGGTCGCTGGTCCCGCGCATCGTGCTCTGGGGCGTGCTGCTGGTGATGACCTGGGGCGTCCTGCGCCCGCGCCCGCCACGCTTCCTGTTCGGCACCTTCGATGGCAGCGGCGACGTGGTGCTGCCCGGGGTGAGCCTTGCCTCGGTGACGCTGTCGCTGGCCGCGTTCAACGCGCTGTTCGCCGCGCAGAATCTGATGGACCTTGCCTACCTGAGCCACCTCGCGGCGCTGCCAAAGGGCATCACGCTGGCCGACTATGCCCACCGCGGCGCTTACCCGCTGGTGGCCACCGCGCTGCTCGCCGCGCTGTTTGTGCTGGTCACCATGCGCCCCGGATCGAGCACTGCAGCGAGCCCGCTGGTGCGCCGGCTGGTGACGCTGTGGATCGCGCAGAACCTGCTGCTCGTCGCCAGCGCGGGCTTGCGCACGTTTGACTATGTCGCGGCCTATTCGCTCACCGTGCTGCGCCTGTCCGCGCTGCTGTGGATGGCGCTGGTCGCGGTGGGGCTGGTGCTGGTGCTGTGGCGGATGCTCCACGGCACAAGCGCGAGCTGGCTGATCAACGCCAACCTCGCCGCCGCCGGACTGCTGCTGACCGGCGTCGCCTTCATCGATCTCGGCGCGGTGTCCGCCCGCTGGAATGTCGCCCATGCCAGGGAGATCGACGGCGACGGCGCGGGGCTTGACCTGTGCTATCTGAACGACTTGCGCGGCTCGGCGCTGCCCGCGCTGATTGCGCTCGACCAGCGCCACCTGCCCGGCGCGACCGGCGGCAATGTCGCCCAGCTGCGCAACCTGGCCGCAGTCCGGCTCGAGACCTGGCGCAAGCAAGGCGGGTGGAGCCTGTTGCTCGACCGCCGGCTGGCGCAATCCAAGGCCAATCCCAGCACGACCACTTAACCCGCTCCCGGACAGGAGTGTGACAACTATGCCCTGCGCGATTGACCTCGCCCCGCTAACCGCGCCAAGTGCCCCCATGCCCCATACCGTCCTGGTGGTCGACGACGACCCGCACATCCGCGCGCTCCTCGTGTTCGCGTTCGAGAAGGCCGGCATGGCGGTGCGCGAAGCCGCTGACGGGGAGGAAGCGCTGGCCGAGGTTGCCCGCGCCGCCCCCGATCTGGTCGTGCTCGACATCAACATGCCGCGGATGGACGGGCTCGAAGTGTGCCGCCGCCTGCGCGCCACTTCCGAAGTCCCGGTGCTGTTCCTCTCCAGCCGCGACGAGGAGTTCGACCGGGTGCTGGGGATCGAGCTGGGGGCAGACGACTATGTGGTCAAGCCCTTCTCCCCGCGCGAAGTGGTCGCCCGCGCCAATGCGATCCTGCGCCGTTCGGCCCCGCGCGCCGCGCCGCCCGCCCCCGCCGCCACCCGCGACCACGGCCTCCTCACCCTCGATGCCGAGGGCTGGACCGCGCACTGGGCGGGCACCGAAGTCCCGCTCACCGTCAGCGAGTTCAACCTGCTCAAGGCGCTCGCCAACGCAGTCTCGGGTTCTCAGGGCCGGATCCTCAGCCGCGACCAGCTGATCGACCAGATCCACGGGCCCGGCTTTGCCATCACCGACCGCACGATCGACAGCCACATCCGCAACCTGCGCCGCAAGTTCGCCGCGGCGGGCGGGCATGACGTGGTCGAGACCAAGGCCGGGGTCGGCTACCGGCTCGGCGGCTGCACCGGCGGCCCCGGAGCGTCCAAATCCGGCGACTGATCGCCTCGGCGCGGGCGCCCGCGCGCCGCCTGTGGCCAGTACCGCGGCTGCGCTGGCTGCTGTCGGGTGCGCTGCTGTTCGCCGCCGCCCTGCCCGCAATCGCCGCGCTGGCCTTGCGCGCCACCGCGCACAGCCGCTGGAGCCTGATGGTGCTGATCGCGGTCGGCGCGGCGGTGATCTTCGCCCTGTTGCTGCTGATCGCCGGCATCCTTGCCCGCGCAATCGTGGTGCCCGTAGAGCGTTTGTCAGCGGCAACCCGCGCGCTGGCGCAAGGCCGCACCGCCCAGCTGCGCCCGCCCACGCTCGAAGTGCGCGAGATCCGCAGCCTCAATGCCGACTTCACCGTGATGGCCGAAGCCATCGCGCGGCGCAGCCGCTACCTGCGCGATTTCGCCGCCAGCCTCAGCCACGAATTCAAGACCCCGCTTGCGGGCATTCGCGGCGGGATCGAGCTGCTGCAAGACCACGGGCCGGGCATGAGCGAGGCCGAGCGCACGAAGTTCCTGACCAACATGGAAGGCGACGCGCAGCGCTTGTCCCGGCTGGTCAGCCGCCTGATGGAGCTCGCCCAGGCCGACATGGCGCGGCCCAATGCCGGGGGCGCAGAGGACGGACACGCCGATGCGGCCAAGGTGCTCGCCCGCCTGATCGACGCCCACGCCGCGCCCGGTTTCGCACTGACCGCGACCGTGGCGGACAGCTTCCCCGCGCTCGCCATCGAGGAAGCAGCCCTCGA
This sequence comes from Sphingomonadaceae bacterium, assembly GCA_025359425.1. GTDB lineage: Bacteria > Pseudomonadota > Alphaproteobacteria > Sphingomonadales > Sphingomonadaceae > Novosphingobium. Next base: position 20,562 of record JANYGC010000102.1, read on the forward strand.
GACCGTCCTCGCCACGCTGATCGAAAACGCCCGCCAAGTCGGCGCGACCACGCTGGCCATCACCAGCGGCCACCGGGGGAAGTTCGCCAGCCTGGCGCTGACCGACAACGGCCCCGGCGTGCCCGAAGGCGACGTGGCGCGGGTGTTCGACCCGTTCTTTACGAGCAAGCGCGAGGTCGGCGGGACCGGGCTGGGGTTGCCGATCGCCCGGGCGCTGGCGGAGAGCCGGGGCGGGTCGCTGGAGCTGGGCGAGACGGCGAGCGGGGCGTGCTTTGTGCTGACGCTGCGGGTGGCGGGGTGAGGTTACAGTAGTTTGATTGATCGTGTGGAACGCTAGCTCACTGGGTCCGTGAGCTAACGGGCCGCTTCTACGTGCGATTGCCGTACAAAGACGGTGGTCAAATATCGGGTTTAATTGTCAAGGCAGTCTAATCGTTCAAGTCGGCCATTAGCGCGGTAACGCTATCAAAGCGTGTGACCTTGCCATCCTGTATATCGCGCATAGCAACCTGCGATTCCGCATTAGGTGCGCGCAGATCGAAGGGCATTGCCTTATCGGCGGCCACACGGACGAGCAGCAAGCGAATTGCGTCAGAGATGGACAAGCCCATGCCCGCCAGCACCGTAGTGGCTTCCTTCTTCAATCCCGTCTCTACGCGAGCCCGTACAACTTCGGCAGCAGCCATAACTTACCCATTCCTTGATTCTTGAGCCACATTGTAGCTACAAGCTCTGAATGGGGGTTTAATCTCGGGGGGTCAACCCTTCCGCACCATCCGGCAGCACATGCAGCACAGTAGCACACAGAAGAACATGTAGCACATGTAGCACATGTAGCACAGTCAGCGAGGCTGTTTTCCTTCGTGAAATCAATATCTTGCGTAAATCGTGGTGCAACATATGTTGCAATATGACTACTCGAGACGCGACAACTGCAATTGATTTGACTCCCTAAGATGTGATACAGCGACAACTCACGGCGTCTGAGTAAATTCCTAAATCATTGTTTTTACACGATACATGCTGCATTACTAAAAACCAAGGTTCAGGGCATATAGTAGCAACTTTCTGGGATTTATGACGATGACGAGCATTAGGGAAGCGGGGGCAATCGCCAAAAAGCAGCTTACTATACGTGATCTGCACTGGCCCGGCGTTGAACCGCACTTATGGAATCGCAAAGCCCATAAAGGCTTTACGACCATCCCGAAAACCATGCCTTTGATCCTCAAGGCAATGGACGAGATCACGAAGGGCGCACCCGTGTCCTCGACTTATTTGACCTTGTGGTGCTGCACGTGGGACAACTCCTTCGTAGTGCTGAACAAACCCCAAGACATGGCGGACGCGGCGGGCTTTGGCGGCCAGCGCGGAGTACACACGTGGGCTACGCGGATGAAGAAGCTTCAGGAGTTGCACTTTATCGACATCAAGCCCGGGAAGTCGGGCCCGATGAGCAACGCCATAATCTGGAATCCGCATCTGACGTTGCGGTATCTTCATGACCAGAAAACGCCGGGGCTTACCGAGGCGACCTACAATGCGCTGATCGAGTGGGCTTTGGAAGTCGGCGCGAAGGATATGACCGATCCGTTTCCACCGCTTGCCGCAGCACCCGTGGCCGCTCCCGCGGCGGGGACTGTCGTTACTCCCGTTGCACCGATCACGATTCCGCTGCCACTGCCGCTTGCCCCTGGATCGGACGTGCCGCCGCCTGCTCTTCAAGGGCAGGCAGCAAACGTGCCAACCGCGTCCGACGCAGATCAAAAGGGATGCGATCTGTGACCCGCACTATTGAAACAACGACGCGCTTCAAGCGCGACTATAAGCGAGAGCTGAAAACGGACCCAGCGTTAGCTGAAAAGCTTAGGCCTGTAATTGAGCTTTTAACCACCGATGGGGAATTGCCAGACAGGCTGTCTGACCATCCCTTGCAGGGCGATTGGAAGGGCTTTCGAGATTGCCACATCAAGCCTGACCTTGTGATGATCTACGCCAAATCGGAAGACACGCTGAGCTTGGCTCGTCTTGGATCGCATAGCGAGCTTTTTGGTTAGTCTGTGCGGACGGATTGCCGCAAAGCGGGATAAGCGGCTTTGACGCACTCATGAGAGAACTAGGGAGCAACCCACACAACTCCCCCTCCGTCAGTCGGCGGGTCGACCTGCCACCTCCCCATTTGCCCTTCGTAAAATTCTGGGGAATGGAGAGGATCCGGCAAACCATTTTCCTACACGCCCCCAACCTGCCAAGCTTCCGCCCATGCCGCATCATTCCCCCGGCGAGGCTGGCCCTCGCCCGCACAGTCCGTCCGCTCCCCGAAGCCGCGCCGCCAGCGCGGCTTTGCTGCATTTTGGCGCCGCAAAAGGCACCGGGTCTGCGCTGTCACCTTGGGGCCAACGCACTGTATTGAATGGCCTTCCCTGGGTGACACGGTGTCTTGTGTCACCCTGTTGGCGCGCTGGGGCGGGCGGATCGGGGTGACGGGTGGAGGGTTGGATGGACTAGTGCTGTGATCCTCTCCATTTTGCGCAGCCAAATGGGGAGGTGGCAGGCGCCTTGGCGACTGACGGAGGGGTTCTGAACGCCAGCGTCGAGACCCCTCCGTCTCGCCTGCGGCGATCCACCTCCCCTTTTGCACTTCGTGAAAAAGGAGAGGATCTGAAGGGCTGGTCAACCCCGCACCGGATATCCGCTCCAGCGCTTGATCCGGCGGATCGCGAAGGCCGAGCGCATCGCCGAGACGCCGGGGAGGCGGGCGAGGCAATCGCGGTGGATGCGGTCGTATTGTTCGAGATCGTGCGCGGCGACGCGCAGCAGGTAGTCGGCCTGGCCGCTCATCAGGTGGCAATCGAGGATATCGGCCATGTCCTGCACCGCAGCCTCGAACCGGTCCATCGCCTCACGGCTCTGGCTGGTCAGCGTGATCTCGACGAAGGCCTGCAGCTTGAGCCCCAATTTGTGCGGATCGATCTGCGCCGCATAGCCGGTGACGATCCCCGCCGCCTCGAGCGCCTTGATCCGGCGGTGGCAGGCCGAGGGGGATACCCCGGCGAGCTCGGCCAGATCGGCGATCGAGCGCGACGAGTCCGTCTGGAGCGCTTCGAGGATCAGCACGTCGTTGCGGTCCATGGGAAATCCTTTCGGCAATTGCGTCAATTGCGGGAAATATCACCGCGTGGGCGCCCGGTAAAGGCGAACTTTGGTGAAACTTTCATGTCCGACAGGCGTATCTTCGGCAGACCCAATGCAGGAGAGCCATGATGCGCGTCGGCACCGTCAAGGAAATCAAGAACCACGAATACCGCGTCGGCCTGACCCCCGAGAGCGCCAAGGAACTGGTGGTCCACGGCCACGAGGTGTGGGTGGAAACCGGGGCGGGCAGCGGGATCGGGGCCTCCGACCGCGATTACGAGGCCGCCGGGGCGGCGATCAAGCCCGATGCCGCGACGATTTTCGCCGAGTGCGAGATGGTGGTGAAGGTCAAGGAACCACAGCCGGCCGAGCGGGCGATGCTGCGGCAGGGGCAGGTGCTGTACACTTACCTCCACCTCGCGCCGGACCCGGAACAGACCGCCGACCTGATCAAATCGGGCGTTACCGCGATCGCCTATGAGACCGTGACGGGCCCGGGCAATTCGCTCCCGCTGCTCAAGCCGATGAGCCAGGTGGCGGGGCGGATGTCGATCCAGGCCGGAGCGACCGCGCTGGAGAAGGCGCATGGCGGGCGCGGGGTGCTGCTGGGCGGCGTGCCGGGGGTGATGCCCGGCCGCGTGATGGTCATCGGCGGCGGCGTGGTGGGGTTTAACGCGGCGCAGATGGCGGTCGGGCTGGGCGCCGATACCACGATCCTCGACCGCGATCCCGAAGTGCTCGAAAAGCTCGGCATCCATTTCGAAAGCCGCGCCAAGACGCTGTTTTCGAGCCGCGCCAACATTCAGCAGATGCTGTGTGAGGCCGATCTGGTGATCGGCGCGGTGCTGGTCCCCGGCGCCGCCGCGCCCAAGCTGGTGACGCGCGAAATGCTCGGCTGCATGAAGCCCGGCGCGGTGCTGGTCGACGTGGCGATCGATCAGGGCGGGTGCTTTGAGACCAGCCACGCGACGACGCACGCCGACCCGACGTATGTGGTGGACGGCGTGGTGCATTACTGCGTCGCCAACATGCCCGGCGCGGTGGCGCGGACTTCGACCTATGCGCTCAACAACGTGACTTTGCCGCATGCGCTGCGGATTGCCGATCTGGGGTGGCAGGCGGCGCTCGCGGCCAATCCGCATCTGGCGGCGGGGCTGAATGTGCACGCGGGCAAGATCACGTACGAGGCGGTGGCGCGGGATCTGGGCTATGACTACACCCCGGTGGCGGAGGTTTTGGGGTGACGAAGATCCTCCCCTTCTGGGGGAGGTGGGCCGACGAAGGCGGCTCGGTGGGGGACTGTCGCGGATGGAATTAGGCCCCCACCGTCAGCGCTGCGCGCTGCCACCTCCCCCAAGAGGGGAGGATCTTAGATTTCGCTCGCAAACGGCTTGAACGGCGCGGCTACTTCTTCGCGCACCCGGAGCAGCCGCCCGCTGGCCTTGTCGAGCAAGGCCCAGGTGCTGCGTGCGGCGACGATGATCTTGCCGGCAGAGTTGCGAAACTCGACGCAGCGATCGAACTGCGCGCCTTTGGGGGGAGCGGGGATGAAGGTTTCGGCGGTGGCGCTTTCGCCCGGGCCGATGTTGCCGCGGTAGTCGATCTCGTGCCGGGTCACGACCCAGATGTACTGGGCCTGGTGCTCGGCGCTGGCGACGTTGGACCAGTGCGAAGTGGCGATCTGCTGGATCCAGTCGACCCAGACGGTGTTGTTGACGTGGCCCAGTTCGTCGATGTGTTCAGGCTGCGCGGTGAAGGTGAGGCGGTGGCGGTTGGTCATGGTGCGCTCCCGCGAGGGGCCTCCACCCCCAGCTGCCACAGGATAAAGGCGAATTCCTCGGCGGTTTCCTTAAGGCTCTCGAACCGCCCCGACTTGCCGCCGTGGCCCGCGCCCATGTTGGTCTTGAGCAGGAGTTCGCCCGAACCGGTCTTGAGCTCGCGCAGTCTGGCGACCCATTTGGCGGGTTCCCAGTAGGTCACCCGGGGGTCGTTGAGCCCGGCGGTGACCAGCAGCGGCGGGTAGGCTTGCGCGGTCACCTGATCGTAAGGCGAGTAGGAGCGGATCAGCTCGAACGCGGCCTGGTCCTCGATCGGATTGCCCCATTCGGGCCACTCGCCCGGGGTCAGCGGCAAGCTCGCATCGAGCATCGTATTGAGCACGTCGACGAACGGCACGTGCGCCACCACCGCGCCCCACAGCGCGGGGTCCGAATTGATCACCGCGCCCATCAGCTCGCCGCCCGCCGAGCCGCCCGAGATGCTGATCTGACCGGCCTCGGTCAGGCCGCGTTCGATCAGGCCTTTGGCAACGTCGACAAAGTCGGTGAAGGCGTTGGTCCGGCGCTCAAGCTTGCCCGCCTTGTACCAGGCGCGGCCCAGATCGTCGCCGCCGCGGATATGCGCGATGGCATAGGCAAAGCCGCGGTCCACAAGGGAGAGCCGCGTGGTCGAGAAGCCCGGATCGATCGCAATGCCGTAGGCGCCGTAGCCGTAAAGGTGGAGGGGTCCGGCGCCCCCCTCTTCAGCCAAATTGGCGCGGTCCTTGCGCATGACCACGCTGACCGGGACCATGGTGCCATCGCGGGCGGCTACTTCCAGCCGCTCGGTGACGTAAAGCGAGGCGTCGTAGCCGCAGGGCAATTCCTGCACCTTGAGCACTTCGAGGCTGCGGCCCGCGAGGTGGTAGTCATAGACCGTCGCCGGGCTGACCATGCTTTCGTAGCTCAGCCGCAGCTTGTCGACCGCCCATTCGGGGTTGTCGCCAAGCCCCGCGCTATAGCTCGCCTCGGGAAAGGTGATCGGTTCGATCCGCGCGGGATCGTCGTAGTAGCGCAGCTCGATCTGGTCGAGCCCGGCCAGCCGGCCCTCGACCACATAGAAATCGCGGAACAGGTCGAACCCGGTCAGGTAGAACGCGTCCGAGCCTTCGATCAGCGTGGTCCAGTTGCCCGGATCGGACAGCGGCGCAGTGGCGAGGCGGAAGTTTTCGTGGGTGTCGTTGGTGTGGATGGTGAGCTGGTCTTCGCGCAGCTCGACATCGTATTCCACGCCGGGCTGGCGCGGTTTGACCAAGATCGGCGGGGCGAGCGGATCGGCCGCCGGAACCAGCCGCACTTCGCTGGTTTCGTGGTCCGAAGTGCCGATGATCAGCCACTGCTCATTGGCAGACAGCGCTGCACCGACTCTGAAGCCCTCGTCCGCTTCGTGATAGAGCTCGACATCGTCTTGCAACGTTGTGCCGAGCCAGTGCAACCGGGCATTGTCGGTGCGCCATTGCTCGTTGGCGAGGCTGTAGACGAGGCCCTTGTCGTGGCCGACCCAGACCAGCGAGGACAGAGTGCCGGGGATTTCGTCGGGCAAGACCTCGCAGCTGGCGATGACTTTGACCCGCGCGGTGAAGCGTTCGGTGCCATTGTCATCGACCGACCAGGCGAGCCTGGTCCCGTCGTTCGAAACCGCAATCGCGCCGAGCCGGAAATAGTCCTTGCCCGCCGCCAGCGCGACCTCATCGAGGAGCAGTTCGTCCGGCCCGCCTGCGACCGGCCTGCGCCACCACTTCTTGTACTCCGCGCCTTCTTCGAACTCGATCCAGTAGAGCCACTCGCCGTCCTTCTGCGGCACCGACTTGTCCGCCTCCTTGATCCGCCCGCGCATCTCGGTGAACAGCGCGTCGATCCGGCTTTGGTGCGGGGCCATGCGCTGTTCAAACCAGGTGTTCTCGGCGGCGAGGTGCGCGAGCACTTCGGGATCGGTCACCTCAGGATAACCGGGGTCGCGCAGCCAGGCGTAGTCGTCGCTCAGCGTGATGCCGTGATGCGTTTCGACGTGCGGCTTTTTTGCTGCGACGGGAGGCGTGGAAACTGTCATGCTGGCGCTCTATGGTGCCGCCACTGTCCCCGCAAGCACGACCCGGAATTTTGCCATGCTGATGAATGTCCACCAGACCCGCCTTGACGACCTGCGCAAGGAACTCAAGCGCCGCGATCTCGCTGGCTTCGTGGTGCCGATCTCGGACGAGCACATGAGCGAATATGTCGGCGCCTATGCGCAGCGGCTGGCGTGGTTGACCGGGTTTGGCGGATCGGCCGGGTCGGCGGTGGTGCTGGCGGATGAGGCCGCGGTGTTCGTCGATGGGCGTTATACGCTGCAAGTTCGCGAGCAAGTGGACGGGCAGTTGTTCGGCTACGAATCGACGCTGACCACGAGCATCCCGGCCTGGCTCGCCGAACATGCCCAGGCGGGGGCGAAGATCGGGTTCGATCCATGGCTGCACGGCAAGCCCTGGGTCGCTGCGTGCAGCGCGGCGCTGGCCGCTAAGGGTGCGACGATGGTCCCGGTCGAGGGGAATCCGATCGACGCGGTGTGGCATGACCGGCCCGCGCCGTCGCTCGCTCCGGCCATGGTCCACGGCAACGACTACGCCGGGCAATCGAGCGAGGCCAAGCGCAGCGCGGTGGCTGAATGGCTCACCGCGCGCGGCCTCGATGCGGCGGTCATTTCGGCGCTCGACGGCGTGGCGTGGCTGCTCAACCTGCGCGGCGCGGATGTCGAGCGCACCCCGGTGGCGCTGTCGTTCGTGCTCGCCCACGCCGATGGCACCGCCGAACTGTTCATCGCCGAGGAAAAGGTGACGCCGGAACTGCGCGCGCATTTGGGCAACGCGGTGACCATCCGCAGCCGCGACGACTTTGTGCCGCAATTACAGGCGCTCGCGGGCAAGAAGGTCGCGGTCGATCCCGAGCGTTCGGTGGCGGCGGTGTTCAGCGCTCTGGAAGGGGCAGGAGCCACGGTGCTGGCGATGACCGACCCGACCGTGCTGGCCAAGGCGGTCAAGAACCCGGTCGAGCAAGCCGGGCAGCGTGCGGCGCAAGCGCGCGATGGAGCGGCGATCGCCCGGTTCCTCCATTGGCTCAGCATCGAGGCACATAAGGGCGAGCTCGACGAGCTGTCTGCTGCGGCACGCCTGCAAGCCTTCCGCGAAGACACCGGACTGCTGCGCGATCTGTCGTTCGATACGATCTCGGCCGCCGGGGCGCATGCCGCCAGCCCGCACTACAAAGTGGATGAGGCCTCCAACATCGGAATCGCGCCGAACTCGATCTACCTGGTCGATTCGGGCGGGCAGTATCTCGATGGCACCACCGACATCACCCGCACCGTGTGGGTCGGCCCGGGCCAGCCGAGTGCCGAGCATAAGGACCGCTTCACCCGCGTGCTCAAGGGCCACATCACGCTCGCGCTGGCGACTTTCCCCAAAGGGACGGCCGGTTCGCAGCTCGACAGCTTTGCGCGGATGCACCTGTGGCACGCTGGCGTGGATTATGCCCACGGCACCGGACACGGAGTGGGCAGCTTCCTCTCGGTCCACGAAGGCCCGCAGCGGATTGCCAAGTCGGCGGGAGGGCAAGCCGGGACCGGGCAGGAGCTGCTCGCCGGCATGATCCTCTCGAACGAGCCGGGCTATTACAAGACCGGCGCATACGGGATCCGGATCGAGAACCTGGTGCTGGTCGAGCCGCGCGACATAGCCGGAGCGGAAGGCGAATACTTCGGGTTCGAAACGCTGACTTTCGCTCCGATCGACGCAGCGCTGGTCGAACGGAGACTGCTGAGCGGCGACGAGACCGCCTGGTGGAACAGCTATCACGCGCAGGTCGAAGCGGTGCTCGCGCCGCGACTCGATGGCGCCGCGCTCGCTTGGCTCAAGGCGGCTTGCGCACCCTTGTCGGAGTGATAATGTTCCTGTAATGTTCTTACAGCGATTCGCAGGGAGAGAACCATGATCGGATATGTGACCCTTGGCACCAACGACCTGCCACGCGCGGCGAAGTTCTATGACGCGCTGACCGCCGAACTGGGGGTCGGTCGGATGATGGAGTTTGAGACTTTCATTGCCTGGGGCGCGCCGGGCGGTGGTTGCGGAATCGGACTGACCAAGCCTTTCGACGGCAACGCGGCAACGATCGGCAACGGTGTGATGGCTGCCTTCGAGGCGAGTGACGAGGCCCAGGTTCAGCGGCTCTACGATATCGCGCTGGCCAATGGCGGCACCGATGAAGGCCCCCCGGGCCCGCGCGGTGACGGGTTCTACGCCGGATATTTCCGCGATCCTGACGGCAATAAACTCAACGCGTTCATCATGGGCTGAGCCGGTGGCTGGCATATCGATCGAGCGTTTCCCGCTCCACCTTGGGCTTGGCGCCAAAGCTGTGCCGCAGGCTGAATTTACCGGCGAGATGGACTGGTACATGGCCTATTCGGAGCGCACTGCAACCGATGGTGCCGAAGGCCGATTGGTCACAATCCACACCTTCAGCGAAGACTGGAGCAGTTGGGAAATGCACCCGGCGGGCGACGAGGCGGTGCTGTGCCTGACGGGCGAAATGACGCTGCACCAAGAGTTTCCTGACGGGCGCAGCCAGCAGGTGACGATCGGTGCCGGCGACTATGCGATCAACCTGCCCGGCGTATGGCACACCGCCGACATTGCAAGCACCGCCACGGCGCTGTTCATTACCGCCGGACTTGGCACCACGCATCGCCCGCGCTGATAACGCGCAGGTGAACGCAGCTGCGATCCTGCGACAAATGACGACAAATCAGCCCGATTGCGGCATACGGGTGCGACACCATCGTCCTAGAAGCGGACATGGAAGCCGCGCGGTGCTGGCCCTCCCCTCCCCGTCAGACCGCGCGGCTTCACCATATCGGGACACAGGAGAAGTTTGCATGAAGAAGATACTGATCGGTCTGTCGGCGCTGGCCCTCGGCCTGGCCGGCGCGGCTTATGCGCAAGAAGGCATCCCGGGCGGCGATCCGCTCGGCGACAAGACCGTGACCAAGGCCGAATTCATGGCCAAGCACGCGCAGATGTTCGACAAGATGGATGTCAACCGCGACGGCAAGCTCGACGCGGCCGATCGGGCCGCCCACGAAGGCCAGATGTTCGACCGCACCGATACCAATCACGATGGCGCGTTGTCGCGCGATGAGGTGACCGCAGCGCATCAGCGCGGGCCCGGCGCGGACGCAGCCGGCCATGACGGCAAGCATCGCGGCGGACGTGAAGGCGGCCACGGCGGCGGCATGAAGATGATGATGATGAAGATGGCCGACACCAACAAGGACGGTGCGGTCAGCCGCGACGAATTCGTTGCGGCGCATGCCAAGCACTTCGACATGATGGACGCCAACCGCGACGGCCAGTTGACCCAGCCGGAACGCAAGGCCGCCCGCGACAAGATGCACGCGATGGGCGGCGGCATGCGCCACGACGGCAAGCATGGCGATCACAAGATGGGCGATATGCCGCCCCCGCCCCCAGCCAACTGAGCGGGCACGGCGGATGACGGGCCTCTCCTGAATGGATCAGGCTGCCACCACCCGCTTGCTGCTCGTCGATGACGAAGCAGCGCTGCGCGAACCCCTGGCCGAGTATCTCTCGCGCCAGGGGTTCAGCGTTGTCCAGGCCAACAGCGCCGCGCAGGCGCGCAGCTTGCTCAAAACCGAGCACGTCGAACTGGTCCTGCTCGACATCATGATGCCGGGCGAGGACGGGCTGTCGCTGTGCCGCCATCTGGCTGAGACCCACGCAATACCGACCATATTCCTGACCGCGCGCGGCGAGGCGACCGACCGCATTGTGGGGCTCGAAATCGGCGCCGACGACTATGTGGTCAAGCCGTTCGAGCCGCGCGAACTGGTTGCGCGGATCCGCTCCGTGCTGCGCCGCAGCGCCAAGGGTGCCGCGCCGGTGGCCGATGACGAACTGTTCGAATTCGAAGGCTGGCGGCTCGATCCGCTCAAGCGCCGGTTGACCGATCCCGAAGGGGCGATGGTCTCGATCTCCTCGGCCGAGTTCCGGTTGCTGCTCGCCTTCCTCGAACACCCGCGTCAGGTGCTCGACCGCGACCGGCTGCTCGACATGGTGCAGGGCCGCGAGGCGCACCTGTTCGACCGGGCGGTCGACAATCAGGTCAGCCGACTGCGCCGCAAGATCGAAATCGACAACCGTAACCCGGTACTGATCCAGACCGTATGGGGCGGGGGTTATATGCTCGCCACCGACGTGCGGCGGGTTCGCGCTGCTTGATGCCACGCGTTCTAACCAGATTGCTGCCCCGGAGCCTGCGCGGCCAGCTGCTGCTGGCGGTGGCAGTGGCGCTGCTGCTTGCCCAGGGCATCAGTGCCGCGCTGCTGTATCGCGCGCAGACCGAGCGGCGCGAAGCCGCCTTGGTCCACGGCGCGGCGATGCGGCTGTTCGCGGCCAATCACGACGAAGCGATGCAGGGGCCGCACCCGGCCGGAGCCTATGACGCCGCACGGCATTTGCAGGTCGAGCACATGCCCGCTGCCCCGCTGCAACCGGGCGACGTGCGCAGCCCCGAGGCCGAAGCCGAACTGCGCGAGATACTCGCCGGACAAGGCGTTGCCGCGATGCAGATCGTGGTGTTGCGCCGGCCGGCAACGGGCGACGTGCGAATGGCTCGCCGCGCCGCGCGGCGCGCGCAGGTGTTGGGGCAGCATGCCCCCCCATTGCACCGCGAAGTGATGGTCGCCGCGGTCGAACTGCCGCAGGGTGCTGGATGGATGGTTGTACGCCTGCCGGTCCCGCCGACCGAGCGCGCTTTGCTGGTCACGCTGATGGGCCAGACGCTGCTGCTGTTCGCGCTGCTGTTCGGCGCGATTGCGCTGATTCTCGGGCAGATAACCAAGCCGCTCGCCGCGCTGACCACCCGGCTCGAGCGGTTCGCCGCCAAGCAGGACGCCGATGGGCCGCTCGAACCGCAGGGCCCCGATGACCTGCGCCGGCTGATTTCTGCGCACAACGCGATGGAAGCCCGGCTATCGGCGATGCTCGACGAAAAGGACGTGATGCTCGGTGCGATCGGGCATGATCTCAAGACGCCATTGGCGGCCTTGCGGGTGCGGATCGAATCGGTCGAGGATGACGCCGAACGCGCCAAGATGGCCGGCACGATCGAGGATATCACCCGCTCGCTCGACGATATCCTCAGCCTTGCCCGGGTCGGCCGCCCGAGCGACCCGCTCGAACCCGCCGAACTCGGCGCGCTGGTCGGGCAGGTCGCCGAGGAATTCGAAGACATGGGTGAGCCGGTGAGCTTCACCCCGGCGGACGAACGGATCGTGCTGCCGCTGCGCGCTACCTGGCTGCGCCGGGCGGTTCGCAACCTGACGGTCAACGCAGTGCGCTATGGCCAGGAGGCGCGCATTGCTCTCGCCCGCGAAGGGACCAATGCGGTGATCCGGATCGAGGACGATGGGCCGGGCATTCCCGCCGACCAGCTTGCCTTGATGCTCGAACCGTTCACCCGCGGCGACCCGTCGCGCAACAGCGGCACCGGCGGCGCCGGGCTGGGGCTGACCCTTGCCCGCGCCATCGCCGACCAGCACGGCGGCACGCTCAAGTTGATCAACCGCAGCGGCGGGGACGGCCAGGTTAGTGGCCTGACCGCCGAGCTAAGCTTGCCGCTCAGGTAATTTTCGCCAGCGCGGCCGAAAGCTCCGCGCCGCGCGTGTCCTTCAGCACGCCGCAGCTGCGCACCCGTTCGATCGTGCGCGACAGCTCGAGCGCCCCGGTCTTGCCGGCGAGCTTCGATCCGAGCAGCGCGGCGATCTCGTCGGCGCGCTGGCCCGAACAGAACCCGGCAACGGTGCGCGGCAGCCCGGCGGTGAAGAAAATCCCGCCACCACCGCCGGCCAGTTCATCGAAGTGCACCTTGAGCCACTCGAAGCCCAGCTCGCGGGTGCCTTTGTCGGCAATGACCGTGCGGATCAGGCCGAGCCGTTCGCTGCGCCGCAGCCGCGGATCGGTGAAGCCGTCGAGCACCCATTTGGCGATCGCGGGATTGCCCGAACCCGCTACCGAATAGAGCGCGGCCGGGCGCAGGATCGGATCCTGCGAAGCCAGCCCCCGTTCGGCGAGCTGTTTGGCGGCAGCGAGCCCGTCTTCATCCAGAATGACCGAGAAAGCCGCACCGAACCAGGTCGGATCGAGCGCAGCGCTATCGCCGGCGAGATAGGCCCGCCCAGCGCTGCCGAGCTGGCTGCGCAGCGCGGGATCGCGCGCGCCCAGCGCCAGCTGTTCGACCACTTGCTCGCGGGTCTGCGATTTTTCCGGGTCTTCGCCGGCATAGGCCGCAGTGCGCGGGGTGAAGCCCATCGCCTTGAGCTTGGGCCGGTAGATCCGCTCGATCAGGCGGTGGTAGCCAGCTTCGCCTGCGGGCGAGAACATCCCGGTATTGGCAAGGATTTCAAGCGTATCCATCCCTGCTTTGCTGGCGTAGCTATCGGGATTGAGCGCCAGTTGTTCGGCCCCGGCGAGCAATTGTGCGGGAGCGGCGCGCCCGGCACGGAAGCTGGCGTAAAGCGAATCGGCCAAAGCCTGGGCTTCGCCGCCGGGCAGCTTTCCGCCCATGGCAATAAGCTGGTCCCAATCGCGGGCGGGCAGTTCGAACCGGTAGTAGCCGGTCCCGCCGACATTGGGGATCAATGCGCCGCTGCCGCGCAGGGTCACCGTGCCGTTCGCAGCGGTTAGCAGCTGGCACTGCTTGGCCCCCGCCGCGCGGCGCGCGCACAGCGGCACCCCCCAGCGTTCGGCGGCGGGATTGGCACCGAGCATTGCATAGCGACTCTGCGTGACCCGGAAGGAGCCTTTGGCACCAGGCGTGAAGGTCACCAACGGCACGCCCTGCTGGTCGGTGAAGCTCTGCATCGCCGGGACGATCCGCGGGTCGCCCGAGGCCTGCGCCATCGCGGCAAAGAAATCGGTGGTGGTGGCGTTGCCATAGCGGTGCGCTGCCATGTAATTGCGCACCCCGGCGCGGAACTTATCGTCGCCCATGTAGCCTGCGATCATCGCTACGACGTGGCCGCCCTTGCCATAAGTGATCGAATCGAAGGCTTCGTCGATCTTGGCGTTGGTCGGGATCGGCTGGTGGATCGCGCGGCCCGCGACCAGCGCATCGGTGCGCATCGCGGTGAACCCTTCGGCCAGCGCGCCGGCCTTGATATTGAGCTCGGGGCGCCATTCGTCGCCGATCCGGAAGCCCATCCAGTTGGCGAAACTTTCATTGAGCCAGATATCGTCCCACCATGCCGGGGTGACGAGATCGCCGAACCACTGGTGTGCCAGTTCATGCGACACCACCATGCCGAAGGTCCGCTTCTGGCCGGTGCTGGCCTGATCATCGAGCACCAGGATCGCGTCGGCGTAGAGATCGGCCCCGGCGTTTTCCATCGCGCCGGGCATGATCGGCGACGTGATCTGGTCAAGCTTTGGATAGGGGAACGGCTGGTTGAAATAACGCTCGAGGTGCGTGACGATGCCCTTGGTGCCCTCGAGGGCAAAGGCGATCTTGCCGCCGTTCTGCTTGGTGGTGACGATCCGGACCGGCAGCGGCCAGGCGCGCTGCGGGGTCGCGGGAACCGTGCCTTCGACCGTAACGAACGGACCGACCATCATCGCCACCAGATAGGTCGGCAAAGGCAGGGTCGGCGCAAAGCGATGCACCGCGAGGCCGTTCTCGGTAGTCACCGACAGCTCGGGCGCGTTGCTCACCGCCATCTGGCCCGGCTTGGTCCGCAGGGTGACCGAGAACGGCACCTTGAAGCCCGGTTCATCGAACCCGGGAAAAGCGGCACGCGCATCGATCGATTCGAACTGGGTCCAGCTGTACCAATCGTCGCCGACCTTGACGTGGAACATGCCCGCGGGGCCGCTGCCGAACGGGGCCTGATAATCGAAGGCTAAGGTCACCGGGCCGGCCGGAAGCGGCGACGCGAACACCAGCCGCGCCACACCGCTGGCCTCGATTTCGTGCCACGTGCCGGTAATGGTCTGCCCGCCGGCAGTCGCCACCGCCTTGCTCATCTTGAGTCCGCGGCCATGGAGGTCGATGAAAGTGCTCGGCACCTTCAGCGTCGCGTCGATTTCGACGTGGCCAGAAAAATTTTCCTGCGCGGGATCGACCGTCAGATCGAGCCGGTAGGCCAAGGGCCGCACCGCATCGGTCAGCTGGCCCAGCGGGATCGGTGCGAGCGCTGCGGCGGGATCGGGCGCGGGAGCATCGCCGAGCAAAGGTGCAGCGAGTGTGAACGACAGGCAAGTGGCGGCAAGCAGCAATGTGCGCATGGAAACTCCGGTGGCGACCCTTATGGTTTTGACGTCACACAGACCAATCTTGGCGGCAATGCAACCATCCCGCTCGACCAAGCGCGTACGGTGCCCGACCAAAGTAGAATTTACCGCAGCAATCCGCCCAGCAGGCCGCGCGCAAACCGGCCGAGCATCGCGCCGCCCAGCGCGGTGCCGATTGCCCCGGCCGCCGCGCTGGCGGCCGGGGCGCCCATGTTGGCACTCGAGCGCCGCCCGGTCATCTTGCGCGCAATCATCGTCCCGGCCGAGGCCGCCGCTGCGCCGAACGCCGCCTTGCCCGCGCGTTCCCACAAACTGGGGCTGGCGCGCGGCTGGGTGCGCTGGGCGGCCGCGCCCTGAATATCGACCACCCCCGCTGCCGCCACTGCATCCTGCGCCTTCTGCGCGAGCACTTCGGCGGCACTCTCGCGGTTGACCGGGGTATCGTACTTGTCGCCGAACGGACTGAGCGACTGGATAATCGCGCGTTCCTGCTCGGTCACCGGACCAAGCCGCGAACGCGGCGGCGCGATCAAGGTGCGCTGGACCACGGTCGGCGCGCCTTGGCTATCGAGCATCGAGACCAGCGCCTCGCCGACCTTGAGCTGGGTGATCGCCGCCGCGACATCGAGCCCGGGATTGATCCTGAAGGTATCGGCCATCGCCCGGATCGCCCGTTGATCGCGCGGGGTGAAAGCGCGCAAGGCGTGCTGGACCCGGTTGCCGAGCTGCCCGGCGATCCGTTCGGGAATGTCGATCGGGTTCTGGGTGACGAAATAGACCCCGACACCTTTCGAACGAATCAGCCGGACCACCTGCTCGACTTTGTCGAACAGCGCTTGCGGAGCATCGTCGAACAACAGGTGCGCTTCGTCGAAGAAGAACACCAATTTGGGCTTTTCCGGATCGCCCAGCTCGGGCAGCGCCTCGAACAGTTCGGACAGCAGCCACAGCAGGAAGGTGGCGTAGAGCTTGGGGCTGCGCATCAGTTGGTCCGCCGCAAGGATATTGATGATGCCTTTGCCCTGAGCATCGCAGCGCAAGAAGTCGTTGATCTCGAACGCCGGTTCGCCAAAGAATTTGTCCGCGCCCTGACCTTCGAAGGCGAGCAACTGGCGCTGGATCGTGCCGACGCTGGCCTTTGAAATGTTGCCGTAAGTCGTGGTCAGCTCGCTCGCCCGGGCCGCGCAAGCGATCAGCGCCTGCTGCAGGTCGCCGAAATCGAGCAGCAGCAGCTGGTTGTCATCGGCCCATTTGAACACGATCGAGAGCACGCCTTCCTGCGTGTCGTTGAGATCGAGCAGCCGCGCGAGCAGCAGCGGGCCCATCTCCGAAACGGTGGTGCGGATCGGATGGCCCTTCTCGCCGTAAAGGTCCCAGAACACTGCCGGGTTATCGCGGTAGGCATAGTCCGCGATAGCAAGATCCTTGACCCGCTGGCGGATCGCATCGGCGTGGGCAAAGCTGTCGCTCCCGGCCATCGCAATGCCCGACAGATCACCCTTCACATCGGCGAGGAACACCGGCACGCCAGCTGCCGAAAACTGCTCGGCGATGGTCTGCAGGGTTACGGTCTTGCCGGTCCCGGTCGCGCCCGCAACCAGCCCGTGGCGATTGGCCATACCCAGCCGCAAGGTCTGCCGTTCGCTATTGTCGGCCAGACCGACATAGATCTCTTCCATTCGCAAACGCTCCCAAGTCTATGACCGACCGGATAGAGCGGGCAATGCTCTTGTGCGAGCGGCTTTTTGCAACTCCTGCCAAGCGCGGCTAGAGGTGCCGCGATGACTGCTCCCTTCATCTTGCTTGACGATGCCCGCGCTGACGGTGCCAGCCCGGCGCGGCTGTATGCGAACCCGCGTGAGGCGGTGGTGGCGCGCACGGTGGACGAAGTGCTGCCCGCACTGAAGCGGATTGACGCGCTGCGCGGCGAAGGCCTCCATCTTGCCGGATACCTCGCCTACGAGGCCGGGCTGGCGCTTGAGCCCAAGCTGGCCGCACTCGCTTCGGTGCGAACTGGCGCGACCGGTCCACTGGTCTGGTTCGGCGCGTTTGAGAGCTATCGCGAACTGGCGGCAGAAGATGTGCCCGCATGGTTGGCCAAGCAGGCGGGCGGCACCGCGCAAGTCGGCCCGCTCGATCCGCAGCTTTCGGCGGGCGGCTATGCCGCAGCTTTCACCGCGCTGCAGGAACGGATCGCGGCGGGCGATATTTACCAGGCGAACCTGACCTTCGCGCTGGCCGGATCATATCGCGGCGATCCGCTCGCGCTATACGCTGCGGCGCGCCCGGCGGCGGGGGCGGGATATGGCGGGGTGGTGTTCGACGGGACGCACTGGCTTTTGAGCTTCTCGCCCGAGCTGTTCTTCGCCGAACGCGGCGGCGCTGCGCTGGTCAAGCCGATGAAGGGCACGCGTCCGCGCGGCCGCGATGCGGCTGAAGACGCACGATTGAAAGCAGAGCTTGAGGCTTCCGAAAAAGACCGCGCCGAGAATCTGATGATCGTCGATTTGCTGCGCAACGACCTCAGCCGGGTCGCGGTGGCGGGCAGCGTCAAGGTCGAACATGCTTTCGCGGTCGAGACTTATCCAACGGTCCACCAGATGGTCACCACGGTGCGCGCCAGGCTCACCGAAGGCACCAGCGCAGTCGACATGCTGGGCGCGCTGTTCCCCTGCGGCTCGATCACCGGCGCGCCCAAGATCCGGGCAATGCAGCTGATCGATCAGACCGAACGCGATGCGCGC
The DNA here is from genome assembly GCA_025359425.1 of Sphingomonadaceae bacterium. Taxonomy (GTDB): domain Bacteria; phylum Pseudomonadota; class Alphaproteobacteria; order Sphingomonadales; family Sphingomonadaceae; genus Novosphingobium. The sequence goes on from JANYGC010000102.1 coordinate 38,601, forward strand.
GGGCCTTATTGCGGGGCGATCGGGCGGATCGATGCAGGCGGAGACGCAGCATTCAACGTCGCGATCCGCACGCTGCGGCTGACCCCGAGCGAAAACCAGCGCGGCCGCGCGGTGCTGGGCGTGGGATCGGCGATCGTGGCCGACAGCGAGGTCCTGACCGAATGGCGCGAATGCCTGGTCAAGGGCGGGTTCGTGCGGCTGGCGGCTGGCGGCGCGGATCTGATCGAAACGATGCGCTTCACCCCGGACGAGGGCATCCCGCTGCTCGAATTGCACCTCGAACGGATCAAGGCGAGCGCGAGCGAATTGGGCTTTGCGTTCGATCGCCATGCGGTGCGCAACGCGATCCAGGCGCTGTGCTTCGAGGCCGATGCGCCGGCGCGCGTGCGGCTGCTGGTTTCGCGCGGCGGGGCCTATTGCCTCGAACTGGGCGAACTGCCCGCGCCGTTCAGCGAACCGGTCGTCTGCGCAGTGCTGCCCCTGCCGGTCGATAGCGGGGATTGGCGGCTGCGCCACAAAAGCACCGACCGGCATTTCTACGAAGCCGCGCTGGCCGCTGCGCGCGGGGCCGGGGCGGATGAGGCGCTGTTGATCCGCGACGACGGGCTGCTGACCGAAGGCAGTTTCACTTCGTTATTTGTCGAGCGCGATGGCAAGCTCCTCACCCCGCCAGCCGCACTGGGCCTGCTTCCCGGCGTGCTGCGCCGCTCGCTGATCGAGCAGGGCCGCGCGGTGGAAGCGGAACTGACTTTGGCTGATCTTGCGGGCGGCTTCCTGATCGGCAATGCCCTGCGCGGGCTGATCCCGGCGGTGCTGCTGTGAAACTGAGCCAGGCGCTGAGCCGCATCGCCCCGTCGCGCACCGCCGCGATGATGGACCGCGCCTTTGCCCTCAAGGCGGCGGGCAAGGACATCATCTCGTTGTCGGTCGGCGAGCCCGATTTCGCCACCCCGGCCCACGTTGCCGCCGCAACCAAAGCGGCGCTCGACGCGGGTGAGACCAAGTACACTGCCGTATCGGGCACGCACCGGCTGCGCGAAGCCGCCGCGCTGCATTTCGAACGCGATCTTGGCGTCACCGTCCCGGCCAGCCAGACCATGGTCAGTGCGGGCGGCAAGCAAGCGATCTTCCACGCGCTGCTCGCCACGCTCGATCCCGCTGACGAGGTGCTGATCCCCGCGCCGTGGTGGGTCAGCTACCCCGAGATCGTACGGTTTGCCGGTGGGATCGTGGTGCCGCTGGAAACCACATCTGCCAGCGGATATCGGATCACGCCCGCGCAGCTTGAGGCCGCGATCACGCCCCGGACGACATGGCTGCTGCTCAACAGCCCCGGCAACCCGACCGGCTCGGTCTATTCAGCAGACGAACTGCGCGCATTGGGCGCTGTGCTGGCAAAGCACCCGCAAATCATGGTCATGTCCGACGATATTTACGCCCCGCTGCGTTACCTGCCGGGACGGCACGCCACGATTGCGGCAGTCTGCCCCAACCTTGCTCCGCGCGTACTGACCGTTTCGGGTCTGTCGAAAAGCCACGCCATGACCGGCTTCCGCATCGGCCTCGCCGCCGGCCCCGAATGGCTGATCACGGCGATGGGTAAGCTCCAGTCGCATTCATCGGGCAACCCCAGTTCGATCAGCCAGGCTGCTGCCGTGGCCGCGCTCGAGGGGCCGCAGGACTTCCTCGCCGACTGGTGCGCGATCATGCGGCGCCGCCGCGACCGGGTCGTGGCGGCGATCAATGCTGTACCGGGCCTCTCCACCCCCAGTCCCGATGGTGCATTTTATTGCCTGGTCGATGCCAGCCCCTTGATGGACCGCTTCGCCGACGACGAAGCCCTGTGCCGGCACCTGCTCGACCACGGCGTCGCGGTGGTTGCCGCTTCGGCCTTCGGGGGCCATGACGGGTTTCGGATCAGCTTTGCTGCCAGCGAAGCGCAACTTGATGAAGCAGTGCGCCGCATTGGCATCGCCTTAGAAGATCGGGCCCTAGCATGAATACCCAGTTGCCGATCCTGTTCGAAGACGGCGAGGCCTTGGTGATCGACAAGCCGGCCGGGCTGCCGATCGATCCGCCGCGCAATGGCGGGCTGAGCCTGGAGAATTATCTCGAGGCGCTCAAGCTCGGGTTCCAGCGGCTGCCGATCGCGGTCCACCGGCTTGACCACGATACCTCGGGCTGCCTGCTGCTGGCGCGCAACCCCAAGGCGCACAAGCGCTTCGCCGCCGCGTTCGAAGCGCGCGCAGTCGAGAAACGCTACCTGGGCGTGGTCGCTGGCCTGCTTGAGACGGACGAAGGCACCATCGAACTGGCACTAAGCAAGATCAGCAGCGCCGAAGCGGGCTGGCGGATGATCCCGGCGAAGAAAGGCAAACCGTCGATCACGCACTGGCGCAAGCTGGATGTTCAGAACGGCACTACGCTGGTCGAGTTCCGCCCCGAAACCGGGCGCACCCACCAGATCCGCATTCACGCCTTGGCCGGGCTTGGCCTGCCGCTGCTGGGCGACCCGATTTACGGCGACGGCTCGGGCGCCAAGCGCACGATGCTCCACGCCGCCGGTTTGTCTGTGCAGCGCGGCGAGAAGCCGCCGATTGTCGCAGTCTCGCCGATGCCCGCCGATTTCCTCGCGCTGGGCTTTACCGAACCCGCATTCGAGGAACCGTTTGCGGTAGTGGGCGATGGCTGACCTGCCGCCAGAAGTCGCTGAACGGGCACTGGCGAACTTGCGCGAGAGCTTCATCACTGCGGCCGGACCGGGTGGGCAAAACGTCAACAAGGTCGCCACGGCGGTGCAATTGCGGCTCGATGTCTATGCGCTGAGGCTTGATCCGCAGGTATTCGCGCGGCTGCGCACGCTCGCCGGGAGCAAGCTGACCCTGGGCGGCGAGATCGTGTTCACCGCGCGGCGCTTCCGCACCCAGGATGCCAACCGCAGCGATGCGCGCGCGCGGCTGCTGGCGCTGCTCGCTGACGCCCACGACCTGCCGCAAAAACGCGCCAAGACCCGGCTTAACCGGGTCGGCAAGGTTGAACGGCTGGCGGGGAAGAAGATTCGCGGCGCGGTCAAGGCCGGGCGCGGCAAGGTGCAGCTGGATTAGGCGGCGCTGGCGCTCATCACCTGGCGGCCGTCGCTGGCAAAGGCGCCCAGTTCCCAACCTGCATCGCTGTCCCGCATCGCAAGGTGCAATTGCTCGCCGCAGATCGCCGGGCTGACCCCGCGAAACGAGAACGTCCGCAGCGCATTGTCGCCCAGCTCGCGCCGCGCGAGGTCGAGCAGCAGGGTCGCAGTCAGGGGCCCGTGGACGACGAGGCCGCGATAGCCTTCCTCATTCTGCGCGTAAGGCAGGTCGTAATGGATGCGGTGGCTGTTGAAGGTCAGTGCCGAGTACCGCAACAGCAGCGGTTCGCTGGGAGTGACTGACCGAACGCTGGTCCAGCCAGTGGGGTCGAACTGCCCCTCACCCGGCGCGGGCGGCGCGGGCGGGGTTCCCGGCGGCGGGGCATCGCGGTAAACCAGCGTCTGCACTTCTCGCACCGCAAGCTGACCATCGCCAACTGTCTCATGCGCCACGTCTACGAACACCAGGTTGCCCGAACTGCCGCTCTTTTCGGTCACGGCCTGCACGCGCGACAGGCGCTCGATGACCTGTCCGGCGCGCAGCGGCGCGATAAATTCAACTTTGCTCGAGGCCCACATCCGGCGCGGCTGGGGCAGCGGCGGGAGGAAGCTGGCGGGGCTGTCATCGCGGCGCGGGTGGCCATCGGGGCCAAGCGATGCAGTCGGAGCATCGGGCAGGCAGAGGCACCAGTGGAAGCCTTGCGGGACGCTATCGTCGGCCGGAGCCTCGCGGTCGAGGGTCGCGAGCCAGCGACCTAGCTGTCCCGCATCGACCCGGTCGCTCCGCGCCTCCTCGCGCCCGATCCAGGCCGACCAGTCAGCCATGGAGCCTGTCCTGCCGGGCTTGATGCGCCGTGATTGCCGCAGGAAGCTTCTCGGCAAGGAGCGCAACGCAGCGCGGGTTGGTTACCCGTGCAAGTGGCGCAACGCAGTCCGAGGGGCTTCCTGCGGCAACCGCTTGCGGCGGGCCACTTTTGGCCCATCGCAGCGTCAATCGTCGGTCACTATGCGAGAGCATGGCTCCCTCCTCTTTCCTCGCGCTGGGCCAAAATTGGCTCCGTCACGGCGTATCAAGCCCGGCAGGACAGGCTCTACTGCGCCGCCGCCCATTCGCGCAGCATGTGCTTGGCGATCTGCAACTGCAGGATCTGCGTGGTGCCCTCGTAAATCCGGTAGATCCGCGCATCGCGGAAAAACCGCTCGGCGTCGTACTCGGCGAGGTAGCCCGCGCCGCCGTAGATCTGCACCACCCGGTCGGTCACCCGCCCGCACATTTCGCTGGCGAAGACCTTGAACGCGGCGGCCTTGCGCAGCACGTTCTCTTGCCGGTCGGCGCGCGCGGTGACGTCCTGCATCATCGCCTCAGCGGCGTAAATCTCGATCTCGGAATCCGCGAGCATCGCCTGGATCAGCTGGAAATTGGCGATCGGCTCGCCGAACGCCTTGCGCTCGTTGGCATAGCGCAGCGCCGAATCGAGCGCGCGGCGGGCATAGCCGGTCGCCGCCGCGCCGACCGAGATGCGCCCGTTGTCGAGACTTTGCATCGCATAAGCAAAGCCCATGCCCTCCTCGGTGCCGAGCATCGCATCGGCGGGCAGCTGGACCTCGTCCATGATCACGTCGGCGATGTGGCTGCCCGACTGGCCCATCTTCTTGTCCGAACTGCCGATCGAGACCCCGGGGGTGTCGGTCGGCACCAGAAAGGCTGAAACGTGCGCGTTCTTGGGCAGGCTTTCCTTGGTCGTCCGCGCCATTACCAGCGCCAGTTTGGCGAACGGCGAGTTGGTGATGTAGCGTTTGGTGCCATTGAGCACCCAGCCATTGCCCGAGCGCTTGGCAAAGGTCTGCATCGCCGCCGAATCCGAGCCCGAACCCGGTTCGGTCAGCCCGAAACAGGCGATCTCTCCGGCTGCAAGGCGCGGCAGCCACTCGGCCTTCTGCGCGTCGGTCCCACCGTTCTTGAGCGCCGAGCAGACCATCCCGATGTTGATCGAGATGATCGAGCGGTAAGCCGGCATCGCATAGGACAGCACGTTGATGGTGCGGGCGTACTGGCTGATACTCATCCCTGCGCCGCCGTATTCCTCGGGGATAGTCAGCCCGAACAAACCCATGTCGCGCATTTCGGCGAGGATCGCATCGGGGATGCGGTCGGTCTCGATCACCTCGCGCTCGGCCGGGATCAGCCGCTCGCGAACATAGCGTTCGAGCTGCTCGATGAACTGGTCGAAGATGTCCTGGTCCATGCCGGTGTTCATGCGTGCAGCCTCAAATCGGATCGTAGGGGAAGACGTGCGCCGAAACTTCGTCGGCGCGGGCCAGATCGGGGGTGAAGGCGGGGATCAGTTCGGACGCGATCGTCTCGGGGGTCCAGCCCTCGCTTTTGGTCATCGAGCGGACCGGGCGGGGTTTGGAGAACAGCACGATTTCGTTCTTGCGCACGGCAAAGATCTGGTTGCTCACCGCGTTGGCCGCGTCGGAGGCGAGATAGACCACCAAGGGCGCGATCTTATCCGCGCTCATCGTCTTCAAGCGCTCGACGCGTTCCTTTTGCTCAGGCGTTTCAGCGGGGATCGAGGCGGTCATCCGGCTCCACGCAAACGGCGCGATGCAGTTCGAGCGGACCCCGGCGCGCGCCATGTCGAGCGCGATCGATTGCGACAGTCCGACGATCCCCAGTTTGGCTGCGCTGTAATTGGCCTGGCCGACGTTGCCGATCAGCCCCGAGGTTGAGGTAAAGTGGATGAAACTGCCCGATTGCTGCTCGCGGAAATAAGGTGTGGCAGCCTTGGAGACGTTGAAGCAGCCGTTGAGATGCACGTCGATCACCGCGCGCCAGTCTTCGTGGCTCATTTTGTGCCAGATCGTGTCGCGCAGGATCCCGGCGTTGTTGACCACCGCGTCGATGCGGCCAAAGCGCTGGACCGCATCCTCGATGATGCTCGCCGCGCCGAGCGGATCGATCACGCTGGCGAGGTTGGCGTAGGCCCGTCCCCCGGCTGCGACGATATCGTCCACGGTCTGCTGCGCGGGACCGGCATCGCCGCCCTCACCCCCGCCGCCGACCCCCGGATCGTTGACCACCACCGCCGCGCCGTGGCTTGCGCAGAGCAGCGCGATCTCGCGCCCGACCCCGCGGCCGGCGCCGGTGATTGCCACAACTTTGCCTTCGAGCATGCCCATGCGGTCCGAATCCCTTTGTCGCTTAGTGAGCGCTTAAGCCTCGCTTAAGCCGCTGCTAGGCGAAATCAACCGGCAGGTTTGGCAGGCGGCGCCGCTGGTGTTGAGGCCGGACTCTGCTGCGCCGGAGCGGCCGATTGCGGGGCCGGGATCGCGCCGGGCGGCAGCTGCTGGCTCTCCACCATCGCAGCCGCATCGTCGAGCGCCTTGGCCTCGCCCGCGCTCACCCCGCCCGCGCCCGCAGCATTATCGGGGCGCGAACAAGCGGCGCACAGCAAGGTCGCCAGCAGCAGCGCGACCCGGGTCACGCGATCAAGGTTTGGGGGTGGCAGCGGGTGAAGCCGTAGTCGCGGCCTCGGCTCCGGGCATAGCCGAACCATCGGCCACCGGGGTTGCGGCGGGATCGGCCGGCACCCCTTCTTCGGCCGGCATCTCGACATTGTCGGCGGTTGCCTGTTCCTTGGCGCTGTCCGACTTGCCGCACCCGGCAAGCGCCAGGGCAACAGCGGATGCGGCAGCCAGAATAACAAATTTCTTCATGCGGGCACCTCTTGCCAAGGGTCCGGCAGCGCAAGGTTACCGGGAATAAACCAAAGCCTAACCGTCATGGGCGGCGCTGCCAACCGCCAAATGTCAGCTTGGCCACGCAAAAGATCGAACCCGGTTGATAAGATATAAAGATTTCTTTATATGATGCCGCAATGCGGATCGATCCCACCTTGCGCGCGCTTGCCGACCCGACCCGGCTGCGGATCATGCGGCTGCTGGCAGCGATGGAGCTGGCGGTGGGCGAACTGGCGCAAGTGCTCGGCCAGAGCCAGCCGCGGGTTTCGCGCCACGTCCGGATCCTGTGCGACGCGGGCCTGGCCGAGCGCCGCAAGGAAGGCAGCTGGGTGTTCCTGCGCAGCGCGATCGGTCTGGGCCGCGCGCCACCGCTCGGCGAGGCCGCCGCGCATCTGCTCGCCGTGGCCGAACAGGGCGACGCGCAATTTGCCGCGCGGTGCAGCGAAGACCGTCGGCACCTGGCGGCGATCCGCGCCGCGCGCGAAGCCAGTGCGGCGGGCTATTTCGCGCGCCACGCCGCCGAATGGGACCATTTGCGCGGGCTGCATAGCCCCGATGCACCGGTCGAGGCGGCCCTGCTGCGCGCGCTCGGCACCGGCAGCCTGGGATCACTGCTCGATGTCGGCACCGGCACCGGGCGAATCGCCGAACTGCTTGCCCCTCGCGCCGCGCAGGTCATCGCGCTCGACAACAGCCCGGAGATGCTGCGGCTCGCTCGCGCCCGGCTGCAGCACCTCAAGGCCGAGCATCTGGCGCTGGTCCAGGGCGATTTCGGCGCGCTGCCGTTTGCCGATGCGGCGTTTGACACGGTCGTGTTCCACCAGGTGCTGCACTATGCGCAGGCTCCCGAACTGGCGCTGGGCGAAGCCGCGCGGGTGGCCCGGCCGGGCGGAACGATCGCAGTCGTCGATTTTGCCGCGCATGACCGCGAGGAACTGCGCAGCCAGCACGCCCATGCCCGGCTTGGCTTTTCCGACGAGCAGATGCTCGCGCTGTTGGGCGAAGCCGGGTTTGCCGCCGCGCCGCCGACCGCGCTGCCGGGCACGCCGCTCACCGTCAAGATCTGGACCGGACAGCGCGGCACTTCCGCTGTCCAACCGGCTCCTGCCAGCAAGGCCACTGCCGCATGACCCAGTTCGACTCGCTCCCCGGCGACATCGCCGTCAGTTTCGAATTCTTCCCGCCCAAGACCGAGAAGATGGAAGCCCAGCTGTGGGACGCGATTACGCAGCTCGCCCCGCTCGCCCCGCGCTTCGTTTCGGTCACTTACGGCGCGGGCGGTTCGACCCGTGAACGCACGCATGCCACCGTCGCGCGACTGGTCAGCGAAACTGCGCTGGTCCCGGCGGCGCACCTGACTTGCGTCGGGGCGAGCAAGGACGAAATTGCCGAAGTCGCCCAGCAGTACTGGGACGCGGGCGTGCGGCATGTGGTCGCATTGCGGGGCGATGCGCCAGCCGAAACCGGCGGGCGGTTCGTGCCGCACGCCGATGGCTATGCCAGCGCTGCCGATCTGGTCGAAGGGCTCGCCCGCCAGCATCCGTTCGAACTGTCGGTTGCGGCCTATCCCGAGGTTCACCCAGACGCGCCCAGCGCCAAGGCTGATCTCGACAACCTCAAGCGCAAGCTTGATGCCGGGGCCAATCAGGCAATTACGCAATTTTTCTTCTCGTCCGAGGCCTATTTCCGGTTCCTCGATGCGGCCTTGGCGGCGGGCATTTCGGTGCCGATCATTCCGGGGATCATGCCAGTGACCAGCTTTGCCGCGATCCGCCGGATGAGCGGCAACACGGCGATCCCGCCCGCGCTGGAGCAGATGTTCGAAGGGCTCGACGATCGCCCTGGCCCGCGCGCGCTGGTCGCCGCGACCGCCGCAGTCGACCTGTGCCGCCAGCTCTATGCCGGCGGCGTGCGCGACTTCCATTTCTACACCCTCAACCGCGCCGAACAGGCCTTTGCCATCTGCCACCTGCTTGGCCTGCGCTCGAAGGAACTGAGCCAATGACCCCGCGCGAACTGCTGCTGCACGAAGCGGCCAAGGCGATCCTGATCAAGGACGGTCCTTATGGCACCGCAATCCAGGCGGCCGGGCTGGACGAGGCCGGATATCGCGGGACAACCGGGCTGACGTTTGACCAGAAGGGCAACAACGATCTGGTCAATCTAACGCAGCCCGCGCTGATTGCCGCGATCTGCCAGGCCTATATCGACGCCGGCGCGCGGATCCTTGCCACCAACAGCTTCAACGCCAACCGCATCAGTCAGGCCGATTACGGCGCCGAGGGGCTGGTCCACGCGATCAATGTCGCGGCGGCCAAGGTGATCCGCGAAACGGTCGATGCGGCGAGCGCGAAGGACGGCATCGTCCGCTTCGTTGCGGGCGCCGTCGGGCCGACCAACAAGACGCTGTCGCTCTCCCCCGACGTCAACGATCCGGGTTACCGCGAGGTCGATTTCGACACTGTAGCGAACGTGTACCGCGAGCAGGCCGCCGCGCTGATCGAAGGCGGAGCCGATTTCATCCTGGTCGAGACGGTGTTCGACACACTCAACGCCAAGGCCGCGATTTACGGGATCAAGCAGCTCGAAGCCGAACTCGGCCGCGAAGTTCCGCTGATGCTGTCGATGACGCTGACCGACCTCTCAGGCCGCAATTTGTCCGGCCACACGGTCGAGGCGTTCTGGTACGCGGTGCGCCATGCCCGCCCGGTCACCGTCGGCCTCAATTGCAGCTTTGGCGCAACCCAGTTGCGCCCGCATGTGCGGCTTTTGAGCGGGATCGCCGATTGCCTGCTGATGGCCTACCCCAACGCCGGGCTGCCCAACGATCTGGGTGCCTACGACGAAGAGCCCGAGACGACCGCAGCGCTGGTCCGCGAATGGGCCGAGGCCGGGCAAGTCAACATTCTGGGCGGGTGCTGCGGCAATACGCCCGAGCATATCGCGGCAATGGCCCGCGCGGTTGCGGGACTTGCTCCACGCCAGATACCCACGCTCGAACCGGTTACGCGGCTGGCGGGCCTTGAACCCTTTATCATGGCGGCCTGAGCGATGGCGACGAGACCCAGCGGATCGCGCTTCGTCAACATTGGCGAACGCACCAACGTCACCGGCTCGGCCGCGTTCAAGAAGCTCGTGCTCGCGGGCGATTACGCCAAAGCGGTCGAGGTTGCGCGCAACCAGGTTGAGAACGGCGCGCAGATCATCGACGTCAACATGGACGAAGGGCTGCTCGACGCGGTCTTTGCGATGACCACATTCCTCAAGCTGATCGCAGCCGAACCTGACATCGCGCGGGTCCCGGTGATGGTCGACAGCTCCAAATGGGAAGTGATCGAGGCCGGGCTCAAATGCGTGCCGGGCAAGCCGATCGTCAATTCGATTTCGATGAAAGAGGGCGAGGAAGCTTTCCTGGATCACGCCCGCAAATGCATGGCTTACGGCGCGGCGGTGGTGGTGATGGCCTTCGACGAGAAGGGCCAGGCCGACACCAAAGAGCGCAAGGTCGAAATCTGCGCGCGGGCTTATGACCTGCTCACCGGGATCGGCTTTCTCCCTGAGGATATCATCTTCGATCCCAACGTGTTCGCGGTCGCCACTGGCATCGAGGAACACAACAATTACGCGGTCGATTTCATCGAAGCGACGCGCGAAATCAAGGCGCGCTGCCCGCATGTCCATATCTCGGGCGGGCTCTCGAACTTGTCGTTTTCGTTCCGCGGCAACGAGCCGGTGCGCCGCGCGATGCATTCGGTGTTCCTCTACCACGCGATCCCGGCAGGCATGGACATGGCGATCGTCAACGCCGGGCAGCTCGACGTGTACGATACGATCGATCCCGAACTGCGCGAACTGTGCGAAGATGTCGTGCTCAACCGCCGTCCTGATGCGACCGACCGGCTGGTTACACTGGCCGAGAAGTTCCGCGGCACCTCACCCGAAGCCGAAAAGCAGGCCGAGGAATGGCGCGGCTGGGACGTCGTGCGGCGGATCGAGCATGCCCTGGTCAAGGGCATCGACCTCTATGTGGTCGAGGACACCGAGGAAGCCCGGCAGGAAATTTTTAATCGCGGCGGCCGCCCGATCGAGGTGATCGAAGGCCCGTTGATGGACGGCATGAACACCGTTGGCGATCTGTTCGGCGCGGGCAAGATGTTCCTGCCCCAAGTGGTCAAATCGGCGCGCGTGATGAAGAAGGCAGTCGCGCATCTGATCCCGTTCATCGAGGCGGAAAAGCTGCCCGGCGCCAAGGCCAAGGGCCGGATCATAATGGCCACGGTCAAAGGCGACGTTCACGATATCGGCAAGAACATCGTCGGCGTGGTGCTCCAGTGCAACGGCTACGAGGTGATCGACCTTGGCGTCATGGTGCCGTGGTCGAAAATCCTCGAAGTGGCGCAGACCGAAGATGCCGACATGATCGGATTGTCCGGCCTGATCACGCCCTCGCTCGATGAGATGGTGACGGTGGCGGAGGAAATGCAGCGCGCCGGTTTTACGCTGCCGCTGCTGATCGGCGGGGCGACCACCAGCAAGGTCCACACCGCGCTGCGGATCGACCCAGCCTACGATGGCCCGGTGATCCACGTGCTCGACGCGAGCCGCGCGGTGGGGGTGGCGAGCCAGCTGTTGTCCGATACCCAGTGCGAGCCGCTGATCGCCGCCACGGCAGCCGAATACCAGCACGTTCGCGATGTCCGCGCGGGCAAGGAGCAATCGATCCTGCTCAGCCTGACCGATGCGCGCGCCAACAGTTTCAAGCCCGACCTGTCGGACAAGGTCATGCCGCCCGAACAGCCGGGCGTGCATGCGTTCCCCGATTGGGACCTCACCGATCTGGCCGAAGTGATCGACTGGACGCCCTTTTTCCGCGCGTGGGAACTGGCCGGCAATTACCCGGCGATCCTCACCGACGATGTGGTCGGTGAAAGCGCCAGCGGGCTGTTTGCCGATGCACAGGCGATGCTCAAAACAATCATCGAGGAGAAATGGCTCACCGCCAAGGGCGTTTGCGGATTCTGGCCCTGCGCGCGTGTGGAGGACGATGTGCTGCTCCATCTCGAAGGGCCTGAGCCGCCACTCCGCCTGCCGTTCCTGCGCCAGCAGATTCGCAAGAGCAAAGACCGCGCGAATTTCTGCCTCGCTGATTTCATCGACCCCGATGGCGACTGGATCGGCGGATTTGCCGTGGCGATCCACGGGATCGAGCCGCATCTCGAGCGGTTCCGCGCTGGCCACGACGATTACAACGACATCCTGCTGAAAGCGCTCGCCGACCGCTTTGCCGAAGCTTTTGCCGAGCGGCTGCACCAACACGTGCGGACCACGCTGTGGGGCTATGCGCCGGGCGAGCAACTGACCAACGAAGCCCTGATCCGCGAGCAATACCGCGGCATTCGCCCGGCCCCAGGCTATCCCGCTTGCCCCGATCACAGCCTCAAACCGATGCTGTTCGACCTGCTCGACGCGGGCAGCAATGCGGGGATCGTGCTGACCGAAAGCCAGGCGATGCTGCCGACCTCGGCGGTCTCGGGCTTCTACTTCGCGCATCCCGAGTCGTCCTACTTCGGCGTCGCCCGGATCGGCCGCGACCAACTCGAAGACTACGCGGCGCGGCGCGGAATGCCGCTCGCCGAGGCGGAACGCTGGCTGCGGCCCAATCTGGATTGATCGTCAGACCGGTTTTGGCGCACGGTCCAGGTTGTCCTTGTCAGCCACCAAGGCTTGCCCGTCGGCGCCCTTGAAGATGTCGAAAAGGTCGGTTGCTTCGAATAGGGCAGGGAAGTTCTTCACCCCATAATTGCGCGGATCGATTGAGGATTGGCGCTTCGCTGCACTGCCAGCCGTTGCCATCAACGCCCAGCCATCATCGCGTGCCGCGGCCTGCACCGCCAGCCGCAAGATCCCCGCCAGCTCAGTATCCTGAGCCAAGGAGAGATCCGCTTTGGCCGCAGCCGCAGGCTTCGGCTTGGGAGCCGGGGTGACCGATTTTTTACCGACCGCCACCTTGGCCAGCGGTTCGTCAACATCGCTTACTTCCGCTCCCAGCGCATCGAGATAAAGAAAGGTCGTGCAGGCCGCCCTGAACGGTTTTGGCGTCTTGCGTTCGCCAAAGCCATAGACCTCGTGCCCCGCCGCGCGCAGATGCATCACCAGCGGGGTGAAATCGGCATCGCTCGACGCGATCGCAAAGGCATCGAGTCGCTGGGTGTACAGCAGTTCCATCGCATCGATCACCAGCGAGATATCGGTAGCATTCTTGCCGCTCGAGTAACTGAACTGCTGGATCGGGCGGACAGCGTATTGATGCAACTTGCCGGTCCAGCCGCTGAGTTGCTTGCTTGCCCAATCACCATAGGCCCGCCGGATGTTGGGGGTGCCGTATTTCGATAGTTCCGAAAGAATTCCCGCGATCTTGCTGTGGCTGACGTTGTCGGCATCGATCAGCAGGGCAATGTGGCGGCCCGCTGGGCTGACGCCGCTCGATATCGAAGCAGGCTTTTGCATCGGCGCAGACTGAACCCTGATTGGCTGAAGGGCAAGCAGCGGAAGCCCTCCTGTGCCGGAACGATCGCAGCGCTGCGCCGTTGATGCGGCGGGTACCGGGCAACGGAGACAGACGAGATGGCTCAATCAGGTTTCCGGCCGCATGCGACGATCCAGCGCGTGCCGGTGCACGCAATGCTCGTTCACTTTCCCATCGTCTGCTTTGTCGGCGCGTTGCTGTGTGACGTTGCATACATGAACAGCGGCGGCGAGGTGCAGTGGGCCAATTTTGCGCAATGGCTGCTGGCCTTCGGCGTTGGCATCGGTGCGATCGCCGCAATTTTCGGGCTCATCGACCTGTTCCGAAGCCCGGCCGCTGACCGGCCGAGCGCAGCCTATTGGCACCTGGGTTTCGCAGTGGTCACCGTCGTCCTCGCGCTGCTTAACAATTTTGTGCACGCGCGCGACGGCTGGACCGGCGTCGTTCCAGGCGGGATTACGCTTTCGGTGCTGACCGTGCTGGCGCTCATCGTCACCGGTCATCTTGGCGGGCGGCTGGCCTATGTTCATCAACGCCGGGGTGACCTGTGAAACATGCCGGCCTGCTCGTTGCGGTCAGCGCCGCGCTGCTCGCGGCGGCCTGCTCGAAACCCCAATTCGCCGCTGAAGAGCAATATGGGACGCATCCCAGATTGCCGGACCCGCAGCAATACCTGTTTCCGCCGATGGGGATCGCTGCGCCGGTGGGGTTCAAGGCGGGCGAAACGCCGGTCGTTCCGGCCGGTTTCACCATTGCGGCCGTGGCGCGCGATCTGCACGGCCCGCGCCGGATCCTGCCGCTCACCAATGGCGACGTGTTGGTGGTGGAAAGCGAAGGACCCGGGTTCGAACCCGTTCTGCGCCCCAAGAACATCGTATTCGGCCTGGTGATCGGCAAGGCGCACTCGCCGGTCAAGGCCGGCAACCGGGTACTGCTGCTGCGCGATACCAATGGCGACGGCGTTGCTGACCAGCGCATCGTCTTGATCGACAAGATGACCAGCCCGTTCGGGATCGCGGTTGTAGCGGACAAGCTCTACGTCGCGGCAACCGATGCGCTGTGGGAATTCCCCTTCACCCCCGGCAGCACGCGGGTCGGATCGGGCCGAATCCTGACCGAGCTGCCCGGCGGGCCGATCGATCACCACTGGACCAAGGACCTTGCCGCCAGCCCCGACGGGACCAAGCTCTACGTCGGGATCGGGTCGAACAGCAACATCGTCGAAAACGGCTTCGAGGCCGAGAAGGACCGCGCGATGATCTGGGAAGTCGACCGGGTGACCGGCGCGCACCGCCCGCTCGCGACCGGGCTGCGCAACCCCAATGGGCTGACCTTCCGGCCCGGCACGAACACGCTTTACGCCGTCGTCAACGAGCGCGACGAGATTGGCAACAATCTGGTCCCCGATTACCTCACAGCGGTGACGCCCGGCGCGTTCTATGGCTGGCCCTACAGCTATTACGGCCAGCACGTCGACATTCGGGTCCATCCGCAAGATCCGGCGAAAGTCGCCAGCGCCGTGCGCCCGGACTATGCACTGGGCCCGCACGTGGCCCCGCTCGGGCTGACTTTCGTCACCGGCGCAGCGATGCCCGCGCAGTTTCAGGGCGGGGCTTTCGTCGGTGAGCACGGCAGCTGGGACCGTACAGTATTCAATGGCTACCAAGTGGTGTTCGTGCCGTTCGCCGGAGGCAAGCCAGCGGGCAAGCCGGTGCCGTTCGTCACCGGGTTCATCGATCTGGCCAAGCGCGAGGCCAAGGGCCGCCCGGTCGGGGTCGCGATGGATGCGAGCGGCGCGCTGTTGATCGCCGACGATGTCGGCAACGCGGTTTGGCGGGTCACCCCGGTCCGGCGCTGAAACCGGTTTGCCAAGCCGAAACCGGTCGTTAGGCTGCCGGGATGCGGTATCTTATCACCCTGCTGGCTGCGCTGACTCCGATCCCGGCTTCGGCCCTGCCCCCCGCAAGCGTGGCGGTGGCGTTTGACCGGACGCGGATCCGCCCGGTGCTGGCCGAGGGCGAGGCTGACCGCGCGACGCACCGGCTGGTCACCGCCGATGACCCGGTGCGGATCGCCTCGATCTCGAAACTGGTAACAGCGTTGGGGGTGATGCGGCTGGTCGACGCGGGCAAGCTCGATCTCGACCGCGATGTTTCGGACTATTTGGGTTACGCGCTGCGCAATCCGGCGTTTCCGGACAAGCTTATCACGCTGCGGATGCTGCTGTCGCACCAGTCGAGCTTGCTCGACGGAGCCGACCGTTACATCATCCCGCTGGGCGAGACATTGCAGGCACGCCTCGCCGAACCGGCGCTGTGGGACACCACGCACGCGCCAGGTTCGGGCTGGTTCCATTACACCAACCTCAACTTTCCGGTGGTCGCGAGCGCGATGGAGCGCGCGACCGGTGAGCGGTTCGACAAACTGATCGCGCGGCTGGTGCTGAGGCCGCTGAAGCTTGGTGCCTGCTTCAACTGGTCCGGGTGTAGCGCTGGAAGTGCGGCGCGCGCCGTGGTGCTTTACCGCGCCGGTGACGAAGTGGCCAAGGACGACCTGCACGGCGCGATGCCCGCTTGTTCGGTAGTAGCCCGTTCCGACGGCAACTGCGACCTGTCGCGCTATCGGCCCGGCAGCAACGGCGCGCTGTTCTCGCCCCAGGGCGGGCTGCGCATTTCGATGCGCGATCTGGCCAAGATCGGCCAGATGCTCACGCGCGGCGGCAAGGGCTTTCTCTCGCGCAAGGCTTTCGCTGACATGACCGAGCCTGAATGGCGGTTCGATGGCACCAACGGCCTCGGCGAAGACGGCACCGCGAGCGGGTTCTTCTGCGCTTACGGCCTTGCGGTTCACCTGATCGGGGCGGGAGGGCCGGGCTGTCACGACGATCTGTTCGGCGACGGCACCCCGCGCTTGGGCCATTCGGGTGACGCCTATGGCCTCAAGAGCGGCTTGTGGTTCGATCCGAAGACCGGGCGCGGCCTCGCCTTCTTTACCAGCGCGGTGGCGGACGATGCGCCAAACGGGCGCAGCGCATTCACCGCAGCAGAAGAAGCCATTGTGGAGAGATCGGCCAAGCCGCCCTTCCGCTAAGCGCGCTGCGCGGCTAGGCCCCGACGCGTGACGTCCGCTGCCATCCTCGAGTGCCTCTACGCCACCTTCGGGTTCAATGCGTTTCGCGGGGTGCAGGATCAGGTGGTGGACCGCGTGCTGGCCGGGCAATCGACGCTGGCGGTGATGCCCACGGGCGCGGGCAAGTCGCTGACCTACCAGCTTCCCGCAGTCATGCTGCCCGGCACTTGCGTGGTCGTCTCGCCGCTGATCGCGCTGATGCACGACCAGTTGCGCAGCGCGGCCGCCAACGGGATCCGCGCCGCCAGCCTGACCAGCGCCGATCAGAATCGCGAGGAGACGATCGACCGCTTTCGCGGCGGCGAGCTTGATTTGCTCTACGTCGCGCCCGAGCGCGCGAGCCAGCCGCATTTTCGCGAGTTGCTGAGCCAGGCCCCGGTCACCCTGTTCGCGATCGACGAGGCGCACTGCGTGTCCGAATGGGGCCACGATTTCCGCCCCGATTACCGCCTGCTGCGGCCGCTGCTCGATCATTTCGGTGACATTCCCCGGCTCGCGCTGACCGCCACCGCCGACGCCCACACCCGCGCCGATATTCTGGCCCAACTCGGGATCCCCGAGGCCGGCCTGATCATCGCCGGGTTTGACCGGCCCAACATCCGCTATGTGGTCAATCACCGTGACAACCCGGTGCGCCAGATCGTCGCGCTGATGGCGCAGCAACCCGGCCCCGGGATCGTCTATGCGCAGACTCGCAAGAAGGTCGAAGACCTCGCCGAAAAGCTCGCCGCCGCGACCGGGCGTACGGTTTTGGCCTACCACGCCGGGCTCGATCCGCAGGTCCGCGCCGCCAACCAGGCGGCGTTTGTCGCATCAGAGGACACCGTGATCGTCGCCACAGTCGCCTTCGGGATGGGCATCGACAAGCCCGACGTGCGGTTCGTTGCGCATGCCGGCGTGCCCAAATCGATCGAGGCCTATTATCAGGAAACCGGCCGCGCCGGGCGCGACGGCGATGCGGCGCAGGCTTTGATGCTGTGGGCGGCGGACGATTTCGCCCGCGCCCGCCAGCGCCTGTCCGAGGTCGAGGAACACCGCCGTGCGGGCGAACGGGTGCGGCTCGATGCCCTCGCCCTGCTGGTCGAGACCGCCGGGTGCCGCCGCGCGCTGCTGCTGCGCCACTTCGGCGAAAACCCGCCCGAGCAATGCGGCAATTGTGACAACTGCCTTGAGGCGCCGGGCATCCACGATGCGACCGAGCTTGCGCGCAAGCTGCTCTCGGCGGCCTATCGCACCGGCCAGGCGTTCGGCTTCGGGCATCTCGAAAAGGTCCTGATCGGGCAAGGCGACGAGCGGATCAGTCAGCGCGGGCATGACCAGCTCAGCGTGTTCGGGATCGTCGGCTCGGATGAGGCCCACCTGCTGCGGCCGCTCGCCCGGGCCTTGCAGGCGCGCGGCACGCTGGTCCCGACCGAGCACGGCGGGCTGGCGCTGAGCGGTGACGCGCGCGATATTTTGAAAGGCGAGGTGCCGGTGCTGATCGCGCTCGCCGCCAAGCCCGAACGCGGACGCGGCTCGCGCGGGCGGCGGGCGGTGACGGGCGCTAGCAATCCGCTCGGCGATCCACTGTTCGATGCGCTGCGAGAGCTGCGGCGCGAACTTGCCAGCGAGGCCGGGGTGCCACCTTATGTGGTGTTCCACGATTCGACCTTGCGCGAAATGGCCACGTGCCGCCCCGCCACCCTCGCCGCGCTGGGCGGGGTGAGCGGGGTCGGGAGCCGCAAACTAGAGGCCTATGGCGACGCGTTTCTCGGCATTATTCGCCAGTTTTGATCATGGATTAGCGGGTAGCACCGATGAATGCAGGTGCTCGATCCGCCACTTGCCGCCTTCAAACTGATAGAGAAACGTATAGCGCGCCTTTACGTCCGTTTTGGCGCCGGTCGCCGGGTCACTCATAATGACCGTCCAAGTGCCCATCCGCAGTGCCCAGTTGCAGCCCGACTTGATCGTCGAGGTATCGATCCGCCCGACTGGACTGCCTTTGAGGAATTTGACGAAGTAATCACTGATACCTGCCCGATCAGTGCGCGGCACGCTTGCGACGGTCGCCAATAGCACTGCATCATCATCGAACAACGCCGCCACAGCATCCGGGCTTTTCGAAGCCCATGAAGCGTTAACCGCGGCGAATTGCTGATCGAGTTGCACCGGGGTCATCCGGTGGCAGGCCGGGTTCGTGCCGCGCGCCGGCTTGGCCTGTGCCGGAGCGAGGCCGGCAGTCGCGACTGCCCCGAGTGCAAGCGCGGCGGTTAATACAAATTTTTTCATCGTCATTCCTCCCATTGTTGATTGGATTTGTGTTGTTCAAGCGGCGCGGAAGCCGCCTTTAAGGTCGATCGTTATCGTCAATCAGGACGGACAGCATGGACGGGGCGTCCGCGTGCCAACAGACGGCTCACACGGTCCTTGATCGCCAGCTTAAGCTTTTTCAGCCGCGCGATTTCAAACGGGTCGGCCCAGCGCCGCGTGCGCGCCTGTTGCAGCCGTGAATCGAGCCGTTGATGACGCTCCAGCAAACGGAAAACATGATCGGACATTTCTTAAGCTCCTCAATCGATTTAACATTCGATCGGATCGGCCGCGTCTGTGTCCAAGTCATTGAAGGGGGAGAGAGACTTCCCGGACCCAGAACATCGGTATTTCCGATGCGGTCCGACATCACGTGGCAAGTTGCATTCAAAGCAAGCTTGCCGCGCCAGAGGGGCCCGGTCCCGCAGTAAGCAAGTTAGATTGCTTCAATCCGAATTCAACCCCCGCAGTATTTTAATTGACGAAGCGCAAAATGGAGATATTAATGTGATATCAGATTTAAGGGGAACTCACATGTCCGATTCGCATTCCGTCATGACCTCCAGCCGCGAACGCGCTGCCTGGAGCACCAGCGGCTACCTGATCCTGGTGGCCTTTCTGGCGCTGCTCGCGCTTACCATTTGGCGCATCATCGCTTTTGCGGGGAGCCAGCCCGAAGACAGCGCAGTGTTCGGGTTCGTGGTCAGCACCGGGCTCAGCGCGGTGACGCTGGTGGTGCTCGCCTCGGGCTTCTACATGCTCCAGCCCAACACCGCCGCCGCGATCACCCTGTTCGGTAGCTATCGTGGCACCGACCGCCACCCTGGGCTGCGCTGGGTCTGGCCGTGGATGGGCAAGGCCAAGATATCGGTGCGCGCCAACAACCTGATTTCGGACCGGATCAAGGTCAACGATCTGCGCGGCAACCCGATCGAGATGGCCGCACAGGTGGTGTGGCGCGTGGTCGATACCGCGCAGGCGTTGTACGATGTCGATGATTACAAGGCCTTCGTGATGGTCCAGATCGAAGCGGCGGTGCGCACGATCGGCTCGCGCTATCCCTATGACGATTTCACCCACGCCGAGGTCACCCTGCGCGGCAACCACGATGAGGTCGGGATCGAGCTGCGCAAGGAGCTGATCGCGCGGCTTCAGCTGGCCGGGATCACGGTCGATGAATGCGGCTTCACGCACCTTGCTTATGCGCAGGAGATCGCCGGGGCGATGCTGCGCCGCCAGCAGGCCGAAGCCGTGGTCGCGGCGCGCAAGACCTTGGTCGAAGGCGCGGTCGGGATGGTCGAAATGGCGCTCGGCATGCTGAGTGAGAAGAACGTCGTGCACCTCGACGACGAGCGCAAAGCGGCGATGGTCAGCAACCTGATGGTGGTGCTGTGCGGCGAACGCGATACCCAGCCGGTGGTCAACGCCGGATCGCTGTACCAGTAGTCCAGACCATGGCTCCCCCGGGCAAGAAGTCGTTTCCGCTCCGGCTCGATCCAGCGCTCTATACGGCGCTGGAGCGGACGGCGGCGGGCGACTTCCGCTCGGTCAACACCCAGGTCGAAGTGTTGCTGCGCGAGGCTTTGGCGCGCCGCGGGGTCAAAGTCGCCACCAGCGAACCGGCCCGGCGCGGCCGCCCGAAGAAGGATGGTATCAATGACTAATCAAGAAAACGACGGCGCATGGTTCCTGCCGAAGCGCTTCGGCTTTGGTGCAGGGTTACCGATTGCCTGGCAGGGCTGGATGGTGGTTGCAGTCCACGTCGCCGTGATAGTCGGCGGCGCGCTGCTGCTGCGGAGCCAGCCCGCAGCGACGATTGCCTGGGCACTGATCACCGGGCTGTTGCCGCTCCCGCTTTACGCCGCCAAAACGCGCGGCGGGTGGAAATGGCGCTGGCCTAACTAGCGCTGGAACCATTGCCCGCGCAGCTGTCCCCGCGCGGGACGGCGTTGATGCGGGCAAACTCTTCTTAATCGCGCGGTGCTAGGCTGCGCGGCATGACGCACCTCGCCAAACTTCGCCTCGCCGCACTCGCGCTGACCGCGCTGGCGCTTCCCGCCGCTTCCAGCTTCGCCCAGAGCGGCGCGGCTTACACCGTGGTCGAGAGCGGACGGCAGTTCAGCCGTTTGCAGGAAGCGGTCAGCGCGATCGGCAGGGGCAGCGGTACGATCCGCGTTGCTAATGGCGTCCACCAGGATTGCGCGGTGCAAACCGCAGGGCGGATCGCCTACGTCGCCGCCACTGCCGGCCAGGCGGTGTTCGACGGGGTGACCTGCGAGGGCAAGGCGGCATTGGTGCTGCGCGGCACCGCTGCCAGCATCGACGGACTGACCTTCACCAATATGCGCGTGCCCGATTTCAACGGCGCCGGGATTCGGCTCGAACACGGCAACCTCGCGGTCAGCCAGTCGTGGTTCCGCGACAGTCAGCAAGGCATCCTGACCGGGCCCGATCCCGATGGCAGCATCACGGTCGACAAGTCGACCTTCACCCGGCTCGGCACCTGCGAAGGCGCGGGCGGCTGCGCGCATTCGATCTATGTCGGTGATTACGGTGCGGCCTCGGTCACTCGCAGCCGTTTTGAGGCGGGCCGCGGCGGGCATTACCTCAAAAGCCGCGCGGCCAAAGTGGTGGTGATCGGGTGCAGCTTCGACGATTCGGCCGGACGCCAGACCAATTACATGATCGACCTGCCCGGCGGCGCAACCGGGCGGATTGCCAGCAACTGGTTCGTCCAGGGCCCGAGCAAGGAAAACCATTCAGCCTTCATCGCGCTTGCCGCCGAGGGCAAGGCCAACAGCTCAGCTGGGCTGGTGATCGAAGGCAATGATGCGCGCTTTGCGCCGAACGTGCCGTGGCCGAGCGTGTTCGTCGCCGACTGGTCGGGCGATCCGATCCAGATCGGGGCAAACAAGCTCGATCCACGGCTGACGGTGAAAGAGCGGCGGTAGTTGTCCGGCTGCCGCCGAGCGCGGCGCATGGTCCTTCGAGACGTCCGTTCAGACTGCGTCTTCACTTCCTCCTCAGGACGAACGGGATAGGTATTAGCTCCACCCCGTTCGTGGTGAGGAGGGACTGAGCACTTGCGAAGGCCCGTCTCGAACCACCCGCGCACCTACCTTTAGAGCAGATGCCCCGCCCGATCGCGCTTGGTATCGAGGTACCGCGCGTTGTGCGGGTTGGCCGGGAGCTGATGCGGGATGCGCTGCGCCACCGTTACCCCAGCACCCTCAAGCGCTGCCACCTTGGCCGGGTTGTTGGTCATCAGCCGGATCGGCCCCACCCCCAGCAGCGCCAGCATCCGCGCCGCCACGGCAAAATCACGCGCCTCGCTGGGCAGGCCCAGCCGGGTGTTGGCATCGACCGTGTCAAAGCCTTGATCCTGTAACTGATAGGCGCGCAGCTTGTTGATCAGGCCGATGCCGCGGCCTTCCTGGCGCAGATACAGCAGCACGCCCCAACCGCCGTTCGCGGATTCTTCGGCCATCGCCGCCAAGGCTGCATCGAGTTGCGGACCGCAGTCGCATTTGAGGCTGGAGAAAACGTCGCCGGTCAGACACTCCGAATGGAGCCTGACCAGCGGCACGCGGTCCGATTGCTGCGCGCCGATCACCAGCGCGGCGTGCTCGCGCAGGTCGTCGGCCGAGCGGAAGGCGATGATTTCGGCGGTCTCAGCTGCGGCGACCGGGAGCCGGGCGCGGGCGGCGATGGTCAGTTGCGCAGGGTCCTTGAACGCTGACAAATCCGCCGCAGCGACTGCCTGCATCTCGCTCGCCGGAGCAGGATCGACCAGGAATGCGGGAAGGATTCCGGCCAGCCGTGCAAGTTCCATCGCCGCCGCCGCGCTGACCAGATCGGCCAGCGGCTCGGCGAGGAACGGACCCTTGAGCGGCCAGGTCAGGTCGAGCGCCGGATCCGCCAGAGCGCGCGCGGCAGCGAGATCGAACGGCTCTGCCCCGCGCAGCAGCACCGGGGCTTCGGGCGACGCGGCTTCGCGCTGGTTGGCGAGCTTGAGCGTAGCCGCACGCGCGCAGGAAATCAGCATGCGCGGCGCGGTTACTCCGGCACCGAACCCGGTCTCAGCCGGGAGCAGATGCAGCTCGCCCACCGCGATGCCCCAGCCGTGACGCAGCGCATCGATCGCCAGCGCTACGCGCCGCGAAGCGCTGAGCCCGCCGTCCATCAGAGCGCGAACTCGGTGATCAGCGGCACATGGTCCGAGCATTGCTCCCAAGCCCGTGTTTCCTCGACCACGCGGTGGCTGACCGACTGCGCAGCGAGCTCGGGCGAGGCCCACATATGATCGAGTCGCCGCCCGCGATCCTTGCCTTGCCAATAGGTCCGGTACGACCACCATGACCAGTTACGTGTCGGCGCGGGGATATGCTTGCGGCCCAGATCGACCCAGCCGTGCGCATCGGTCAGGCGCTGCAGCGTCTCAACCTCATACGGGGTGTGGCTGACCACTTTGAGCAGCGCCTTGTGATCGTAAACGTCGCAATCGAGCGGGGCCACGTTGAAATCACCGAGCAGCAGCGTCGGCCGATCGAGCGCGTCGGCCCAGCGGGTCATCCGTTCGAGGAAATCGAGCTTCTGGCCGAACTTGGCGTTGACCGCGCGATCGGGCACATCGCCGCCGGCGGGGATATAGACGTTCTCGATCACCAGCCCCTGCCCGGTCCCGAGCAGTTCGACCCCGACATGCCGCGCTTCGCCATTGGCCTGCCAGTCATGCCGCGAAAACTCGCGCAGCGGGATCCGGCTGACCGTTGCGACGCCGTGATAGCCCTTCTGCCCGTGCACCGCGCGGTAGGTGTAGCCGAGCTCCTCAAACGCTGCATGCGGGAACAGCTCCTCGACCGTCTTGATCTCTTGCAGGCACAGCACATCGGGCCCCTGCTCGCGCAGAAACCGACCCACCTGCTCCATCCGCAGGCGCACCGAATTGATGTTCCAGGTGGCTACACTAACCATGCGAAGGGCTTTAGGTGCGAAGGTGCCGGACGGCAACCGGACATCAAAAAACCCCTGCTCCGGGGGCATTGGAGCAGGGGTTCCTTTGTGCGTTCGTCACGCTCGACATCACGACCGGTTTAGAGGCAAGGGCAACAGGGGGGAAACCCGCCTCACAGCCGCGCTGTCGAAGACCTTTTTAGGGGCATTTGCCTTGCGGGGCCATGAACAATCGCGTCAGGCTTGTCGCAAATTGTCGCATCTCCAGCACGCTCCACGACGAATTGCCTTTAGCTATCGATGAGTGGGGGCAATCGATAAACGCGGCTAGCGCTTGGCTGTGCCGCGCGGGTCGTTAAAGCGGAATGTGCTGTCGGACACCGCCATGCCGTACTGTTGATTCGTCAGGGTGACGATCGTCCGGGTGTTCTGCGCATCGAGCGTTGCCCAGCTCGCCAGCTCCATCCCGCCGGGTGCGCCGGGCTTGCGAACGAAGACCATCGTGATCACGCCGTATTCGGGATGCTTCCTGTCGCGCACTTCGACGCTGACGACCTGCGAATTGTTCGACGCCACCAGCTTGCCGTACTGCATCACGTCTCGGTTGGGATCGAGCAGCGCGCCCAAGGGACTATTCTTGATCGGCCAGCGCTGCACCTGGCGCACCTGGTAGTCGATAAAGGTCAGCGCCGCGCCGTCCGAGACGATCAGCATCGGCACGCCTTTTTCGTACTGGAAGCGGATCCGGCCCGGGCGCTTGAGCGTAATGACGCCCTTGACCCGGTTGCCGCGCGGGTCGGCCTGGACGAAATCAGCGCGCATCGTGGAGATGGCACGCAAGGCGGTGATCGCGCTGGTCAGGTCGGATTGCTGGGACTGGGCCGAGGCGGCGGAGGACGTTGCCAGCACGGCAGGAACGGACACGGCCAGCGCGGCAGTCGCAGCGGCGCCCAGCAGCGAGCGGAGGGGAAGCTTCATGGTCATGCCCGCGCTGCTAGCCGCGATGGCTTGAACTCGCAATGAACCTTGGCGGGGGCTGAGCTTAATACAACAACGGCCCGCGTCCTTTGCAGGAGCGGGCCGGTTGAAGCTTTGCCGCGGGCAAGCCCGCAGCGGCGCTTACTTGATCTTGGCTTCCTTGAACTCGACGTGCTTGCGCACCACCGGGTCATACTTGCGGAAGGTCATCTTCTCGGTCGTGTTGCGCGGGTTCTTCTTGGTCACATAGAAGAAACCGGTTTCGGCGGTGGAGACCAGCCGGATCTTGACGGTTGCGGGCTTCGCCATGGCGTATTCCTGTTCGGTTCGATTCGGCTTGGAAGCCGCAAAAATAGGCAAGGCGGCATGCGCTGCCGCCCCTCAAGGACCGGCCCATTGCGGCAGCAGGGGGCCAAAGTCAAGCGTCGGGCGGGCGCTTGGCCTTATCTTCCTTCTTGCCCTTCGCCTTGTCGGGGGCCTGATACGGCGCGATCGGTTGAAGCGCGGCGTACTGTTCCACCGACGGCTCATGCCCCAGCGGCGGGAACTCGAACGGCTCGTCCGGCACAGTGGTATCGGGCAACCGGTCGAGCAGATTGCGGATCAGGGTCAGGCGGCCGCGGCGCTGGTCGTTGAAATCGACCAGAGTCCACGGCGTCGCCTTGGTGTGGGTGGCCGCCAGCATAGCCTCGCGCGCGGCGGTATATTCATCGTATTTCGCGCGCGCGGCGGTATCGATCGGCGAGAGCTTCCAGCGCTTGAGCGGATCGTCGAGCCGCTCGAGGAAGCGTTCCTCCTGCTGCGCCTGATCGGTACACAGCCAGTATTTGAACAGCAGCACGCCATCATCAACCAGCAGCTTTTCGAACGCCGGTACGGCCTTGAGAAACGCAGTCACCTGTGCGGGCGTGGCAAAGCCCATGACCTGTTCGACCCCGGCGCGGTTGTACCAGCTGCGGTCGAACAGCACGATCTCGCCGGCGCTGGGCAAGTGGTCGATGTAGCGCTGGAAATACCACTGGGTCTGCTCCGCCTCGGTTGGCCTGGCGAGCGCGACGATCTTACATTGGCGCGGGTTGATCGGGCCGGACAGCGCCGCGATCGAGCCGCCCTTGCCGGCGGTGTCGCGCCCCTCGAACAGCACCACGATCCGCGCGCCGGTTTTCGCCGCCCAGCGCGCCATCGCGACCAGCTCCTCTTCAAGCGGTTCGTAAAGCTCGGCGAATTTCTTTTTCTTGAGGCGTTTCATCACGGCGTTGTGCGCCCCAGAGCAGGTCTGCGCAAGCAGCGCCATTGCCGCCCCTGTCCCGCAATGATATGGTTGCAGCTGAAACGATGTCCGACACCGCCCTCCTCGATGCCGCCGACTTTTCGCGCCTGCCCGATATCGGCCACGGCGTGTTTGCCGCGCCGTTGCAACGCCCGCCGCACATTGGCGAGGACTGGCTCGAGCCGGCGCAACGCGACTACACCGCCGACGAGCACGCAGTGTGGGACGAACTCTACGCCCGCCAGATGGAGATCCTGCCCGGCCGCGCCGCCAGCGCCTTTTTGGCCGGGCTTGAGCGGCTCGATCTGGCCCAAGGAGGCGTCCCTCGGTTCGACCGGCTGAGCGCGGAGCTGGGCGCGCTGACCGGGTGGAGCATTGTCCCGGTGCCGATGCTGATCCCCGATCACGTGTTCTTCTGGCACCTCGCCAACCGGCGCTTCCCGGCCGGCAATTTCATCCGCAGTCGCGCGGAGTTCGACTACATCCGCGAACCCGATGTGTTCCACGACGTGTTCGGCCACGTGCCGATGCTGGCCGACCCGGTCTATGCCGATTACATGCAGGAATACGGCCGCGCCGGGTGGAAGGCGATGCGGCACAACCGGCTCAAGTCGTTGGGGGCGCTATACTGGTACACGGTCGAGTTCGGCCTGATCCAGGAAGCAGACGGTTTGCGCGTTTACGGCGCCGGGATCCTGTCGGGCCCGGCCGAGGCAGTTTATAGTCTCGAGGCGCAAAGCCCCAACCGGATCATGCTCAATGTCGACCGGGTGATGCGCACCGATTATGTGATCGACGATCTGCAGCCGACCTATTTCGTGATCGAAAACTTCGCGCAGCTCTATCACGACACCGTCGACCGCGATTTCGACCGGCTGTACCGTTCGCTGAGTCCGGGGTTCACTTATGCCAACAGCGCGGTGATCGATATCGACGATGTGCTCCACCGCGGCACGCAGGAATATGCCCTGCGCGGTGGGCGCGGCAGCGGGGCCATGCCGGTTTAGTGCGGGTGCGCTTTTCGCCTCCGCGAAAAGCTTTGCAACACCAGCCCACTCCCCCGGCCCGACCACCCGTTGCAGGTACCCTGTGGGTGGTCGGGCCGGGGGAGTGGGCTGGTGTTGCAAGGAAAACCCGGATGGGTTTTCCGCACCGGCTTCAGCCGGATAAGAACGCAAAAGGCCGGCGACCCCCGAAGGAACCGCCGGCCTCTCGCCGTTCAAGCTATTGGCGGATTATTGCGGAGTAGCGCCCTTGTTGTCCGCGTTGTCTTCCATCTTGTCGGCCTTCGAATCGGCAGCATCGCGCACGCCTTCGGCCTTGTTCTTCATTGCATCGACGTTAGCACCGGGGGCGCCCGAAGCGTCGGCACCGGCAGCCTGGGCGTCGATCGCAGCCGCAGTCGCTTCACCCGATTCGCGCACGGCGTTCGCGGTGGCTTCGTCGGCATTTTCCTTCTTGCTGTCGCAAGCGGCCAGACCCAGTGCGAGGGTCGAGGCGAGAAGGGCAGTTTTGAAAATGGATTTCATGTGAATTTCCCCGTCAGTTGTAGGTGCGCTGGAAGCATTCGATTCCAGGCAGCAACACAGTCCGCCCCTGAGTGGTTCGGCTTCCGCTACAATGCTTCACAATCCGATTGGTTCCAGCGGCTTAACCTGCGCGGAATCAATGCGTCAGGAACCACAGCGCGGCGCTGCCGGCGATGATCCGGTAGATCGCGAACGGGGTGAATCCCGAACGGCTGACATAGGCGACGAAGGCCTTGATCACTGCCAGCGCCACGACGAACGAAACGATGAAGCCCACGGCAATGTGGCTCCACCCGACCGGTCCGGTGCCAGCCGCCAACTCGGCGCGGTTCTGCCATAGCTCAAGCGTCGAAGCGCCGAGCATCGTCGGGATCGCGAGAAAGAAGCTGAACTCGGCCGCAGTGCGCCGCTCGATCCCCATCGCCAACGCGCCCATTATCGTTGCGCCCGAGCGGCTGACCCCGGGGATCATCGCCAGGCATTGCAGCAGCCCGACCCCGAAGGCCTGACGCAGCGGCAACTGCCCAAGCCCCTGATAGGCGCCCTGCTTCGACCAGCGCTCGACCGCGAGGATCGCGATACCTCCGCCGATCAGCGCCCAGGCGACAATCGTCGGGCTGCCGAGCATCACGTCGATCTGGTGCTTGAGCAGCAAACCGAGCACCGCCGCCGGAATGAACGCGACGAGCAGGTTGACCACAAACCGCACCGCCAGCGGCTCAAGCCGCAACAGCCCCAAGCCAACCGCCCAGAAGGTGCGCCAGTACTGCACCACCACCGCGAGGATCGCACCCAGCTGGATGACGACGTTGAACACCGCCCAGGTCTTCGCATCATAGCCGAACAGCTCGGTCGCGAGGATCAGGTGCCCGGTCGACGAGACCGGGATGAATTCGGTCAGCCCCTCGACAATGCCGAGCAGCACGGCGGTGAGCATCAAGTCCACTATTTCGCTCCCGCTGCAGCGAAGGCCTTGTCGTCGAATTGCAATGCGGCCAGCCGCGCATAGAGCCCGCCGGCTGTGCTGAGTTGATCGTGGGTGCCGCTCTCGATCATCTTGCCGGACTCGAGCACCACGATCCGGTCGGCCGCGCGCACGGTGGCGAGGCGGTGGGCGATCACCAGGGTGGTGCGGCCCTGCATCAGCTTGTCGAGCGCGTCCTGGACCAGCCGCTCGCTCTCAGCGTCGAGCGCAGAGGTCGCCTCGTCGAGCAGCAGGATCGGAGCTTCGCGCAAGACCGCGCGGGCAATCGCCACACGCTGGCGCTGCCCGCCCGAAAGCCGCGCCCCGCCCTCGCCTAGATAGGTGTCGAGCCCGTCGGGGAGCGCGCGCAGGAACGTCTCGGCATTGGCGGCGCGCGCGGCTTCCCAGATCGCCTCGTCGGTGGCGTCCCAGTTGCCGTAGCGCAGGTTGTCGCGCGCGCTGGCGGCAAACAGCAGGCCCTCTTGCGGGACCAAGGCCATGCGGCGGCGAATTTCTGCCGGATCGACCGAGGTCAGCGGCACGCCATCCAATTTTATCGTCCCGGCCTGCGGATCGTAAAACCGTTCAGCGAGCTGGAACAGCGTCGACTTGCCTGCGCCCGAGGGCCCGACGATGGCGACCGTCTCGCCCGGTTCGACCGTGAGTGAGAAATCCGCCAGCGCCGCGACTTCGAGCCGGGTCGGATAGCGGAAGGTGACCCCTTCGAACGCCAGCTTGCCGCGCGCCGGGCTGGGCAGTGCCAAAGGCCGCGCCGGAGCGGCGATCGCGGGCTTTTCATTGAGCAATTCGTTGAGCCGCCCGGCCGCACCCGCGCCGCGCAGCAGATCGCCGTAAACTTCGGTCAGCGCGCCGAACGATCCAGCGACGATCGCGCTGGTAATCACCATTTCGAATATGGTCCCGCCAGAGATCGAGCCTTGCGCCACTTGCAGCGCGCCTTGCCAGACCAGCAGCACGATCGCGCCGAAGATCGCGACGATCGCCGTCGCGGTCATGATCGCGCGCAGGAAAATGCGGCGGCGCGCGACGGCGAAAGTGGCTTCGACCGCGCCGCCGAACCGTTCCAGTTCGCGGCCTTCCTGGTTGAACGCCTGAACCACCCGCATCCCGCCGAGCACTTCGGCCACCAGCGTGCCGATATCGGCGACCCGGTCCTGGCTGGTGCGCGAGACATTGCGCAGCCGCCGTCCAAAAAAGGTCAGCGGCAGGACCACCAGCGCAATGCCCAGGAGCAGCCCGCCGGTCAGCTTGGGCGCGAGCATGAACAGCCGGATAATCCCGCCGATCCCCATGATGAGATTGCGCAGCGCGACCGACACGGTGGTGCCGACCACCTGTTCGATCAGCGTGGTGTCCGAAGTCATCCGCGAGCTGATCTCGCTCGGGCTGTTTTCCTCGAAAAACGCGGGCGACAGCCGCATCAGATTGCTCTGCACCTTGTACCGGATGTCGGCGACCACGCGCTCGCCCAGCCACGAGACGTAGTAAAATCGGACCGCAGTGCCCAAGCCCAGGACCGCGACGATGAGCAGCAGATAGCGGAACCAACGCGCAATTTCGGACGGATCGCCGCCTTTGGCAAAGCCCTTGTCGATGATCAAATGGAACCCCGCCGGGATCGCCAGGGTTGCCGCCGCCGTGATCGTCAAGGCAACCAAAGCGAACACCATCTGACGCGGGTACTTAATAGTTTCGCGCGCGATCATCCGCAGCGGGCCAAGGCTCCGGGCTGGCTTGGCGGGTGGGGCGATGGGCACGGATTCAACCGGGTCTAAGCTCATGGCGCTGCCCCTAGCATACCTGCGGCGCTGCGTAAGCGGGTAAGTGGCAAGTCCGCACCTGTGTTGCCCCCCGTGTTGCAGTGCGTCATTTTGTGCATTGCACAATCGGCCTGAACGGGCCACCTTGAAGCCAAGTCGGCGCATCGCGACCGGCGCAGGAGTAACAGGGTCGTGCTATACACCGTTCACGAAATGCAGCGCTCGTGGCTGAACATGGCCAGCACTTGGGCCTCGGTCGGTGCCGAGTGGCTGAGCAACCCCGCGCTGCCGTTCGGCTACACCGGCATGGGTCCGGCGATGGCCTCGGCGCTCGAAGTGTTCGCGCATGCCAGCGCGCCTTACGGCAAGCCGGCGTTCGACCTCGAAAGTGTGAGCGTGGCCGGACAGGATTATCCGGTTACCGAAGCGATCGTGCTGCACCGCCCGTTCGGCAACTTGCTGCGCTTTACGCACGACGGGCTGCCCAAGGACGCCCCCCGTCTGCTGATTGTCGCGCCGATGAGCGGGCACTTTGCCACGCTGCTGCGCGACACGGTCGCGCGAATGATCGAGAACTGCGAAGTCTATGTGACCGACTGGGCTGACGCCAAGCTGGTGCCATTGAGCGCGGGCGAGTTCGATCTCGACGATTATATCGACTACCTGACGCTGTACCTCGAACACATCGGCCCCGGCGCGCACATGCTCGCGGTGTGCCAGCCGTCGGTCCCCGCGCTGGCGGTGACGGCGATCATGGCCGCCGACAAGCATCCCTGCCGCCCCGCCACCCTGACCATGATGGGCGGCCCGATCGATACCCGCGAAGCCCCGACCAGCGTCAATGACCTGGCCATGCAGCGCCCGATCGAATGGTTCCGCCACACCGTGATCGCCACCGTGCCGCTGCAATATCCCGGCGCCGGACGGCGGGTTTATCCCGGCTTTCTGCAGCTCGCCGGGTTTATGAGCATGAATCTGGGCAATCACATGCAGAGCCACTACCACATGTTCAAACACCTGGTGGATGGCGACGGCGAAAGCGCGGACGCGAGCAAGGCGTTCTACGACGAATACCGCGCGGTCTGCGATCTCAATGCCGCCTATTACCTCCAGACGGTCGAGACCGTGTTCCAAACTCATGCCCTGCCGAACGGGACGTTCGAGCATCGCGGCAAGCTGGTCGACCTGACCAAGATCCGCGACACCGCCATTCTGGCGATCGAGGGCGAGCGCGATGATATTTCGGGGATCGGCCAGACCAGGGCCGCGCTCAAGCTGACCACCGGGCTCGCCGAGACGCGCAAGCAGTATTTCCTTGCGCCCGAAGTCGGCCATTACGGCATCTTCAACGGCAGCCGCTGGCGCGACCAGATCGCGCCCATGGTCGAAGCCTGGATCGGCAAGTTTGACCGGGCGCAGCTGAAGGTTGTGGCCTGATCAATCAGTCGGGCGGGAGGACCTCGGTTGAAACCGGCCGGGGCACCGCCCACGGCTGCGCGCGGCTCCACAGCGCCCTGAGCACGCGCCGCGTCATGACCAGCAGGGCGATGGCCAGCACCACCAGCACCAGCGCCACGCCGCCCGCCAGAGCCGGGTGGGCATAGGCGAGGTAAAGCAGCCCGGTGGTCGCCACGTCCTCGGCGCTCGACACCACCACATTGCTGAACGGTTCGGGGCTGGCGTTGACCACCGCCCGCGCGCCGGCCTTGCCGCTGTGCGCGAGCAGCGAGGCGCCGCCGCCCAAGATAAAGGCGATCGCCTGCGTTGCCGGGTCTGCAGGATCGACAATCGCCAGCGAGAGCAGCGCCCCGCCGACCGGCCGAATCAGCGTGTGGACGGTGTCCCACAGGCTGTCGAGCCAGGCGATTTTGTCGGCAAAGAATTCCATGAAGGCCGCCGCCCCGGCCGCGCCCATCACCCACGGGCTGGCCAGCACCCGCAGCGAGGCCAGGTGTTCGGGCAGCGGGAACACCCCGAAATGCATCGCCAGGCCGGTCGCCAGCACGCACAGGTACAGCCGCCACCCCGAGAGCAGACTGACGCTGCCCGCGACGCCGAGAATTTCCATGATCCCGAGATGCTCGCTCATCGACCGCCAATCCCCTCTGCCCGATCCCGGGCGCGAGGATGGGTGGGATTTATCGCGATGGCAAGCAGGCCCGAAGGATCAGCGTCGGTCGAGCGCCGGATCGAGACGTTGCCCCGGATCGAGCTGCACCCCCAACGAATTGAGGATCATCGACACTTGCGTATATTGGCCGACGGTGAAGACCAGATCGGTCCGCCCGGTGTCACCCAGTTCGGCCAAGTCCCGCCAGGTCGCATCGGTCATGAAATGGTCTTGCACCAGTTCATCGCTAGCACGCAGGATCGCCCGGTCGAGCGGCGACCAGTCGGGCGCGGTCGGCCCCGACTTGATCCGCTCGATCTCTTCATCGCTGAGCCCGTTGTCACGCCCGATCAGGACATGCTGGGTCCATTCGTAACCCGCACCGCACAGATAGCCGACCCGCAGGATCGCAAGCTCGCGTAGCCGGGCCGACAGACTGTTACGACGCGACAGGATGTAGCCGCCCCAGGCGAGAAATGCCGTCAGCGCGCGTGGTAACTGCGCCATGGTGCGGAAGATGTTGAGCACCCGGCCCTGGACCAGAAACGGTTCCAGGGCCGCGCGTTGCTCATCGCTCAGCCGGTCCAGATCGACCGGCTCGATCCGCGGTGCCGACAGCCGCATTACAAAACCTCGAACAGCCCCGCCGCGCCCTGACCCCCGCCGATGCACATGGTCACGACCACGTGCTTGGCCCCGCGGCGCTTGCCTTCGATCAGCGCGTGGCCGGTGCAGCGGGCGCCGGTCATGCCAAAGGGGTGGCCAATCGAGATCGAGCCGCCGTTGACGTTGAGCAGCTCGTCGGGAATCCCCAGCTTGTCACGGCAGTAAAGCACCTGCACCGCGAAGGCTTCGTTGAGTTCCCACAGACCGATATCGTCCATTTTGAGGCCGAACCGCTCCAGCAGCTTGGGGATCGCGAAAACCGGACCGATGCCCATTTCGTCGGGCTCGGTGCCGGCGACAGCCATGCCGACATAGCGCCCAAGCGGGGTCAGTCCGCGCCGTTCGGCAACCTTGGCCTCCATCAGGACGCAGGACGAAGAGCCGTCCGACAGCTGGCTGGCATTCCCGGCGGTGACCGTGTTGCCTTCGCCCATCACCGGCTTGAGGCTGGCCAGCCCTTCCAGCGTGGTGTCCGGGCGGTTGCAATCGTCGCGGTCGGCAGTGACGGCCTTATAGGAAACTTCCTTGGTCTCCTTGTCGACCACCGCCATGGTCGCATTGCAGGCGACGATTTCATCATCGAACTTGCCGGCGGCCTGCGCGGCGGCGGTCCGCTGCTGCGACCGGAGTGAGTACGCGTCCTGGGCTTCGCGGCTGATGCCATAACGCTTGGCGACCACTTCGGCGGTGCCGATCATCGGCATGTAGATTGCGGGGTGCATTTCGAGCAGCTCGCGGTCGGGTTCGACAAACATCTTGCCGCTGCCAACGACCTTGGAAATGCTTTCGACCCCGCCGGCCACGCAAATATCCATATGGTCGACGATGATCTGCTTGGCCGCCGTGGCAATGGTCATCAGCCCGGACGAGCATTGGCGGTCGATCGTCATCGCCGGCACAGTCACGGGCAGCCCGGCGCGCAGCGCGGCGAGGCGGGCGACATTGCCGCCGGTCGAACCCTGCTGCGCCGCAGTGCCCATCACGACATCGTCGATCTCACCGCCGGCAAGCCCGGCGCGTTCGACCGCGGCCCGGATCGAATAGGCACCGAGCGTTGCGCCGGCGGTGTTGTTGAACGCGCCCCGGCCCGCCTTGGTCAGCGGAGTACGGGCAGTGGAGACGATGACGGCATCACGTGACATGGCTAATTCCTTGAATTGTTGCGTCCCCGCGAAGGCGGGGACCGCGGTCGGCTGAGCGCGACCTTGCCTGAGATCCCCGCCTTCGCGGGGAATCCCGGGCAAACGGTCACACGAAAAACTGGGTGATCCACTCGGTGATCAAGGCAGGCTTGTCCTCGCCTTCGATCTCGATCGTCACTTCGTTGGTCTGCTGCCATTGGCCGGGGCGCTTTTCGATCAGCTCGATCAGCTTGGTGTGGCTGCGCACGCGCTTGCCCGACTTGACCGGCGAGATGAAGCGGGTCTTGTTGCCCCCGTAATTGACGCCCATCTTGACGTTGTCGAGGCGCGCGCCCTCGGTCATTGCGCCGAGCACCGGCAGCAGCGACAGCGTCAGAAAGCCGTGCGCAATCGTGCCGCCGAACGGGGTCAGTTTGGCTTTTTCCTCGTCGAGATGGATGAACTGGAAATCGCCGGTGGCTTCGGCGAATTTGTTGATGCGTTCCTGGGTCACGTCGAACCAGTCTGAAACGCCGATCACTTCGCCGGTCTTGGCGGCAAGGTCTTGGGGGGTCATTGAGCCTCTCCTCAGGCAGCGGAAAGGCGGTGTCATGCCGCAAGCCGCGCGCCGTTGCAATGCAAGCTATTGTGCCGCTACGGCATCCGGCACGACGAGCGCGCGTGAGACTCGGGCGGCGCGCGGGGCCGCAGCTTCGATTCGCTTGAGGTAGCTCCACAGACCGCATTGCAGCCCGATCAGCATGTAGCAGAACGGCTGGAACGCGATCCCGACGAACAGCGATCCGGCCATATAGACGATCAGCGATTGCTGCAGCGCACCCGCCAGCGGGGCCTGCCAGGTCTCGCCCGGGCCGGTCCGCTTCTTCCAGCGATGGCGGATCCGCTCCATCTGCCACAGCCCCGAGAGCATCAGCCACAGCCACAGCACCAGCCCCGGCCAGCCCTGCTCGCCGAGCATCTCGAAATAACTCGAGTGATAGGCCCGGGCCTTGTCGTAGGCGTCCTTGACCTCGACCGAGACGTTGTTGCCTTCGGTGGTCTGGCCCTTCAGTTCGACATGCACACGGTTGCTGCGATAGGCCTCGAACCCGCCGCCGAGCGGGTGGTCTTTCACATAATCGAGCGTCCAGCCCCACACTGCCAACCGGGTCGCCGCACTCTCATCGGCTTGATGGTTCTGGATGGTGTTCATCCGCTGGGTGTAGCTGGCGGGCAGCAAGGGGATCGCGATCAGCGCCAGCACTGCCATGACGCCGACATAGAGCACCCGCCGCTTGACGTTGCGCAGCGCCAGTATCGCCAGCAGCGCCAGGCACAACAGCCCGGTCCGCGCCTGCGTGCCGACCGGCATCAAGGCGCAGGAGAACATTAGCGCGAGCCCGAACAGCTTGACCCGCCAGTCGGGCGGGAAGATCGTGCCGTGGTTCATCAGCCACAGGATCAGCGGGATCACCGCGATCGCCACGGTCGAGATGATCGAGCCTTCGTACAGCCCGGTGTTGTCGTTAATGAACAGGTGGAGCTCGCCGTAGCCGCCGCCGCCGCCGACAGTCTTGATCCCGCCATCGATGATGATCGCCCCGACGCTCAAGACCATGACCAGGGCCGCCGCCTCGATCCGCAGCCGCGTGCGCAAGGTCAGCGGCAGGAACACCGCGAAGACCAGCGCTTTCCACACCCACGACCATTTGGCGAGCGCCTGGACCGGGAAGTCGGCGGTCAATGTGGTCATCCCGCAATAGACCAGCAGCACCGCAATCAGCCCCTGGCGCAGGGTAAAGCGGCTGTCGATCTTGGGGTCGACCAGCAGCCACCCGCCGAACGCCAGCACGAAGGCGATCAGCGAAATCGGCAGCGCGGCGAGCAAGTGGTACGAGATTTTCTGCGGGCTCAGGATATCGATATAAAGATAGGCCAGCACCCAGATGAACGGCCGCCGCAGCCCCGCCGCCAGCAGCGCCAGGGTGAACCCGGTGATCGCCAGGTCAAGCACGCGTGCGCAGCCCCGGACGAGCCTTCGCCGGCGGTGCGACCTGCTCGGGCGCGACCACCGCGCTCTCTTCGTCGAGGTCGGCGCGCAGCAGGATGCGCCAGCACGCCAGCGCGAGCAGGCCGTGCGACAAGGCCAGGGCGAAAAAGTCGATCATCGCGGCTTTCATAGGCGCACTGAGTTGACGCGCCGTTAAGCAGTCTCGTCCTAGTAGAGCGGCCCATGACCCGGGTTCTGCACGTCCTTGACCATTCGTTGCCGCTGCACAGCGGCTACACTTTCCGCACCCGCGCGATCCTCACGGCGCAGCAGGCTTCGGGGTTCGAAGTGCGCGGCATTACCGGGCTGCGGCATCTGGCCGATGGGCCCGACTGCGAGGCCGCCGACGGCCTCACATTTCACCGCACCCGCGGCCAGGCGAATGGCCCCGTGGGCCTGCGCGAATGGCGCGAAATCAACCTTTTGGCCGATGCGATCGTCGCACTGGCGCGCGACTGGCGGCCCGATCTGCTCCATGCCCATTCACCTGCACTGTGCGGCAAAGCAGCGCTGATCGCGGCCAGGCGGCTCGGCTTGCCCTTGGTCTATGAAATCCGTGCGTTCTGGGAGGACGCCGCCGTCTCGAACGGCACCGGCAGCGAGGGTAACCTCAAATACCGCCTGACTCGTGCGCTCGAAAACAACGTGGTCGCCGGAGCCGATGCGGTGGTGACGATCTGCCAGGGCCTGAAGGATGATCTGGTTGCGCGCGGAACCGACCCCGCCAAGATCACGCTCAGCCCCAACGGGGTCGATCTGGCGCTGTTCGGCGCGGCATTGGCGCCCGATCCGGCGCTGGCGCAGCAGCTCGAACTGGGCGATGGCCCGGTGATCGGGTTCATCGGCAGCTTCTACGATTACGAGGGGCTCGACGATCTGATCGCGGCGATGCCGGCCTTGATCGCGCGCGTCCCCGCTGCCCGCCTGCTGCTGGTCGGCGGCGGTCCGGTGGAAGATGCCCTGCGTGCGCAAGCTGCGGCCAGCCCCGCTGCAGCAGCGATCCGCTTTGTCGGACGGGTGCCGCATAGCCAGGTCGAGCGGTACTACGCGCTGATGGACGTGATGGCTTATCCGCGCAAAGCCAGCCGCCTGACCGATCTGGTCACGCCCTTGAAGCCGCTCGAAGCGATGGCGCAGGGCAAGCTGGTCGCCGCCTCGGATGTCGGCGGTCATCGCGAACTGATAACGCACGGCCAGACCGGGACCTTGTTTGCGCCCGACGACCCCGCCGCTTGCGCCGCGATTCTAGCCGGTCTGCTCGCCGAAAAATCATGCTGGCAGGCCATGCGCGAGGCCGGTTTTGCGCATGTTCGCACCAGTCATGACTGGGCCAAGAACGTTCATCGTTATCACGTTGTTTACCAAGTCCTGTTAGCCCCGCCGGTGCAAAGCCGCATCCCGGCTGCTGCCTGACAGCACCGGACTGCTGCCTCGCACGTATTTTTACAGGGGTTCTGCGAGACGTGAGCAAGTCCAAGCGCAAACCGGCCACTGCCAAGCCGATTACCAGCAACCCGCTGTTCCCGGCGGTCGTGGGGCTGTGGTTCGGCGCGCTGTTCGGGCTCGGCAGCCTCGCGGTGCGGCCCTCGCTGCTCGAGAATCTGGTCCTTGGAAGTCATATCGACCTGATCGTTCCCGCCGCAGCGCCGCCGCTCGGCATTACCGCGCGCATTTTGCTCGCGCTGGCCATGGCCGCGCTCGGTGCGGTGCTCGGGATCGTGCTCGCCCGCCGGCTGGCCCGGCCCAAGGTCGAACACTACGAACGCAAGCGCGGGGCGAAGGATCTGGCAGCGCAATCGCCCCGGGTCCGCTCCCGCGATGCCCATCCCGACGCTCCGGCGCGGCGGCCGATTTCGGCGCACGAAGAGCTGGGCGAGGAGCGCCCGGCGGGCACCGGGCCGGGCATGCTCGCCAACCGGCGCCGGGCGCTGGCGATCATTGACGATGAGCCCGAATTTGTCCCGCACGAGATGGCCCCGGTGCCCGGTCTGGGTACGGTCCAGCCGCTCGACCTTGCAGCCTTGGCAATGCCCCCCGAACCAGAGCCACGACCTGCTGCCACCCCGCCGCAAGCGACGGTTACTGCGGCAGCAGCGCTCGATTGGGCCAATGCTGCGCCGGTTGCGCTGATCGCCGAGGCCGACCAAGTTACGCCCGAAGCTGCGCACCGCGACGGCCGCCAGGTGTTCGGCATGGCACCGCCAGAGATGCCCGCCGCCGCACCGCGCCAGATCTTCGGCGTCGTTGCCGAAGGCGACCATCTGCCGCAGGATTTCGTCAAGGCGGCTGGCTTCCAGACCTCGGTGTTCGATACCCCCGGGCCCAGTCCGTTGTTCGACCGGGCGGATGCCGAGCCTGCACCGGCCATGGTCGCCGCATCGCCTGAGCCGCTGCCGAGCCCGGCGACGCTGGGGATGACCGATCTCGCGGCACGGCTGGCCGATTCGATGCGCCGCCGCCGCGAACGGGTGCAAAACCAAGTCCCGGCTGCGGCTACCCCGGGTGTTGCCGCCGAAGCCGCACCCGAACTTCCCGCTATACCCACCGCATTCGCCCCACCGGCTGAGCCGGCTCCGGTGCCGACCGCTTACGCAGCACCGGCGGCACCGGCTGAGCAAGCAGCGCCGCTCGTGGTGCTGGCCCAGTTCGCCGCCGCTGCACCGGCCGCCGCCCAGCCGCTTGCCGCGAGCCCGCTCGATAGGCCGGCGGCGATGCGCCCGCTCGCGCTCGATGCCTTCCTTGAAGACGTTCCGCCGTTCGACGACGCCAGCCTGCTGCCACCGCGCCACATTGCAATGCCCGCGTCTGCCGTCCAGCCTGCGGCATTTGCTCTGCCGGGTGCCCTGGCCGCTGCGCCAGCAGCCGCAGCGGGCGAACAGTTCGGCGAGGACAGCCTGGCCGATGCTGCCGACGACAATCCTTACGCGTCGTTGCTGGCGGTCGCCCCCGCCCGGCACAGCTTTGTCCGGATCGACGAGGTTGCAGCCGATGCCATTGAAACGATCGAACCGGTGGTGATTTTCCCCGGCCAGGCGGCGCTTGCCGTGCCGCTTGGCGCCGGAGCTTCGGCAGTCAGCGAAGACAGCGGGTTCCGCCGTTTCGATGCCCCGGCCTCGGCTGGCCAGGGGCAACCGGTGGCCGCTGGCAACGCGGGTGCGATGATCGATCCAGCCGAGGCGGCGCAGGCCTTGCGCGCCGCGCTTAGCAACCTCCAGCGGATGAGCGGCGCCGCCTGATCCGGCGCGCGTCATGGCGCACCCGCACTCCTGAAATCCTGTTCACCGGGCAGCCTGGCGCTGCGCGGCCTTTTGCGGTCTGTTTCGCAGTTGCAATAACAGCTTCCTGTCGTCATGGGGGAAGTCTGCGCAACAATTGCTGCTTCGTGCGGCGCGCGTTGTTGCGGAAAATTGCCGGAATTCCGCGATTCGTGCTTCCGTGCGCGCGAATCGAAGGCGGAATTGCACGCGAACAGGACGAGATTGGACGATGGCATACCCCCGGCCGCAAGGGCTGTACGATTCACGCAACGAACACGATTCGTGCGGGGTGGGCTTTGTCGCCCATATCAAGGGTGCCAAAAGCCACGCGATCGTCAGCCAGGCACTGCAGATTCTCCACAACCTCGACCATCGCGGCGCGGTCGGGGCTGACCCATTGCTCGGCGACGGCGCGGGCATCCTGATCCAGATTCCCGACACCTTGTATCGCGGCTGGGCCGAGGCCGAAGGCATGAAGCTGCCAGCCGAAGGTGACTACGCCGTGGCGATGTGCTTCCTGCCGCAGGACGATGCTGCGCGCGATTTCGTGATCGGCACGTTCGAGAAGTTCATCGCCAAGGAAGGCCAGCGGCTGATCGGCTGGCGCGATGTTCCGGTCAACGCCGCCGGGCTGGGCAAGACCGTGCTCGAACAGATGCCGGTGATCCGCCAGTGTTTCATCGCGCGGGGCGACAATTGCGCCGATCAGGACGCGTTCGAGCGCAAGATTCTGGCGATCCGCAAGCAGACCCAGAACCCGCTGTCCGCGCTCGCCGCCAAGCACGGCCTGCCCGGGCTGACCGAGCTCTACATGCCGAGCTTTTCGAGCCGCACTGTCGTTTACAAGGGCCTGCTGCTGGCGACCCAGGTGGGCGACTTCTACCGTGACCTCGCCGATCCGGCCTGCGTTTCGGCGCTGGGGCTGGTCCACCAGCGGTTCTCGACCAACACCTTCCCCAGCTGGAAGCTGGCGCATCCGTACCGGCTGATCGCCCACAATGGCGAGATCAACACCGTGCGCGGCAATGTCAACTGGATGGCCGCGCGCCGCCGGACCATGGAAAGCGAACTGCTCGGGCCCGATCTGGACAAGATGTGGCCGATCATCCCGCACGGCCAGTCGGACACCGCCTGCCTCGACAACGCGCTCGAACTGCTGATCGCGGGCGGCTACTCTATGGCCCACGCGGTGATGATGCTGATCCCCGAGGCCTGGGCCGGCAATCCCCTGATGGATGCCAAGCGCCGCGCGTTCTATGAATACCACGCCGCCTTGATGG
>JANYGC010000104.1 GCA_025359425.1 Sphingomonadaceae bacterium
GTCACCCCGCGCGGCATCGCGATTGATGTCAGCTAACGGGTGGACGTCGATCAAATTGAGCGGCGGCGACAAGTTCAAGAAGGCGGCATACCTTGCCGCCACCGCGCAAGGGCTGGCGGTCGAGAATTATACCCCGTCGAAGGTCGTCCAGGCCGAAGCTGACCGTCTCCGTGCCAGGCTCGCAGAACGGGAGCAGCGCCGCGAGGGTAGAAAGCTGCCACAAACAAGCCTCCGGCCAAAGATGAACTGAGCAAGCTCAAAGCCCTCTCCGATCGATTCCTGAACCAGTCGCACGCCGAGAACGCGCGTGACCCCGAACTCCGCCGCGCGCAGAGTCTGGTTGCCCAAACCATCTCGATTACCCGCGCGAAATACTCCGATGATCCGGTCAAGGCATCAAAAGAGGTAGAGGCCAGACGCCAGGAGGTTGCGATCCGCATCGCCAACGGTGACAAGATCGCCATCATCCAGGTGCGGAATCAGCAAGCCCAGCGCGTCCGCGAAATCACCCAGGATCAGGTATTGCAGCGCGATGGGCGATCCCGGTAGGGTGACCTGCTACCTTCTGACACCAACACGCTTTGGCTGTGGCAGAGGAATGAATATGCGTGGGGCCGTTTGCAGACTGTCTGCTTTCGGGCGCGGTCCTGCCAAAATCTGCCGCTTCTGCATCAGCGATCGCATACGACAGCTCACGCTCCGATTCCGGTGATTCAACCGAACGTTCCCTCTGCTCTAGGACGGGCCAGCGGTCGACGTCGCTGCTCGACGCTGCTCGGCGAGGAGCCTAGCCTGCTCCTTGGCCGACTTCCGCGCATCTTCATATTCATCGAAATTTTTTAGAAATAACTGGGCGCGAGCTGGTGGGATCTCGCCATTACGAAGGTCCAGATTGTGACGCCGCACGAAATAGAAGGCGAGCGCCAGCCGCATATTAATAGTGCGCTCGCCACCCTCAAGCCGATAGTCACGCTCGATCGCGGCCGTTTGCAGCGTGTCGAGCCCAGGGTGAGGCGTCAGGACAAGTGGCAGGAACGTGTGCCATTCGACGTCATCTGGTGGTTCAAATACGTAGGGCGTCGGCTCCGCCACGGAGAGAATGCGCCCAAGAACGTAATCGCGATATTCCTCCTTCTCGACACACCAGGCGCGTGCATGCCAACGATATCCGTCATGCGCCAGTGAATGCGGGCAAATCGTCCGCATACCAGTGCTCGTGAGCGACTGATAGTTGATGCTCAGTTCGCCTCGGCTCCTTATCGCGCTGATGATTGGACGGAGCGTATACGCTTCTGGGATGCGGGCTATGGTTGGCAGGACGTCGACCGGCGGCAATTCTCCGAACCACGTCTCCCCTTGCGCTAAAGCGTGGGTGGTGATGCTGTGAAGCTGCAGAAGGTATCGCTCAGCTGAGAGCCTGAGAAACATGGGGCGAAAATTTCTGGTCGCCACATAGGCCTTTTCAGTCGCATTGTATTCGATGTTGCCGGGCGCCGTCTCTTGATAGTTGCGCAAATCTACCGACGCCTGCGGCGTCGAGATGTCGAACTCCTGCTCCAAATCACCTCGATTTAAGCGTCCGTCCCAATAGGCCCTCCATTCGATAAATTCGAATCGCTGAGCGACGCCCCACCGGATCAAGCTCGTATCCTTCATAACACCCCTATAGTATCTTGACGGGTCAAGATTTGATACCTATATAGTTTCGCAACAGGTAGCGATTCTCCGCTATCAGGCTCAAGAGCGCAAGCCCGATTCTCGGATGGGCGCAAAGAAAGGAAGTTGGCTATGCCCAACGATAACGAAAAAGGAGATGATCCCGACCCCGAGCGCGGCCCTGACCAAGAGAACACCGTCAGTATTTCGGTCGATAACATCAAGCACGAGGTTCGACCGGGAAAGTGGATCGTTCGCGATCTGAAGGCGGAAATCGGTGTCGAAGCCGCCAAGGTTCTCGCCGAGATCACGCCTCAAGGCCTCAAGGATCTAGAGGACGACGCCAAGATCGGCGTTCACGAAGGCCTGCGGTTCATGAGTCACGCCCGTTCGGGAGGGTCGTCATGAGCGAACGCGAGACGCCCACCGAAGAAGAACTCGACGCCATCCGGACTGTGTGCAGCGGGGAGGTCTCGTACCGCACGGACGGATGGCGAAGACTTATTCACATGGTAGGACTGCGGTTCAACGCCGCCGGGCAGTGCCGCGAGATGGACGCGCTGCTCTGCCTGAACCACGACAACTCAACATACCCAACCAAACTCTATCTTACCGAGAATGTCGGCTGCGGCCTTAATTGGAACGAGACGGCCTATGTTCTCGGGCGGAATTGGCACACTTTCTCTTGGGCGAACGTGCCAAACAACCTTCCGCCGTTTGAGGTTCTGGCCAACCATCTTGCTCCCATGAGAATGGAGAACGCGGCATGAGCGTCCTGTTCCGAGCCACCGAGCAGTTCATGGCTAACCTGCGCAATGACTTGATGCGACCGCATCGGTTTGCCCATGAAAGGGTAGGTTTCGTCACCGTTAAGGCGGCTGCCGGTGCCGACAGTCTCGTACTGCTGGCGCAAGATTACTTCCCGGTCGCCGACAGCGAATATGTCAATGATCGAACATTCGGGGCCATGATCGGCCAGGAGGCCTTGCGCAAAGCGCTCGACCTTGCCTTGCTCAATCCGGTCGGCGTGTTCCATGTTCATATGCACCTACTGTCCCAGCAGCGCCTCTGGTTCAGTGCAATCGACCTCTCCGAGCAGCGGAACTTCGTGCCAGATTTTTTCAAGGTTCGGCCTACGATGCCGCACGGGGCACTTGTTCTGAGCCCACAATCTGCAGCGGGCCTAGTTTGGAGGAACGCCAGCGATGTTCAACCTATAAGCGAATTCAACACTGTAGGTGCGCAGCTTAAGATAATTGCAGCCGCGCTCGACGGCAGCACGGATTATTCCGGATGACAGAGCGAGATTTCAGCCGTCAGAGTTTTCTTGGGTCCCATTCAGACAAAGATCTCTGGGACACCAGGGTCGCGATCGTTGGCCTCGGCGGCGGCGGTTCGCACGTCGCCCAGCAGCTTGCTCATCTCGGCGTCGGAATCTTCCGTTTGATCGATCCCGATGTAATCGAAGCGAGCAATCTGAATCGGCTTGTCGGCGCGACCCAGGCTGACGTCGACATGGCGCGACCAAAAGTAGAAATTCTTTCGCGTACGA
Source organism: Sphingomonadaceae bacterium (assembly GCA_025359425.1). GTDB lineage: Bacteria > Pseudomonadota > Alphaproteobacteria > Sphingomonadales > Sphingomonadaceae > Novosphingobium. The sequence goes on from JANYGC010000104.1 coordinate 3,209, forward strand.
TACAGGCCATCCGCCCCGGAGCCAGCGTCGTGCAAGCCCAGAAGAAGTGGCAGGAGTCCGATTGTCTAATCAAAGACGCGCATGTCGTATTCGGGTGCATCGACGGTTATCAGCAGCGCGACTTTCTTGAGAGCGCCGCGCGCCGTTACGGGATACCTTATATCGACATCGGCATGGATGTATCCGAGGTTGCTTTAGACCATTTCGCGGTAGCGGGCCAAG
>JANYGC010000105.1 GCA_025359425.1 Sphingomonadaceae bacterium
CGAAGAGCGCGCGATGGATTCCAACGACCTCGAAAAAGAGCGCGGGATCACGATTCTGGCCAAGTGCACGTCGGTCGAATGGGACGATCACCACGGCCACACCACCCACATCAACATCGTCGATACCCCCGGCCACGCCGATTTTGGCGGTGAGGTTGAGCGCATCCTGTCGATGGTCGACGGGGTGATCCTGCTGGTCGATTCGTCCGAAGGGGCGATGCCGCAGACCAAATTCGTCACCGGCAAGGCGCTCGCGCTGGGCTTGCGTCCGATCGTCGTGGTCAACAAGGTCGACCGCCAGGACGAGCGCATCCAGGAAGTGCTCGACGAAGTGTTCGACCTGTTCGTCAGCCTCGATGCGACCGACGAGCAGCTCGATTTCCCGGTGCTCTACGCCTCGGGCCGCAACGGCTATGCCAACGACGACCCGAGCCTGCGCGAGGGCACGTTGACGCCGCTGTTCGAAAAGATCGTCAGCCACGTCCCCGCCCCGGCGGCCGATGTCGACGGGCCGTTCAAGTTCCTCGTCACCCTGCTCGACCGCGACAACTTCCTCGGCCGGATCCTGACCGGCAAGGTCCAGTCGGGCACGATCAAGGTCAACTCGCCGATCCACGCGCTCGACAATGACGGCAAGATTATCGAGACCGGCCGCGCCTCCAAGCTGATGGCGTTCCGCGGGCTCGAGCGTGTGCCGGTCGATGAAGCGCGCGCGGGCGACATCATCTCGATCGCCGGGCTGACCGATGCGACCGTCTCCAACACGATTTGCGACCCGTCGGTGACCGATCCGCTCCACGCCCAGCCGATCGACCCGCCGACGCTGTCGATGCGCTTCGCGGTCAACGATTCGCCGATGGCCGGACGCGAGGGCACCAAGGTGACCAGCCGCATGATCCGCGACCGGCTGGCGCGCGAGGCCGAAAGCAACGTCGCAATCCGTGTCACCGAGAGCGCCGACCGCGACAGCTTCGAGGTTGCCGGGCGCGGCGAATTGCAGCTCGGCGTGCTGATCGAGACGATGCGCCGCGAAGGCTTCGAGCTCGGCATCAGCCGCCCGCGCGTGCTCTACGGCGAAGATGATCACGGCAAGCGCACCGAACCTTATGAAACCACCGTTATCGACGTCGATGATGAATATGCCGGCGTGGTCGTCGAGAAAATGGCGATCCGCAAGGGCGAGATGACCGACATGCGCCCCTCAGGCGGCGGCAAGACCCGGATCACGTTCTCCGCCCCCAGCCGGGGCCTGATCGGCTATCACGGCGAATTCCTCTCCGACACGCGCGGCACCGGGATCATGAACCGCTTGTTCGAGAAATATGGCCCGTACAAAGGCGTGATCGAAGGCCGTCCGGTCGGCGTGCTGATTTCCAACTGCGCGGGCGAAGCGGTCGGCTATGCGCTCAACATGCTCGAAGAACGCGGCGTGTTGTTCGTCCGCCCGCAGGACAAGATCTACGAGGGCATGATCATCGGCGAAAACGCCAAAGACGCTGACCTTGAAGTCAACCCGATGAAGTCGAAGCAGCTCACCAACTTCCGCTCGACCGGCAAGGACGACGCAATCCGGCTGACCCCGCCGCGGATCATGACGCTCGAACAGGCGATCGCCTACATCGACGACGACGAAATGGTCGAGGTCACCCCGCAGTCGATCCGCCTGCGCAAAGCGCTGCTCGATCCGAACGAGCGCAAGAAAGCGGGCCGGAAGAAGGAAGCGGCCTGAGCAAGGAACGCCGGGGGCGGCTATACCCCCGGTCCTTTCCCCGCTACGTCCGCCCGATGAAGTCCAGCGACCTGCGCATTGCCCTGTTTTCGGGCAACTATAACATCACCGTCGATGGCGCGAACAAGGCGTTGAACCGACTGGTCGGGTACTTGCTGCGCCAGGGCGCGCAAGTCCGGGTCTATTCGCCGACGGTCGATCATCCCGAAATGGAGCCAGTCGGCGATCTGGTCTCGCTGCCATCGGTACCGATCCCTTTCCGCAGCGAATACCGGCTGTCGTCGGGAGTCAACGCCCGGATCAAACGCGATCTGGCTGCGTTCAAGCCCAACGTGCTGCACGTCTCGGCCCCTGACCTGAGCGGCCACCGCGCGGTGACCTGGGCAAGACGGCGCGGCTTGCCGTTGGTCGCATCGGTTCACACCCGCTTCGAAACTTACCTCAAATACTACCATGTGGGTTTCCTTGCCCCGTTAGCGGTGGCCCTGCAGCGGCGCTTTTACCGGCGCTGCGACGCTTTGGTCGTGCCAAGCGAATCGTTGGCCCAGGTGCTGCGCGACGAACGGATGAATAGCGATATCGGGATCTGGTCGCGCGGGGTCGACCGGACGACCTTCAACCCTGAGCGGCGCGACATGGCCTGGCGGCGCGGGTTGGGGCTGCACGACGACGAATATGTCATCGGCTTTCTCAGCCGGCTGGTGATGGAAAAAGGCCTCGGCGTGTTTTGCGATGCGATCGATCGGCTGCGCGAAAGCGGCGTCCCGCACCGCGTGCTGATCGTCGGCGAAGGCCCCGCGCGCGCCTGGTTTGCAGCCCGCCTGCCCGACGCGGTGTTCACCGGGTTCCTGGCGGGCACCGACCTTGGCCGCGCGGTCGCGTCGATGGACACGATGTTCTTCCCCTCGGAGACCGAGGCGTTCGGCAATGTCTCGCTCGAGGCGATGGCTTGCGGCGTGCCGGTGGTGGCGGCGGCGGCGACCGGTAGCGAGAACCTGATCGCCGATGGCCAGTCGGGCCGGCTGATCACGCCCGGCGCGGTGGCCGAATTTGCCGAAGCATTGAAGGCCTATGCGCTCGATCCGCAGCTAAGCAGACACCACGGCGCGGCAGCCGAGCTCTGCAGCAGGGACTACGATTGGGACCAGATCAACCAGTCGGTCGCCGATACCTATCTGCGATTGATCGCCAGGAAAGCAGCGGCGAAGGGTTAGCGCAGCAGGCCCTTGCCCGCTTCGCGGCTGCTGAAGCGCAGCAGGAACAGCGCGACCAGCCAGATCGTGATGATCTGGAGCAGGCTCATCGGCATGTTCACCGCGACTTGATAGATCGTCAGCACCAGCAGTCCGCCGAGCGAGACGACGAATGCCGGGACCGCCCAGCGGCGGCGCAGAACCAGCAGCACCGATCCCGCCAGCGCGGCACCCACTGCCAGCCCCCAGGCGGCCATCGCCCAGGTCGGGGTGTGATCGAGCGCTTCGACCATTTCGGCCGGGGTCTGCGCCATTGCGTGCGGATTGTGCGTCGCGGTGAGCCAATAGCCTATGACGGCAAAGCCGTTCCACAGCACGCCAAGCCCGGCTACTACCCAGAAGCTCAGTGGCACCTTCGCGGCGCGCTCGAGTTCATCCATGTCCCACTCCCACCGCCTTTTGACGTTGTGTGACAATATCATGGAACCGGCGCGGGACCAAACCCGCGCCGATTAAACCGATTTACGCAGGCGATGGCATCACAGGCGCTCGATCTTGCGGGCGGCTTCGTCGAGGACTTCGGCAATGCCATGCACCGTCTCGCGGTCGAAATCGCCCGCCGCCATGCGGTTCTTGACCGCGTGGAACAGGTTGCCCATCGCGCGCTTGAGCGGCGGCGCGCTGGTCCGTTCGCTTTCCTCGGCGATGTCTTTGAGCCGCGCGACGATTGCATCGTACTCACCCTTACGGTGGGCCAGTTCGGCGCGTCCGGCCTCGGTTGCAGCGAACGACTTGCGCGCGCCTTCACCGGCCTGGTCTTCGATCACGCCTTCATCGGTGAGCAGGCTGAGCGTGGGATAGACCACCCCCGGGCTTGGTGCGTAATTGCCGCCCGACAGCTCTTCGATCGCCTTGATCAGCTCGTACCCGTGGCGCGGAGCTTCTGCGATCAGGCCGAGCAACGCGAGCCTGAGTTCGCCCGAGCCGAACATCCGGCCTCGTCCGCCCGGACCGCGCCGTCCAGGTCCGCTCCGTCCGCGTCCTTCACCGCCGAAGCCAGTGCCCCAGTCAGAGCCCCAGTGACGCGCCCATCCGGTCATCAAAATTGCGGCCATCGGGCCATAGCGGTGGCCCCTCGGGCCGCATCCGTGCATTCTCATGTGTCTCGTTCCTTTTGTGATGCGTCTAAGATATATCTTTAAGACGATCACGCAACCCAGGTCGTGCAAAAATGTTCGCGTGCCCTTATCTGGAACCAATGGCCGACTTGTTTGCTGCGGATGTTCCCGAAACTCCCGACGAAGCCCCGCGCGCCGATGCGCCGCTGGCCGACCGGTTGCGCCCGCGCGCGCTGGGCGAGGTGATCGGGCAGGAGCATCTGACCGGGCCCGAAGGCGCGATCGGGCGGATGGTCGCGGCGGGCCGGCTCTCGAGCATGATCCTGTGGGGCCCTCCGGGCACCGGCAAGACCAGCATCGCGCGGCTGCTGGCGAAAGCAGTGGGGATGCGCTTCGCCGCGATCAGCGCGGTGTTCTCGGGCGTGGCCGATCTCAAGAAAGCCTTCGCCGAGGCCGACATAATGGCCAAGGCGGGGCAGCGCACGCTGCTGTTCGTGGACGAGATCCACCGCTTCAACCGCGCCCAGCAGGATGGGTTCCTGCCATTCGTGGAAAAGGGCACGGTTACTTTGGTCGGCGCGACCACCGAAAACCCCAGCTTCGCCCTCAACGCCGCATTGCTCAGCCGCGCGCAGGTGCTGATCCTGCACCGGCTCGATGCGGCCGCGCTCGATACGCTGCTCGCGCGCGCCGAGGAACTCGAAGGCCCGCTGCCGCTCACTTCGGACGCGCGCGCAGCGCTGGTCGCTTCCGCCGACGGCGACGGACGGTTCCTGCTCAACCAGGCCGAGACGCTTTACGCCGCACAAATCCCCGCCCCGCTCGATCCCGCCGCGCTGGGCGCTTTTCTGCAGCGCCGCATGGCGGTCTATGACAAGGATCGCGACGGGCACTACAATCTGATTTCCGCACTGCACAAAGCTTTGCGCGGGTCGGACCCGCAGGCCAGCCTCTATTACATGGCGCGGATGCTGACCGCGGGCGAGGAGCCGCTCTATGTGCTGCGGCGGCTGGTGCGGTTTGCCAGCGAAGACGTCGGCCTCGCCGATCCGCAAGCGCTGATCCAGTGCCTCGCCGCCAAGGACGCCTACCAGTTCCTCGGCAGCCCCGAGGGCGAGCTGGCGATCGTCCAGGCCTGCCTCTACCTCGCCACCGCACCCAAATCGAACGCGGTCTATGTGGCGCAGAAGTCAGCGTGGGACAGCGCGCGCCAGACCGGCAGCCTGGCCCCGCCCGCGCATATCCTCAATGCCCCGACCAAGCTGATGAAGGACATCGGCTACGGCAAGGACTACGCTTACGATCACCAGGCCGAAGACGGCTTTTCGGGCGCGGATTACTGGCCCGAGGAGATGGAGCCGCAGCAATACTACCAGCCGGTCGAGCGCGGGTTCGAGCGCGAAGTGCTCAAGCGGATGGAGTGGTGGGCCAAGCGGCGGAGTGAGTTGAAGGGGGAATGAAATGAAGACGATGAAGCTGCGCAGTGTGATGATACCGATGATTCTGGTCCTGTCTGCCAGCCCAATAGGTGCACGGCAGATTGCCGCTAACCCGGTGGTCGGCACATGGCTGGTGGAACAACCCGCTGCCCCGTTCCCGCTGCATCTCTACGTGTTCAACGCCGACCACACGATGCAACAAGCCAACCCCGATGCCGGCAACCCGCGCACCAGCGACAGCGATGGCAAAGGCGCATGGCGGCGGCGCGGACAGCAGGTGACGGGCAAATGGGTGGAAATCATGGCCGATCGCACCACTCACAAGCTGACCGGACGCGGCGAATTCTCGTATCAGATCGATGTCTCGGGAGATCGGATGACCGGGACCGGCACGTTCTACGCCTACGATGCGGCGGGCAATGTCGTGGCCGGTCCGATTGCCGCACCGTTCACTGGCTCGCGGATCGTTGCGCCTTGAAAGCCTCTCCAGCGCCTTGATCGAGCCAAGGTTCAAGAATTTCGCCGCTATCGACTGGTCGGGCGCGGTGGGCGAGCGGCATCATGGGATTGCGCTGGCGCTGTGCGAAGCTGGCGACGCTGCGCCCAAGCTGATCCGCCCTGGCCACCGCTGGTCGCGGAGCGAGGTGCTCGAATGGCTGCTGCACGACTTGCCGCCCGATACGCTGGTCGGCTTCGATATGAGCATGGCGTTCGCTTTCGCCGACGCGGGTGCCTACTTCCCCGGTTGGCCGGACAGCCCGCGCAGCGCGCGCGAATTGTGGGCATTGGCCGAACAGATCAGCGCCGAAGAACCACACCTGGGTGCCACCAAGTTTGCCGATCACCCCGATATCGCCCCGCATTTCCGCCGCCATGGCGGGCGTGAGGGAGCGGCATTCGGCACCAATGGACAGAAGGGGGGCCGTGGGCGGTTCCGCCAGACCGAGCACGGCCAAGCCCGTGCCGGGTGCCGCCCGTACAGCAATTTCAACCTCGTTGGCGCGGCGCAGGTCGGCAAGGGCAGTCTGGCGGGAATGCGGTTGCTCCACCGTTTGCAGCATCACTACGCGATCTGGCCGTTCGATCCGCTGCCCGGCGGCGGCTCGGTACTGGTGGAAATCTACACCACCCTCGCCGCGATTGCCGCCGGGCGAACTGCGGCGCGATCCAAGATCCGCGACTATGCCGCCCTTAGCGCCGCGCTGAGCGCACTTGCCAGCCAGCCGGTCCGTGGGCGCGGGCCGATCACTGACCACGCGGCCGATGCGCTGATCTCGGCGGCATGGCTGCGCACCCTCGTACACGATCCCGCCAACTGGTCGCCGCCGCTGCTGACCCCGGAAATTGCCGCAACCGAGGGCTGGACCTTTGGCGCCGCCTAGGGCTAAGGACGCCTGCACTTAAGGCCACGTTGCCGGCTTAGCTCAGTTGGTAGAGCACCTGATTTGTAATCAGGGGGCCAGGGGTTCGAATCCTCTAGCCGGCACCACTCGCAAGGGACGCGCATCACGATGCTGGCGGACATGATCGAACGGCTGCTCGAGCGGCACCTCGATGACAGCGCGCAGGCCCGCGCGCGCAGCGGCGAATGGCTGCCCGAACTGTGGGCCGAATTCGAGGAGATGGGCCTGCCGCTGGCGCTGCTCAGCGAAGAACAAGGCGGGTTCGGGCTGGATCCGGCCGATCAGGGTGAAGCATTGCGGCTGCTCGGCCGCCACGCCGTGCCGCTGCCGGTGGCCGAGACGATGGGCGCGAACCGCTTGCTCGCAGCCGCCGGCTTGCCCTTGGCTGAAGGCGCCGCCGGGTTAGCCCGCGCCGATGCGCTGACGCTGACCGAGGGCCGCCTGACCGGACCAGTCGCGCGGATTGCCTGGGGCGACAAGCTCGATTGCCTCGCGCTGGCTGTGGGCGACAGATTGTACCGCGTGCCCCGGGCGGGCTGGCAAGTGGCCGAGGCGGGCATGGCGCTCAATTTCCAGCCGCGTCCGACGTTGCAGATCGATTGGGCGGTCGATGTGTCCGCTCCGCTGCCGCACTGCCCGCTGGCCGAGGGTGCAACTTTGCGCGCATTCCAGATCGCCGGCGCGCTTGAAGCAGCGCTCGACCTGACGCTCGAGCACACCGGAACGCGGGTCCAGTTCGGCAAGCCGCTGTCCAAATTCCAGGCGGTGCAGCACGAATTGGCCAAGCTGGCGGGCGAACTCGCCTGCGCCACCGCCGCGGCCGATCTTGCCGCCGAAGCCTTGGCGCGCGGCGATCTGCTCGGAGTCGCCGCAGGCTCGCTGCGCGCGCGCGAAGCAGCGGGAACCGGCGCTTCGATCGCGACGCAGATGCACGGCGCGATCGGCTTCACCCGCGAGCACCGGCTGCAATTGTTCACCACATCGTTGTGGACCTGGCGCGATGAATTTGGCGGGCAGGTGTTCTGGGCCAAGCTCCTCGGGCAGGCTGCGCTGGATGCTGGCGGAACCGGATATTGGCCAATGGTGACCGCATTATGAGTTCGATAGCTTTCCCCCGCCCGCCCGCCGATACCGAAGCGGTGCTCGCACTGCGCACGGAATTCCGCGCGTTTCTCGATAAGGAATTAGCCGGACACAGCCCGCGCGCGCGGTCGGACAACTGGTACGGGTTCGATCGCGGGTTCAGCCGCGCGATGGGCCAGGCCGGATACCTCGGCATGATCTGGCCCAAGCAATATGGCGGTCACGAACGCTCGGCTTACGAGCGCTATGTGGTGGTCGAAGAGACGCTGGCTGCTGGCGCTCCGGTCGGCGCGCACTGGATTGCCGACCGCCAGAGCGGCCCGTCGATCATCAAATTCGGCACCGAGGAACAGAAGGCGCTGCTGCTGCCCGGCATCGCCGCCGGGGAACTGGCTTTCTGCATCGGGATGAGCGAGCCGGATTCGGGCTCGGACCTTGCGGCAACCCGCACCCGCGCGGTGCGTGACGGGGACATATACCGGGTCACCGGAACCAAGGTCTGGACCAGCTTTGCGCATGAGGCCGACTGGGTAATCCTGTTCTGCCGGACCGGCAGCGGCGGCCCGGCCGACCGCCAGCAAGGCACCAGCCAGCTACTGGTCGACCTCAAGAACACCCCGGGCCTGACGATCAAGCCGATCATCGATCTTGCCGGGCAACACCACTTCAATGAGATGCATTTCGAAGACGCGATCGTGCCGGCGAATATGCTGCTCGGCGAAGAAGGCAACGGCTGGAACCAGGTGATGAGCGAGCTGGCGTTCGAACGCTCGGGTCCCGAACGGTTCCTCTCCTCGATCGAGCTGCTGTACCAGGTGATCGAAGCGCTCAAAGGCATCGACAGCGATGCGGCGCAGATCACCTTGGGCCGGGTTACCGCCCGGCTCGCGGTGCTGCGCCGCCTGTCTCGCTCGGTCACCGCAATGCTGCAGTCGGGGCAGGATGCCGGGCTGCAGGCCGCGATCGTCAAGGATGTCGGCGCGGTGTTCGAGCAGGCCATGCCCGACGTGGCGCGCGAACTGATCGATGCCGAACCCGATCCGGCAGCGGCCGCCGCCTACGCCTCGGTGCTGGCCAATATCACGCTTAACGCACCCAGTTGGTCGCTGCGCGGCGGCACCCGCGAAATCCTCCGCGGGATTATCGCGCGGGGCTTGGGGACGCGCTGAGTAGCGACAAAAAAGCGCTGGCAATCGACCACTGGCACTTGCCCCGCCGGCGATAAACGCGCAGTTTCGCTGCAGAACAAAATCGCCGTCGGGAGCAGACACATGGCACTTCGCCGCACCTTCTTCGCAACTCTGGCTTCGGCTGCGCTGGCTTCGTGCCAGATGGGCGGATCGACCGCGCCGCAAGCCCCGTGGGCGCAGTTTGCGCAAGGCACGATCGACGGCTGGCTCAAGACCGATCCCTATTTCGCGGTCTATCAGGGCGCGCACCAGTATGACGGCAAGTTCGCCGACTGGAGCCCGGCCGGGCTGAAGGCGCGCGGCGATTTCCTGCGCAAGGTGATCTCCGACGCGGGATCCTACACAGCGGTGACGGGTAAGGAGAAGTTTGAGCGCGACTACATGGTGCAGGTTGCCAAGGGGCAGCTGTTCTGGCTCGAAGTGGCCGACCAGCCGCACACCAACCCGGCGTGGTACGTCGGCGCGTTCGATCCCAACGTCTATCTCGCCCGCGAATATGCCCCGCCCCCGCAGCGCGCCGCCGCACTGGCGACGTTCCTCGAAGGCGTCCCCGCTGCCGCCGCTGCGATCAAGGGCAACATCAAAGGCCCGATTGCCGAGCCGCTGGTGATTTACGGCACCTCGGCGTTCAGCGGCTATGCCGAGTTCTACGCCAAGGACGTGCTCGCTGCATTCGCCGAGGTGAAGGACGATGCCCTGCAGGCCCGGCTCAAAGCCGCAGCGGCCAAGGCATCTGCGGCAATGGCCGACCTCTCGACTTGGCTCAAGGGCCAGCAGGGCGCGGTCTCGTTCGCGCTGGGCGCGGACAAGTTCGCGCAGATGCTCAACGATACCGAGGCGGTCAACGTGCCGCTGGCCGATCTCGAAAAGGTTGGCGAGGCAGACCTCAAACGCAACCAGGACGCGCTGACCGCGGCCTGCGCGCAGTTTGCCCCGGGGGCCTCGGTTCCCGCCTGCATGGCCAAGATGAATGCGCACAAGCCGGCAGACAACGTGGTCGCCGAAGCGACCCGCCAGATCCCGCTGCTGACCCAGTTCATCAAGGCCAAAGACCTGGTGACGATCCCCGGGACCGAACAGGCGCTGGTCCGCCAGAGCCCGCCGTACAACGCGCAGAACGGGGCCTATATCGACCCGCCGGGGCCGCTCGAAAAAGGCATCCCGTCGATCTATTACATCGCCGCGCCCGACCCCGCCTGGTCCAAGGAAAAGCAGAACGAATATATCCCCGGGGTCGACGACCTGATGTTCACCTCGGTTCACGAAGTGATGCCCGGCCACTTCCTCCAGTTCCTCCATGCCAACCGCGCGCCGTCGGTGTTCGGGCGGATGTTCGTCGGTTACGCCTTCGCCGAAGGCTGGGCACACTATAGCGAAGAGTTGATGTGGGAAGCCGGGCTGGGTGACGGCAATCCCGAGGTGCACATCGGCCAGTTGAGCAATGCGTTGCTGCGCGATTGCCGGTTTCTTTCGGCGATCCGGCTGCACACTGCGGGGATGACGATCGCCCAATCGACCCAGTTCTTCCAGAGCGCGTGCTTTCAGGATGCCGGCACCGCCGAACAGCAGGCTCGGCGCGGGGCCTATGACCCGGCCTACCTCAACTACACACTGGGCAAGCTGATGATCCGCAAGCTGCGCGCCGACTGGACCGCGACGCATGGCGGGCGCGAAGGCTGGAAAGCGTTCCACGACGCCTTCCTCGAATATGGCGGCCCGCCGATCCCCTTGGTGCGTCAGGCGATGATGGGCGAGGATAAGCCCAAAGCGGCGTTCTAAAAGCCTAAAAGCCCTTCCCCATGGGGGAAGGGTTGGGATGGGGGGTCTGCCCTATCGAGCGTCGTACCCCCCACCCCCGACCCCTCCCCGCCGGGGAGGGGAGAAGACTGGCTCAGCCGCGTCCGCGATAACTCGCGACGCCCTGATCGGGCACCCACAGCCCGTCAGGCGCAGCGCCGCTCTGCCAGAACACGTCGATCGGGATGCCGCCGCGCGGGTACCAGTAGCCGCCGATCCGCAGCCACCTGGGCTGCATTTCGGCGCACAGCCGCTGGCCGATCCCGACCGTCACGTCTTCGTGGAAACCGGCATGGTTGCGGAAACTGCCGAGGAACAGCTTGAGGCTCTTCGATTCGACGATGGTTGCGCCGGGTGCATAGTCGATCACCAGGTGCGCGAAGTCGGGCTGGCCGGTCACCGGGCACAGCGAGGTGAATTCGGGTGCGGCGAAGCGCACCAGGTACAGCGCATCGCCGCGCGGGTTGGGCACATAGTCGAGCGCCGCCGCCTCGGGTGAGGCGGGCAGGCTGCTCGTTTTCCCGAGGTGGAGAGGTGTGTCTGCCATGCAACGCGCCATGCCCCGATCGCTCCAGTTACACAAGTCGGCGGTTGGAAGCACCGAGTTCACTTCCTATTCAGTGCCGGAGGCGCTAGCGCGCCCGGACGGGAGCCAGATGGAACAATCGATGCAGGATTTCGGGGGCAGCGTGAAAGCGGCAGCCAGCGCCATGGCGCTGGCGCTTTGGCTTGCGCCCACATCCGCGCCCGCGCAGTCGGTCCCCGATTTCCGGATTCCCGGCAGCCGCCCGACCAGCGATCCGCGCGCGCAAGGCCCGGTCGACAGCGACGCCCCGATCATCCGTAGCCCCGCGCCGCGGCCGGTGCCGACGCCAAGCCCGGTCCCGGTAGCCAGTCCGACTGCAACGCCCAGCGCGCCGATCACCACCGCGCCGTCACCGCGCGACACTGGCCCGGCCCGCGCGCCCGCGCCGCTCCCGCGCACCACGGCTGGACCGCAACCGGTGGCCAGCCCCACCGCCGCGCCGAACCCGGCCACCGCAACAGTTGCCCCGCTGCCGCCCCCCGCCAGCTCCGGCCTGCCCGTCGCCCCCGCCACCGACAGCCTGGTCAAGCCTGCGCCGGCGCCAGCCGCGTCGGGGTCGCTCTGGCCGTGGCTTGCGGGGGGCGCGGCCCTGCTCGCCCTCGCATTCGCCGGGCTTTGGTGGCGCAGCCGGAGCAAGCCGAAGCCGCTGCTCGAATTCGTGCCCCCGGTGGTCCCGGCCCCCGCTCCGGCCCCCGCCCCGCCGAACAAACAGCAGGCTCAGCCCGCCGCGGCCGCCCGTCCGGCGCAGATTCCAGAGCCGCAGCTCAGCGCGGCGCTGCCCGGACTGGGCATCGCGCTTGAGGCGCGGCGGATGAGCGCGTCGCTGATGGCGACCACGCTCAGCTACACGCTGACGGTGACCAACAATGGGCCCGAGACGCTCTCCGCGCTGGCGGTCGAGGGCGATATGATCGCGGCGCATGCGTCGCTCCCGCCCGAACAGCAGATCGCCAGCGATCACCAGCGCCTCGAACTGCGCCATGCGCTGGTCACCCTTGCGCCGGGCGAAAGCGTTGAGTTTACCGGAGATTTTCGCTTGCCGTTGACCGCGCTCAAGCCGATCCGCGCGGGCGATGCCGCATTCTTCGTGCCGCTCGCCCGGCTGCGGGTCGAGGCGAGCACCACTGCGGGCAAGCCTTTGGTGCAGGTCCAGACTTACGTCGTCGGCGAAACCGGCGATGCGCCCGGCGCGGGACTGCGGCCGTTCCGGCTCGATCTTGGCCCACGGACCTATTCGCGGATCGGCCAGCGCGCGGTGAATTAGCGCGAATTAGAGCCTCGACGGGCGCAATCTGCACGGCTAGGCTTTTCGCAACTGCAGCGAGAGGGGCGCGGGCGGCTGGAAATCTGCGTGAGGAGGACGCGAGAATTATGGATAGTCTGGTAACGACCGAGTGGCTTGCGGGTGAAATGGGCGCGAGCGACCTCAGGATCGTCGATTGCACCAAGCACCTTGGCGGAACGGGGCGCGATGCGCTCGCCGAATACGAAGCCGGGCACATTCCCGGCGCGGTCTTCATGGATCTGGCCGACCTGACCGATACGTCCAACCCGGTCGACAACATGCTGCCGCCGGCGGAGAAGTTCGCCAGCCGGATGCAGTCGCTCGGATTGGGCGATGGCAGCCGGATCGTGCTGTATGACGATAGCGCGGTGAAGACCTCCGCCCGCGCCTGGTTCATGCTCAAGATGTTCGGCGCGCACGATGTCGCGCTGCTCGACGGCGGGATCGCCAAGTGGAAGGCCGAGGGCCGCCCGCTCGCGCAAGGCAAGGAGCAACTGCGCCACCGCCACTTCACCGCGTGGCAGGACGACAGCAATGTCCGGACCAAGGCCGACGTGCTCGCCAACCTCCATTCGAAAGCCGAGCAAGTGGTCGACGCGCGCGGCGCAGCGCGCTGGTCGGGCGCCGATCCCGATCCGCGCCCCGGCATTGCTTCAGGGCACATCCCCGGTTCGCTCAACGTGCCGTTCACCGATCTCTTCAACGCCGACGGCACCTTCAAGGACAAGGCCGGGCTCAAGGCCGCATTCGAAAGCGCCGGGGTTGATCTGGGCAAGCCGGTGACCACCAGCTGCGGTTCGGGTGTTACCGCCAGCGTGCTGCTGTTCGCGCTCAGCCTGGTCGGCAAGGACGACACCGCGCTGTACGACGGCAGCTGGTCCGAATGGGGCGCCGATGCCGATACGCCCAAGGCCACCGCCTGAGGGTCATGGCGGGCACAGGTTCAAGTAAGCGGGGCACCGCCACCCGGCTGGTCGGCGCGGGACGCAAGCCTGAATGGACCGGCGCGGCGGTGAACCCGCCGGTCTGGCGCGCGAGCACTTACCTTTACGAGGACACTGCCGCGCAGGAAGCCGACCGGCTCCCCAATGCCGACGGGCTGTTCCACTATGGCGCGCGCGGCGGGCCGACCCAGTGGGCGCTGGCCGATGCCTTGACCCAGCTCGAGCCCGGCGCGGCGGGGACCATGCTTTACCCGACCGGTCTCGCCGCCCCGGTGATGGCTTTGCTCAGCGTGCTCAAGAGCGGTGACGAGCTGTTGGTGGCGGACAATTCCTACGATCCGACCCGGTCATTCGCGACCACGGCACTGCGCGATTACGGAATTTCCACGCGGTTCTTCGATCCGCTCGATGTCGCCGGGTTTGCCGCGATGATCGGCGACCAAACCCGCGCGGTGCTGCTCGAAAGCCCCGGCAGCCTGACGATGGAAGTGTGCGACGTCCCCGCGCTCGCCGCTGCCGCGAAGGCGCGCGGACTGGTGGTGCTGCTCGACAACACCTGGGCCGGACCGACCGGCTTTCAGGCGCTGCGCCACGGCGTCGATCTGTCGATCCTGGCGCTGACCAAGCATGTCGGCGGGCATTCGGACGTGATGATGGGCAGCGTCACTGCAACTGCGGAATATTACCCCCGCCTGCGCAAACGTTCGCTGATGCTGGGCCAGCAGGCCTCGCCCGACGATGCCGCGCTGGCGCTGCGCGGGCTGCGCACGATGGGCGTGCGGCTGGAGCGCAGCACGGCCAGCGGCTTGGCCGTTGCCGAATGGCTGCAAAGCCGCAGCGAAATCGCCGCGGTGCTCTGCCCGATGCTGCCTGGATCGCCCGGACACGAGCTGTGGCGCCGCGATTTCACCGGCGGGTGCGGATTGCTGACGTTCGTTCTGGCAGGCGGCGATGCCGCAGCGCGCGACCGACTGATCGACGCGCTCGAGCTGTTCGGGATCGGCTACAGCTGGGGCGGATATGAGAGCCTGGTGCTGGGGGTCCATCCCGAGCGCGACCGTAGCGTCATGTCCTGGCCGAAAGACAATTACACCGTGCGGCTGTGGATCGGCCTCGAAGACCCGGCCGATCTGACCGCAGACCTCGAACGCGGGCTCGCCGCGTGGAGCGAAGCATGAGCGTCGCCAGCCGCGCCGGCGAGGCGATCGCCAAGCTCGACGCGATCGGGCTCGACGTCGGGACCTACCATATCTCGATCTACCGCGCGCTGCTGATCGTGGTCACCCTGGTCGCGGTGTTTTCGTTCGGACGACTCGCCGAGGCGTTTTCAAGCCGCTTTTTCAACCGGATGCACCGGCTCGACGGGACCCAGCAATTGCTTGGCCAAAAGCTGTTCAGTATCGTCGCCTGGATTATTTTCGCACTGCTCGGGATCGATTTTCTCGGCATCAACCTGACCGCGTTCACGGTTTTTTCAGGCGCGTTCGGGCTCGCGATCGGGTTCGGTCTGCAGAAGACCTTCGGCAACCTCATATCGGGCATCATCCTGCTGATGGACCGCTCGATCAAGCCGGGCGATGTGATCGCGGTCGGCACCGGTTCAGACAAGATGGTCGGCCAGGTCAACAAAATCGGCATCCGCGCAGTATCGGTGGTGACCCGCGACAAGATCGAATTCCTGATCCCCAACGAAACGCTGATGACCTCCACGGTCGAGAACTGGAGCTATTCCAGCCTCGATGTCCGCGTGCGAGTGCCGGTGCCGGTGGCTTACGGATCGGACCTTGTGCTGGCTGAAAAACTCCTGCTCGAAGCCGCCATGGAACTGCCGCGCGTGCTCAAACGCAGCGTGCCGCAAGTCTGGCTATCCTCGTTCGGGGACAATGCGATCCTGTTCGAGGTGCAGATGTGGATCGAGGATCCCGAAGACGGCCTTGGCAACCTGCGGTCCGACCTGCTCAAATTGATCTGGCAGAAATTCAAGGTTGGCGGGGTCGAAATCCCGTTCCCGCAAACCGATATCCGGATCAAGGAGTGGCCGGCTCAGGCATCGCCGCCGGGGCAGCCCTGGCCGCCGCCGCAGCGCCCATCGGAAAGCTGATCTAGGCCCGGGCAAAGCCATTATGGGTGGTCGTTTGTGCCGCACCGCGCCATTAGTCTCAGCATGAGCATACAATCCATTACGTCCGGCGCGATTCCGGTCCCAAATTCGGGCCCAAATCCGGGTAAAGTCTGGCTGGTCGGCGCCGGCCCCGGCGATCCCGATCTGCTGACGCTGCGCGCGGCGCGGCTGATCATGAACGCGCGGTTGATCGTGCATGACGGCTTGGTCGATCCGTCGATCCTTGCGCTGGCGCGGCCAAACGCCGAACTGATCTCGGTCGCCAAGCGGCGCTCGCGCCACACCATGCCGCAAGATGTGATCAACGCGCTGCTGGTGCGCGAAGCGCTGGCGGGGCGCGAAGTGGTGCGGCTCAAGGGCGGCGATCCGTTCATTTTCGGGCGCGGCGGCGAAGAAGCCGAAGCCTGCCGCGCAGCCGGGGTGCCGGTCGAGGTGGTCCCCGGGATCAGCGCCGCAATCGGCGCGGCAGCGGCGGCGCAGTTACCGCTGACGCACCGCAACAGCGCCTCGGTGGTCAGCTTCGTGGCGGGTCAATGCAAGGGCCTGGCCGAGCAGGACTGGTCGGGGCTGGCCGGGCATGGCCGCACATTGGTGATCTACATGGGGGTCGCCACGGCTGAGGCGATTGCCGAAAAGCTCATCGCCGACGGGCTTTCGCCAGCCATTCCGGTCGCCGTGATCGAGAACGCCACCCGCTCGCAAATGCGCGTGTTGCGCGCCTCGCTGGCGGGCCTCGCCGACCTGATCGCGATCGAGCGAGTGAACAGCCCGGCACTGATCGTCATCGGCGAAGTCTGCGCCGCGCACGAACCCGCGCAATTGCGCACCTTGGCGCTGGAGGCGCAGGCATGAAACTTCTGACCGGCAACGACCTCAAATCGGGCGCGGTGACCTGGTGGGACGGGGTGCAATGGTCACTCCATGTCGAGGAGGCGATCGACGTCGGCGATCATGCCGACAGCATCCTCGCTCGCGAAAGCGCCACGCGCCGCGTCAACGCGGCCTATGCGATCGAGGCCAGCAAGGACGAAAAGGGCGTGCGCCCGGCGCATATCAAGGAGCGCATCCGCGCGCTCGGCCCGACCGTGCGCCCCGATCTGACACTGAAGCCAGCCGATCCTGAAGCCGGGCAATGGGTGATATGAATGTATAAATACGACACTTACGACCAGGCGATGGTCGATGCCCGGGTCGAGGAATTCCGCGACCAGGTCCGCCGGCGGATCGACGGCCACCTCAGCGAAGACCAGTTCAAGCCGCTCCGGCTGATGAACGGGCTCTACCTGCAATTGCACGCCTATATGCTGCGCGTAGCGGTGCCGTATGGCACGCTTAGCGGCGCGCAGATGCACGCGTTGGGCGACATCGCCGACAAGTACGATCGCGGCTATGGCCACTTCACCACCCGCCAGAACATCCAGTACAACTGGATAAAACTCGACGAAGCACCTAATATCCTTGCCGATCTCGCCAAGGTTGAAATGCACGCGATCCAGACCAGCGGCAACTGCATCCGCAACACCAGTTCGGACCAGTACGCCGGAGCCGCAGCGGACGAGGTTACCGATCCGCGTCCCTATGCCGAGCTGATCCGCCAGTGGAGCACCTTCCACCCCGAATTTTGCTACCTGCCGCGCAAGTTCAAGATTGCGGTGATCGCCAGCGAAACCGATCGCGCGGCGATGCGGCTGCATGACATCGGCGTGCAGATCGTGCGCGGCGAAGGCGGCGAGCTCGGCGCAGCGTTTTACGTCGGCGGGGGCATGGGCCGCACCCCGATGATCGGCCCGCTGATCAAGGCCTTCGTGCCGCTCGATCAGTTCATCACTTATGCCGAGGCCTGCCTGCGCGTCTACAACCGCCACGGCCGCCGCGACAACAAGTACAAGGCGCGGATCAAGATCCTCGTCCATGAGCTGGGCAAGGAAGAATATACCCGCCAGGTCGAGGCTGAATTTGCCCACTTGCTCAGCCAGAACATTGAGCCCCCCACGGCCGAGCTGGAGCGGATCAAGGCGCAATTCGCCGACCCTGCGTTCGAGACGGGATTGAGCGAAGAACTCGACCGCAGCGATCCCGATTTCGCGCTGTGGGTGGACAACAACTGCGTTACGCACAAGGCGTCCGGCTACATCGCGGTAACGATCAGCCTCAAGCCGATCGGCGGGATTCCGGGTGATGCCAGCGCCGACCAGATGCGGCTGATGGCGGCGCTGGCGGCGCAATATTCGTTCGACGAGCTGCGCGTCACTCACGCCCAGAACATCGTGCTGGCGCACGTCCGCAAGGACCAGCTCTATGCGCTGTGGCAGGCGCTCGATGAAGCGGGCCTGGGCACCGCCAACCTCGATCTGGTCGGCGATATCATTGCTTGCCCGGGGCTCGACTATTGCAGCCTGGCCAATGCCCGCTCGATCCCGGTGGCGCAGAAGATCGGCCAGCGCCTCGCCGCCAAGGAACAGCAGATCGGCGAGCTCAAGCTCAAGATCTCGGGCTGCATCAACGCCTGCGGCCACCATCACGCCGGGCACATCGGCATCCTCGGGGTCGACCGCAAGGGGACCGAGAATTACCAGCTGCTGCTCGGCGGGTGCGAGGGCGCGGACACTTCGCTCGGCCAGATCACCGGCCCAGGGTTCGATGAAGACGGCATCGTCGATGCGGTCGAAAAGGCCACCGAAGTTTATCTGAGCACGCGCGAGGGCAACGAGCGCTTCCTCGATACCTACCGCCGGATCGGCATGGCCCCGTTTAAGGAGGCCTTGTATGGCTGAAGTCCAATTCCGGTTCCGCGATGACGAGATGGTGGGCGATCCCGGCGTGACTGTCGGCGCGTTCGGTGAGCAATCGAATGCCGCCGCCGTCCGGCTCGAACCGGGCGACGAGGCGCGCGACCTGTTGCCGCACCTGTCGCGCCTACGCCTGATCGAGATCAACTTCCCGGTCTATGGCGACGGCCGCGGCTACACCGCCGCGCGGGTGCTGCGCGAGGCTGGCTACACCGGCGAACTGCGCGCGGTGGGCGATGTGCTGGTCGATCAACTGGCCTTCATGCGCCGCTGCGGGTTCGATGCCTTCGCCCCCGAAGTACCGCTCGATCCAGCCGACGCGCAGGCCGCGCTGGATCGCTACCCGGAGGTTTACCAGCCCGCCGCCGATGGCCGCGTCGCCATCTGGGCCAAACGGCATGCCGACGTTCAAGGTGGCTGAAGCCGCGCGCAAGCTTGACCTGATCGACACCGCGCCGCGCTTCACCGCGGCCGATGCGGCCATGCTCAACGCGCGCTTTGCCGGGCAGTCCACTCAAGCGATGCTGACTCAGGTTCTGCAGCAAGGCTTGGCCGGACGGATCGCTGTCGTCTCCAGCTTCGGCGCGGAAAGCGCGGTGCTGCTTCACCTGATCGCCGCCGTCGAGCCGGTGACCCCGGTGCTGTTCCTCGAAACCGGCAAGCACTTCCCCGAAACGCTGGCCTACCGCGACGAACTCGCCGCGCGGCTCGGGCTGACCAATCTGATCAGCCTGACGCCCGCTGCGGCCGAGTTGAAGCAGCGCGATGAAAGCGGCCTGCGCTGGTCCTACGATCCCGACGGTTGCTGCGAGATCCGCAAGGTCCGGCCGCTGGCGCGCGCGCTGAGCGGTTTCGATGCCAGCTTTACTGGCCGCAAAGGCTTCCAGAGCGCGACTCGCGCCGGGCTGCCGACGTTCGAAGTGGACTTCAGCGATGCGGCTGGCCGACTCAAGGTCAATCCGCTCGCTGGATGGACCGCAGACCAGGTTCAGGCCTATTTCATCGCCACCGGCCTGCCCCCGCATCCGTTGGTCACGCAAGGTTATCCATCGATCGGCTGCTCGCCCTGCACCAGCAAGGTCGCCCCCGGTGCAGACGCCCGGGCCGGACGCTGGGCCGGATGGGACAAGACCGAATGCGGCATCCACTCGCCGGTTCAGCTCGGCCCCGATGGCGAGCTGCCGCCCGGCTACGAGCCGTTCCTGTAAGCCAGCTCTGAAACAGCACCGACGCGATTGAAGCGCCGGTGCCACGTTTCAAACCAGCCTGATCAGCCCCCGACGCGGACTATGGTTGCGGTTTTGCCATCGGGATTGACCGAGGTCCAGACGCCCTTTTCGTCTATTTTTTCAGTGCCGCAACGTTGCTTGGCACCGGCTTCATCCTTGGTGGTGCAGAAAGTTCCAGGGCCCTTCTGCTCCCACTTGCCAGTCTCGGTGACTTTGCCGTCCTGCGTTTCAACATAGGTCCCGTCGGCCTTGTCTTCTTCGGTGTAAACCTTGCCGTCGGCGGTGGTGATCTTGTAGGTTCCGACCGATGGCTTGCCATCGGCGGCGACGGTCTGGGCCGTGACTGCGGCAGGCGTAGCTGCGGCGGCTTGGGTAACGTCAGCGACCGGCGCAGCATCCTGCTTGGAGCAGGCAGCCAGTGCCGCCAATGCGGCGATGAGCACAAGTTTTTTCATTGCGGATTTCCCTCCAGCGTTCGAACGGCGGAAATTCCCGCCAACACGACTCGCGACCCCGAGGGTGAGACTATGCCTGCGCGGGGGGGAAGTCGAATCGGGGGCCTACAACCACTTGTTGTCGCGGTACCATTTGGCCGTGGCCTTGAGCCCCTCACGCGTCGCAATCTCGGGCTGCCACAGCTCGGCGGGCGGATGGGCGAACGGGCTGACGACCCAGTCGGGGTGGCTCATGTAGCCGACGCGGTCGGGGGTCAGCCGGGCCTTGCTGCCGCGCACGAAGCGGTCGGCACGGGCAGCGCGGTCGAGCGATTTGCGGCCCAAGTGCACCACCCACGGCCGCCGTCCCATCGCCCAGCCGACCGCGCGGGCGAGTTCGTAATGGGTCCAGCCGTGCTTGTGTCCGTCGTCGGGTTCGAACACGTGATGCGACACCTCTTCACCGCCGGGGACCAGCGCGAGCAGCAGCCGGGCCAGGTCGTCGACATGGATGATCGAGGCGCGGCCCTCGCGCGGCGGGACCGGCATGATCCCCCACTTCGCCAGTCGGAACATCTCGAAGTAATCGACATCGCGCGGGCCATAAATTCCCGGCGGGCGCACGATGGTCCAGTCGAGCCCGCTGGCGCGCACCAGTTTTTCGGCGCGGGCCTTGCTCGCCCCGTACGCCGACAGGTCGGGTTCGCGCGCCGAGAGTGAGGAGACGTGGACCAGCCGCTGCACCCCGGCGGCGAGGCTGGCCTCGATCACGTTGAGCGTACCTTTGACGTTAGCTGCCTCGAACGCCGCCGGATCGGCCGCGTTGACCACCCCGGCGACATGGATCACGGCTTCCGCGCCCGACAGCAGCGCGGTGAGCGCGGGGCGGTCATCGAGATCGCCGGCAATCCATTCGACCCCGGCGCGCGCGGGCTGCGGTTTGCGCGCCAGGGCCCGCACCGGGATGCCGGCTGCCACCGCGCGGTCAAGCAAGGCCTGTCCGACAAACCCGGTCGCCCCGGTCACTGCCAGCATCAGAGCAGTTCCATCTGGTCGCGGTGGACCACCGCCGAGCGCGGCGCGTATCCCAGCAGCGCGGCTTGCTCGCTGTTCTTGCGGCCGAGCAGCTTGGCGCAGTCGGCAGCATCGTATTCCGCCAGGCCATGCGCGATGACCCCAGCGGGCCCGCGCACCGCCACCGCATCGCCGCGTTTGAACTCGCCCTCAATCGCGGTGATCCCCGCGGCGAGCAGGCTGCCGCCCTTGCCCAGCGCAGCAACCGCGCCGGCATCGACCAGCAGCGCGCCCTTGAGCCTGAGCCGCCCGCCGAGCCACGCCTTGCGCGCGCCGGCCTTGCGCAGCGGCAGGAACAGAGTGCCCAGTTCCTCGGTGCAGATGCGCGCCAGCGGTGCCTCGACCAGGCCCGAGCCGATTGCCAGCGCAATCCCGGCGCGCTCGGCGATTTCGGCCGCCTGGAGCTTGCTGGTCATGCCGCCCGAGCCCATCCCCGAGGCGCTGCCGCCGCTCGCCATGGCGTGGATTTGGGGCGTCACCCCGCGCACTTCGCGCAGCAGCTGCGCACCGGGCAAGGCCGGATTGCGGTCGAACAGGCCGTCGACATCGGACAGCAGCAGCACCGCCCCCGCCCCCGCCGCTTGCGCCACCCGTGCGGCCAGTCGGTCATTGTCGCCGAAGCGGATTTCCTGCGTGGCGACGCTGTCGTTCTCGTTGATCACCGGCACCGCGCCCATATCGAGCAGCCGGGTCAAGGTGGCGGTGGCGTTGAGGTAGCGGCGGCGATCTTCGAGATCGTCGAGCGTCAGCAGCAATTGCGCAGCGATCAGCCCGTGCGCCGCGAGCAGCTCGGCCCACAAGCCCGACAGCGCGATCTGGCCCACTGCTGCGGCGGCCTGGGCATCGGCGAGGTTGCCGCGTCCGCCTTTGTCGAGGTTCAGCTTCGATGCCCCCAGCGCAATCGCGCCCGAGCACACCACGATCAGTTCCTGCCCGCGCGCCCGCGCCGCAGCGAGTTCGCGCACCAGCCCTTCGAGCCAGGCGCGGCGTACGCCCGCGGGCCCGACCAGCAACGACGAGCCGATCTTGACCACCAGCCGGGGGCAGGCCTTGGCATCGGCCAGGTCGGAAAGGCGCGTGATCAGCATGGCAATTGGCGTTAGCGGATGAAAGATGAGCCGCAAGTTTTTTGGTTCGCGCTGATATCGCAGAGATTAGGCCAGCTCGCTTTGTGTCCTACAGCGGCGACCAGTCGGCCACGCCAAGTTCTTCCTGCGCGCCCGTCGGCCGTTCGGTGACGGTCGCGGCGGGCAGGTGTTCGATCACCGCGTCGAGCAACCTGTCCATCCCCGCGCCGGTCGCGCCCGAGATCGGATAGACCTTGTTCGCGCCCGCTGCCTTCAACTCCTTGCTGAACGCCTTGACCAGTTCGGTATCGACCAGATCGATCTTGTTGAGCGCGATCAGCCGCGGCTTTTCATCGAGGCCATTGCCATAAACCGCGAGCTCTTCCTCGATCACCTGCAATGCATCGGCGGGATCATGCCCGTTGATGTCGATCAGGTGGATCAGCACCCGGCAGCGCTCAATATGGCCGAGGAACCGGTCGCCGATCCCGGCCCCGTCGGCCGCGCCTTCGATCAGACCCGGGATGTCGGCGAGGACGAATTCGCGGTTCTTGTGCCGCACCACCCCGAGCTGCGGGGTGAGCGTGGTAAAGGCGTAATCGCCAACCTTGGCTTTGGTGTTGGTGATCTGGTTGATGAAGGTCGACTTGCCCGAATTGGGCAGCCCGAGCAGGCCCGCGTCGGCGAGCAATTTGAGCCGCAGCCAGACATACATCTCGCTGCCCAGCTCGCCGGGCTGGTGCTGGCGCGGGGCGCGGTTGGTGCTGGTCTTGTACGAGGCGTTGCCGCGCCCGCCCATGCCGCCTTTAAGCAGTACGACTTTCTGCCCGACCTCGGTCATGTCGAGCAGCACCGTCTCGCGGTCGTCGTCGAGCACTTGCGTGCCCAGCGGAACCTTGACCACCAGATCCTTGCCGGCTGCACCGGTGCGGTTCTTGCCCATCCCGGGAACGCCGCGCTGGGCTTTGAAGTGCTGCGCGTAACGGAAGTCGATCAAGGTGTTGAGCCCAGCGACCGCTTCAAAAATGATGTCGCCGCCGCGCCCGCCGTCACCGCCGTCGGGCCCGCCATATTCGACGTACATTTCGCGCCGGAACGACACCTGACCTGGGCCGCCCTGGCCCGAGCGGATGAATACTTTGGCTTGATCGAGAAAATGCATGGCGGGGCTACTAACGGATAATGAGGGGAATGTCGCGCGCGGCCTTTGACAGGCTCAGGTTGAGCGAAACTATGCGTGTTTCAGAGTGTGGCGAGAATTGGTCCAGGCCGAGCCGAAAACGGTGAATTTCGAGAACCGGCGCGCAGCGGCCTTACTGGCCGTGAGCACCGGAAGCGCAGAAAGTCGGCGTTTGTAGGCCGGTCTGGGCCGATTATCGCCGTGCTCTGCACTGGTGGAGCCGAGGGGGATCGAACCCCTGACCTCGTCATTGCGAACGACGCGCTCTCCCATCTGAGCTACGGCCCCGTTCAGTGCT
>JANYGC010000125.1 GCA_025359425.1 Sphingomonadaceae bacterium
TTAAAGGTACCCTGTGGGTGGCCGGGCCGGGGGAGCGGGCCGGTGTTGCCAAGCTTTTCGCGGAGGCGAAAAGCGCACCAACCCAACTACGCGTTGACGTCCGCATAGTGGCTCGGCGGCTGGATCACTTCCATCCGCTCGGCCAGCAAGGGGCGGAAGCTCGGGCGGCTCTTGAACACCGCGTACCAGCCCGCAGCCTGCTCGTGCCCGGTCCAGTCGAGCCCGCCAAGGTAGTCGGCGACCGAGATCTGCGCCGCGGCGGCAAGGTCGGCCAGGGTCATCGTCGCGCCGGCCAGCCACGGGCGGTGATCGATCAGGTGGTCGATGTAATAAAGATGCTCATGCGCCAGCTTCATCGCCTCGCGCAGCACTTTCGAATCGGGTGACTGACGGTAAACCAGCCGCTTCTTCATCCGCTCATGAAGCAAGGGCGCGGTGACATCGCCGAAGAAGTTCTCGTCGAACAGCGCCACCAGGCGGCGGATTTCGGCCCGGCCCGCAGCAGTGCCGTTGATCATCGGCAGCTTGTCGACCGTCTCTTCGAAGTACTCGCAGATCGCCCGGCTATCGACCAGCGTCAGCCCCTTGGCGGGATCGTGCAGCACCGGAGTGCGCCCGGCCGGATTGAGCGCGTAGAACTCGTCGCGCCCCTCCCACGGGTTCTCACGCCACAGTTCGTAAGCCACGCCCTTCTCGCTCAGCAGCAGGCGGACCTTGCGACTGAACGGGCACAGAGGAAATTGGTAAAGCTGCCACATGATCGGCTGCCATGCCCGGTGGCGAGTCTGCCTTCAACCCGGTGACATCGATTGCGGCAACCTTTTCAAGTGGAAAACCCTACCGCTCGATCCGGGTGGGCCGATCAAGGGCTGCGCCAAGCCGCGCCAGCCGCCGTTCGAGCGCTCCATCCATCAGCGCGGTGATCGCCTTGGGCGGGGCCAGGGTCAGCGCGCCGTCCGCTGCAACCTGCAGCGGCACCTGACGCAAGGCCGCCGGTGCTCCGCCGCTGAGCCGCTGGGCGAGACGCAGCGCATAACCCCAGGCTTTGGCGCGCTCGAGCCGATCGGCCGGAGCCAGCTTGGCCAGGATGCCGGGCGGCGAGTCCGGCGAACCGCCCAGCCCGACATGCAGCGCCATCGCCATCACCGCGCGGTCGGCGGCGTTGACCCCGATCCAGTTGCCGTGCAGCGCAATGTCCTCGCCTGCGACGGCGCGGAAATCGGGATCGGAGGCCCAGCTGGTCCCGGCAATCAGGCAGGCGGCATGGCGCAGGCGGCGCTCGGCTGGAGGATCGCCTGCAAAGGCCGGATCGCTCCACGCCAGCAGTGCCTCGGCATGCCCTTCGACCGCCTGCTGCCCGGCGAGCGCGTGGCGGATGCCCTCGATCAACGGGTCGAGCTGGCGCAGCCGCGGATCGAGTGCTTCGAACAACAGTCCTTCGCGCAGCCCGTGCGCGGAGATGATGACTTCGCTCGGTTCGGTCACTGCGACCAGCGCGGCGAGCAAGGCGGCGGCATCGTCCAATTGCAGCGCCCGCCCGGCCTTGACCCCGCGGACCGCCACCAGCTCGGCGCTGCCCATCGCGCGGACCACCAACTTGAGCTCGCGCGCATCCTCGGGCGAGAAGCTGTAATCGCCCAGCACCGGCAGCGGAAACTGGCTGCGCGCCATGTGCACTCGCGCCAGTGCGCGCCATGCCCCGCCCACGAGGTACAGCGGCTGGCCGGTCAGTTCGCCAAGCCACCGATGCGGCTCGGTCGCCTTGCGCAGGGCTTTGCGCAGTTGGCCGGTCCCGCCCGCCCGGATCGCAGCAACGCGCATCGCGCCGAACCGCAAAGAGACTTTTTCGTGCACCATGCCATCGGCCACCCGGACCAGCTCAAGGCTGCCCCCCCCCATGTCGGCAACCAGCCCGCGCGCTTGCGGATGCGCCGAAATCACCCCGAGCCCGGCAGCCTCTGCTTCCTGATCGCCGCTGAGCAATTCGGCCGGCAGACCGAGTGCGCGGACTGCTTTGAGAAACTGCGGGCCGTCGCTCGCCTCGCGCACAGCGGCGGTCGCGACCACGCGCACGTGGCCCGGCTTCATCAATTTGAGCAATGCGGCGAACCGCGCGAGTCCGGCCAGTGCAGAGGCCACGCTCTCGGGATCGAGCCGCCCCTGCGCGACCACCCCGCGCCCGAGGCCAGCCATCAGCTTCTCGTTGAACAGCACCGACGGCGCGCGCAGCGATCCGCCGAACACCACCAGCCGGATCGAGTTCGAGCCGATATCGACGATGGCCTGGCGCTGGTCTTTCATGCCCTTGCGCTTAGGCGAGCCGGGAGAACCTTGCCAGCAGCAATCAGCGCGGCGCAGGCGTCAACTCGGGCGCAACCGACTGGAATTGCGGCACACAGGCCGCAAATTCGCGGTCGAGTGCAGCAGTGGGATCGGGGGCATTAGCCAGACTGCCTTGCAGCGCCGTCAACCGGGTCAGGTAATAGCTCTCGATCGTCTCGAGCGTGGCAACCTTTTCATCGAGCGTGCGCACGGCAGTGCGGACGAAGAATTCGCGCGCCGGGCCGGCCATGACAGGGAAGCGGCCTGCGCCGGGCAGCTTCTGGCTCTGCTCGCGGGTGACTTGGCCAAACACCAGTGCGCAATGCACCTGCGCATCGAGCGTGGGCACCTTGGGCGCGGCAGCGTTCACGCCAAAGGACAGGGTGCCAAGCGCGGCGGCGAACAGGACTGTGGCAGTTTTGATCATCGCGCGGTTCTAACGCGGCCGCGATGAACCGCAACTGTCGCCACTAGCGATTGACCGCGCGGCGCACCGGCCTACAAGTGGCGTATCGAAACTCAAAATGGGAGATAACTCGGTGTACAGCCACAATATGGTCGGCACGAATGACGTCGCCAAATCCAAGACATTTTATGATGCCGTGTTCCAGGCGATGGGCGGCAAGCCCGGCATCCAGGACGACAAGGGCCGCCTGATCTACATGCACAAAGACGGGATTTTCCTGGTCACTCCGCCGATTGACGGCCAGCCGGCGACTGCTGGTAACGGCTGCACTATCGGCTTCGCAATGGAAAACCCCGAGCAGGCCAATGCCTGGCATGCGGCCGGCGTGGCCGCTGGCGGCACGGCAATCGAGGATCCGCCGGGCGTGCGCGAAGGCGGTATGGGCGCGCTCTACCTTGCCTATCTGCGTGATCCCGATGGCAACAAGCTCTGCGCACTCAAGCGGATGTGAATCACGCGACTGAAGTCGCTGCCGACGGCACCCAGCGCGCGGTAAAGCGCGCCTGGGTGCCCGAAGCGCCCGTGGCGTTCGAATTTAACGGCCTCGCCTACGCGGTGATGATGGCCACCCCGGCTGATCTTGAGGACTTCTGCACCGGCTTCGTGCTGGGCGAAGGCCTAGCGGCAAGAGCCGACGATATTTCCGACATTGCCGTGGCAGAAGTTGAACTGGGCTGGATCGTACGCGCCAGTCTGGCCGGTCTCGGAATTGAAAGGCTGGCCGAGCGGGTCCGCTCACGCGTCGCCGAATCGAGCTGCGGGCTGTGCGGGATCGAAAACCTCGCGGCAGTCGCCAAGCCCTTGCCGCAGGTAGTGGCGCACGCGCCGATTGCTCCCGCTGCGATTTTTGCCGCTCTTAGCGCGCTGCGACCGCTTCAGGTGTTGGGCAACGCGACCGGCGCCGCACATGCTGCGGCATTTTGTGATTCCGCTGGTGTGGTCGTCTGCCTGCGCGAAGATGTCGGCCGCCATAATGCG
The DNA here is from genome assembly GCA_025359425.1 of Sphingomonadaceae bacterium. GTDB lineage: Bacteria > Pseudomonadota > Alphaproteobacteria > Sphingomonadales > Sphingomonadaceae > Novosphingobium. Next base: position 3,767 of record JANYGC010000125.1, read on the forward strand.
GTCGACAAGCTGGTGGGCGCCATGGCGCGGGCTAGAATGCCGTTGACCCCCGGTTTCGTGCTCTCGACCGCGCGGTGCAGCTTTGAGATCGTCGAAAAAGCGGTGCGCGGCGGGGCGACGACGCTGGTCTGCGTCTCGCTCCCGACTTCGCTGGCGGCAGGGCGCGCCGCCGCCGCAGGGCTCAGCCTGTGGGCGCTGGCGCGAGAAGATAGCGTGCTGCTGGTGGGCGACGCCTCAGCGTGAGAGCAAGAACACCGCATGTTCCGCGCGCCACGCAGCCGCTGCGGGGCTGATCGTGCGGTCGCCCGAAAGGAACCATTCGCCCTCCATTCTGTAGCCATTGTCCGCCACCAGGGCGCGAAAATCGCGCACGGTTACATGGTGGATATTGGGCGTCTCGTACCACGCCACCGGCAGCAGCCGGGTCACCGGCATCCGCCCACCCCACAGCAAACTGGCGCGGACTCGCCAGTGGGCGAAATTGGGAAAGCTGACGAAGGCTTTGCGCCCGACCCGCAGCAATTCGCCCAGCACCAGGTCGGGCCGCTTGGTGGTCTGGAGCGTCTGGCTGAGGATCGCGTAATCGAAGCTCGCATCGGGATAGTATGCCAGATCGACATCGGCATCGCCCTGAATCACCGACAGCCCGCGCGCAACGCATTCGGCAACGTTGTGCTGGTCAAGCTCCAGGCCGCGCGCGTCGACTTGCCGAGTATCTCGCAGCACCGCCATCAGCGCACCATCGCCGCAGCCGACATCGAGCACCCGCGCGCCCGGTTCTACATGCGCCGCGATCAGCGCAAGGTCGGGGCGCAAGCCAGTCATAGGTACACTCCCGCATCGTCTTTGGTCATCATCCGCTCGGGATGCGGATATTGTGACCAGCCGTGCTGACGATAGAGGCCTTGTGCGTCCTGTGTGAACAGGGCCCAACGCCTCAGCCCTTGCAAGTCCGGGTGGCCGCGAAGCGCAGCAAGCAGCGCATGCGACAAACCCACACCGCGATGCTCCTCAAGGACATAGACGTCGGCCAGATAGGCAAAGGTCGCCTTGTCCGAAACCACGCGCGCGAAAGCCACTTGCGCGTGATCGCAGGCGATCGCGACACAGATGGAATTCGCGATCGATTTGGCCACCGTCTCAAGCGGGATGCCTTTCGCCCAATAGCTGCGCACGAGATAGGCATGGGTGGCCACCGGATCGGACGTCTCGGCCCAACTGAACCCCAGAGGAAGCTTGGTCATCGACCCAGGAACCCCGCGATCACGCGGTCCTGCGCGGGGACATCGAGCAGGAAGCTGTCGTGCCCGAATGGAGCGGACAGCTCGACGAAGCTGACCGGCGCGCCGGCGGCGTTGAGCGCGTGGGCAATGCCGCGGCTCTCGCTGGTCGGGTAGAGCCAGTCGGTGTCGAAACTGATCAAGCAGAACCGCACTTTGCTACCAGCGAAAGCCGAGGCCAGCTTGCCGCCGTGCTCCTCAGCCAGATCGAAATAGTCCATCGCCCGGGTGATGTAGAGGTAGGAGTTGGCATCGAACCGGTCGGTGAAGCTCAGCCCCTGGTGGCGCAAGTAGCTTTCGACCTGGAAATCGGCATCAAACCCGAATGCTTTCTCGGTCCGGTCCTGCAACTTTCGCCCGAATTTCTCGTGCATCCCCTCTTCGGACAGGTACGTAATGTGCGCCGCCATCCGCGCGACGGCGAGGCCGTTTTCGGGGCCCTTCCCGCTGCCGTAATCGCCGCCTTTCCACTTGGGATCGGCCATGATCGCCTGCCGCCCAACCTCGTGAAAGGCGATGTTCTGCGCCGAATGCCGCGCGGTGCTGGCGATCACCAGCGCGGCGCGGGTCCGCTCGGGCCAGTTGGCGGCAAAGCTCAGCGCCTGCATCCCGCCCATCGAACCGCCAATCACCGCATGGAGCTGTCCGATCCCCAAGGCATCGATCAGCGCCACTTGCGCTCGCACCATGTCGCGGATCGTAATCACCGGGAAACGCATCGCATAGGGCTGGCCATCGGGGGCGGGGCAGGCGGGGCCAGTCGAACCCATGCAGCCGCCCAGCACATTGGCGCAGATCACGTAGTAGCGGTCGGTATCGATCACCTTGCCCGACCCGACCGATTTGGCCCACCACCCCGGCTTGCCGGTTTTAGGGTGGGTGCCGACCACGTGCTGGTCCATCGTCAGCGCGTGGAACAGCAGCACCGCGTTGGATTTATCGGGGTTGAGGGTGCCGCAAGTCTCGTAAGCGACCGCGACCTGTTCCAGCACCTGTCCGCCGTCGAGCGGCAGCGGCGCGGGCAGCACCAGCGTATCGTTGACCGGCTGAAGAACGGGTTCTGGCATCGGCCAAACGCTTGTGCGAGCCGTTGCGCTCTGTCAATTGCCGCCAAGAGTGCTAAGGGCAGCCCGCCATGAATAGCGTGCCCACCCCCAAGCCCTGGATCGTCGGTATCCACGCCTATGTTCCGGGCAAGGCCGCAGGCGATGACGGGCGCGTGGTGGCCAAGCTTTCGGCCAACGAAAACCCGCTCGGGTGCAGCCCGCTCGCCTTGGCCGCACGCGCTGAGGCCGAGCACCCCTCGCGCTATCCCGATGGCGATAGCACCGCGTTAAGAGCGGCGTTGGGCACACATTACGGGATTGACCCCGCGCAGATCATCATGGGCGCAGGATCGGGCGAGCTGCTTTATCTGGCCGCGAGCGGTTATGCCGGACCGGGTGACGAAGTCCTGTTCTCGCAGTACAGCTTCTCGCTCTATGATATCGTCGCGCGGCGCTGCGGCGCCGAACCGATCGAAGCGCCGGCAACCGACTTCGCCAACGATGTCGATGCGCTGCTGGCCCAGGTAACCCCGCGCACCCGGGTGGTGCTGGTGGCGAACCCCAACAACCCGACCGGCACCTACCTGACTCGCGGCGAGATCGCGCGGCTGCACGCTGGCCTGCCAAGCGAAGTGCTGCTGGTGCTCGACCAAGCCTATGCCGAATATGTCGCGCCGGACGACGACGACGGCTCGCTCGAGCTGGCTGCAACCCAGCCCAACGTGCTGGTCACGCGGACCTTTTCCAAGGCTTATGGTCTGGCGGGAGAGCGGGTCGGCTGGGGCACCGGGCCGGTGAAACTGATCGAAGTGCTCAACCGGCTGCGCGGCGCGTTCAACGTCGCCAACACCGCGCAGGCCGCCGCGCTCGCCGCGCTGGGTGATCAGGCGTTCGTCGAACAATCGCGCCGCCACAATGCTGAGATCCGCTCGCGCTTTGCCCAGTCGATTGCCGCGCTGGGCAATTACGGCCTGCGGATGGTGCCAAGCGAGGCCAATTTCGTGCTGGTGGTGTTCGAAGGCGCGCTGACCGGCGCGGCAGCATACGCTGCGCTAACCCAAGCGGGCTACATGACCCGTTGGCTACCCGGGCAAGGTCTTGGCCACACCCTGCGCATCACGATCGGCACTGCCGAACAAATGGACGCGATCGCCGCGCTCCTACGCGGCGCGGCGGGGGCGGCGAAGTGACGTTCCAGCGCATCGCGGTAATCGGCCTCGGGTTGCTCGGCGGCTCCATCGGGCTCGCGGCGCGCGCGCATCTGCCCGGTGCCAGCACTACGGGTTACGATGCTGATCCCGCCACCCGCGCCCGCGCTGGCGAACGCCGGTTGGTCGATCGGGTCTGCGACACCGCTGCCGATGCCGTGCGCGAAGCCGATCTGGTGGTGGTCTGCGTGCCCGTCGGCGCGATGGGCGAAGCTGCGGCCGAATTCGCCGCCGCCCTGCCCGCCGGGGCCGTGGTCAGCGATGTCGGCTCGAGCAAGCAGAGCGTCGCCGCTGCGCTCGAAGCCGCGTTGCCCGGTGTCGCTGTCATCCCGGCGCACCCGGTTGCGGGAACCGAGCGCTCTGGCCCCGATGCAGGCTTTGCCAGCCTGTTCCAGCAACGCTGGTGCATCATCACCCCGCCCGAGGGCGCCGACCCGGCCAAGGTCGCCGCGCTCGCTCAGTTCTGGGAAGCACTCGGCGCGCGGATCGAAGTGATGACTGCATCGCACCACGATCTGGTGCTTGCGGTGACCAGCCATTTGCCGCACTTGATCGCCTATACCATTGTCGGCACCGCCTCGGACCTCGAAGGGGTGACCGAGAGTGAAGTGATCAAGTATTCGGCCGGCGGATTTCGCGATTTTACCCGCATCGCCGCTTCCGACCCGACCATGTGGCGCGACGTGTTCCTGACCAACAAGGACGCGGTGCTCGAGATGCTCCAGCGCTTCACCGAGGACCTGACTGCGCTGCAACGCGCGATCCGGGTCGGCGACGGCGACCAGCTGTTCGAGCATTTCGCCCGCACCCGCGAGATCCGCCGCTCGATCATCGAGCTCGGCCAGGACGACACGCGCCCCGATTTCGGGCGCAGCGACCACGGCAATTCATGACTATCGCGGCAACTTCCCGCGCGCTCAAGGGTTAGAACCGCATGGCCCTCCACATCGAAACCTGGCTCGCTTACGACTATACCGAGCCGACCGATCTTCTGCTCCAGATCGAAGCCGCGCAAGTTCCCGGCCAGCGGGTCATCGACCACGGTATCGGGATCAGCCCGGTCGAGCATTTCGCGCGGATGCCGGGTCACGATGAGATCGGCGAGCGAATCTGGCTGCGGGTCGGGCCGGGCGAGCTGCGAATCGATTACCACGCCACGGTCGAGATCGACCGGCCGGTCGCCGATGTCGCGGCGCTGGCGGCTACCGAGCCGCATCGCCTCCCGGGCGAAGTCATCGACTACCTGATGCCGTCGCGGTTCTGCCCCTCGGACCTGTTCGGTGCTTTCGTGCAAACCGAATTTGGAGAGTTGCGCGGCGGCGCTTGCGTCGCGGCGATGCGTGACTGGATCGCCGAGCATTTCACTTACACCCCCGGCGCGAGCAACGCCTCGACCTCCGCTGCCGACAGTTTCCTCACCCGCCAAGGGGTGTGCCGCGACTATGCCCATGTGCTGGTCAGTATGGCCCGCGCTGCCGCGATTCCGGCGCGCTATGCCAGCGTCTATGCGCCCGATGTCGATCCGCCCGATTTCCATGCAGTGGCCGAGGTTTACCTGGCCGGGGCCTGGCATCTGGTCGACGCGACCGGGATGGCTCGCCCCGACGAAATCGCCAGGATCGGTGTGGGCCGCGACGCTGCCGACAGTTCGTTCCTGTCGAGCTTCGGGATTGCGCAACTGGTCAACCAGCAGGTGCGGGTCACTCGCAGTTAGCTGAGCAGGAACACTCCGGCGACCACCCACATCACCGCGGTGGCGAGCCACCCGCCGAATTCCAGCCAGGGCCCCATCACCAGATCGCCCATCACCGCCGGGTTGCGGGCGATCAGCATGGTCACGACCATCAGCGGCGGGGCGAGCAGGCCATTGACCACTGCCGCCCAGTACAGCGCCGACATCGGATCGATCCCGATGAAGTTGAGTGCGACCCCGCCCAATGTCGCCAGCGCAATCACTGCGTAGAACGCCTTGGCCTCACGCGGCTGGCGGTCGAGGCCTTCGGTCCAGTCAAAGGTTTCGCTCACCGCATAGGCTGCGCTGCCCGCCAGCACCGGGACCGCAAGCAGGCCCGTGCCGATGATCCCGACCGCGAACAGCGCGAAGGCAAACTGGCCAGCTATGGGCCGCAAGGCTTCGGCGGCCTGCGCGGCGCTGGTCACCTGGGTAATTCCGTGGGCGTGCAGGGTCGCGGCGGTGGCGATGATGATGAACAGCGCCGTGATGTGCGAAAAGCCCATGCCGACCAGCGTATCGGTGCGGATCCGGGCGAGCTCCGCCCCGGCGCGGCGCGGCGAGACGTGCAGCGGCTTGACGTGGCGGCGGCGCTGCTCCTCGACCTCCTGCCCGGCCTGCCAGAAGAACAGGTAAGGGCTGATCGTGGTCCCGAAGATCGCCACCAGCGCCATCGCATGGTCCTTGTCGAAGGTGAAGCTGGGCACCAGTGTACCCCGGATCGCTTCATTCCACTGGACATTTGAGACAAATACTACCGCCACGTAGGAAAACAGCGACAGCGTCGACCATTTGAGAAACGAGGCATAGCGCGCGTAGCTCAGCCCGATTTCGAGCACGACGCTGACGAGCCCGAACATCGCGGTAAACAGCAGTACTGGCCCGGGCACAATCAATGCCAGAACTGCGCCCATTGCGCCCAGATCGGCGCCAAGGTTGATCACATTGGCGATCAGCAGCAGCACCACCACCGCGCGCAGCAATGCTGGCGGATAGTGCTGGCGCAGATTCTGGGCGATGCCTTTGCCCGTGGTCGCGCCGATCCGCGCGCAGATCGCTTGAATCGAGACAAGCAACGGAAAGCCGAAGAACATTGTCCAAGCCATGCCATAGCCGAACTGCGCGCCGACCTGGCTGTAGGTGCCGATGCCCGAGGGATCGTCGTCCGCCGCTCCTGTCACCAGTCCGGGCCCGAGCACTTCGAGCGGATTGCGGCGGCCAGGCTTGGTCATGGAGTGTTGAGCGTGTTGATTGCCACGTGGACCAAAGCTTCGGCCTCGGGCCGGGGCAACCCGGGCGGGATGGAAGGTTCGATCCGGTAGGTAATCACTCCGGCGCGCTTCCACAGGCGGTGATAGAGCGGCCCTGAATTGACCGCGATCGGCACCACCTGAAGCCCGAGCAGCTTGTAGATCCCGGCAAAGCCCGACTTGAGCTCGGGCCGGGTGCCATGCGGTACGCGCGATCCTTCGGGAAACATTGCCAGCGGCCGGCCCTCCCCGCTGATCGCCTTGGCCGCGGTCATCATGTGGCGCAGCGTGCGCGCGCCTTGCTCGCGCTCGACCGTGACCAGTCCGTAACGGTCCCCGGCGAACCCCCATCCGGGGATGCGCATCAGCTCTGCCTTGGCGAAGACTCCGGGATAATCGAGCACTTGCGGCAGGTCGATCGCCTCGAAAAAGCTTTCGTGTTTCATCGCCACAAATACCGGCCCCGCCGGCATTTGCCCTTCGACCAAGATAGTGATCCTCAGGATATTGCGCATGCACCAGCGATGGAACAGCGACCAGCTGTCGACCGTGCGGCGAAAGGTCTCGCGCGAATTGACCAGCAACGTGAATACGCAGGCCAGCACGATCAACACGCTGCCGCTATAGAACATCGCGTAGAACAGCAGGCTGCGCAGCACTTCGCCGATGCTGGCACTCTGGGTGCGGGTCATCTCACCCGGTCATCGCTTGCGTGATCCAGCGCGCGATCAGCTTGTGGTATTCGATGAACAACGTGCGCATTGTCGGGTGCGTCGGCACCGCATCCTCGACGATCGACACCCCGCGCGGCATCGCGTGACGCAGTTCGAATACCGCGCGGCGCATATGCCAGTCGCTGGTGACCAGGCGGATCCGCGTGACTTTGTGCTCGCGCATCCAGATCGCGGTTTCGCGGGCGTTGCTCTCGGTGTCGGTGGCGGCAAAGCCCAATGAGACGCAGCACGCCATCTGCTCCGGGCTGACCTTGAACTGCGCGGCGAATTCGCCCGGTTTGACCTCGCGGCTCACGCCCGAGACGAGCAATTGCGGCGCCCACCCGCGGCGCAGCACCTCAAGCCCGCGGTCAACCCGCCCGGCCCCGCCGGTCAGCACCACCACCGCATCGGTCTTGATTGCCCCAGCCGGCCGCGCGAGCAACAGCGCAAAGGCGATGAAGCCGAGCAGCCAGACCAGCAGGATCAGCGTAAGGATTCGGCGCAGCATCGGGCGTCTCTACAGCATCTTGCGCAGCGCGCGCACCACCGTTTGGCGCGCGGTCAACATTGCCAGCACGACTCCGATCACCGGGATCAGCGCGAGCAACAGCCAGTCGCTCCATTCGAGCGCCCCCGAACTGACCAGTCCCGCCCCCAGTGCGGCAAATTGCTGGCCGAGCAACAACACCACAACCAGTCCGAGCGCCAGTCCGACCACTCCCCCGATCCCGGCGTCATAGCCAATCGCGCGCTGGAAGATCCGCGCGATCTGCGCGTCGGTGCCGCCGAGCAGATGGACGATCTCGATCGTATCGCGGTTGCTGCCGAGCGCGTTGCGCACCGCCAGCAAAACCGCCGCCGCCAAAGCAATCCCAAGCAGGCCGACCAGCGCGAGCGACAGCCAACGCAGCGTGTCGATCGCCCCGAATACCGGTTTGAGCCAGATCGACTGGGCATCGACCCGCGCCGCCGGGGCAACCTTATGCAACATCTGCCGCAGTCCGCCGAGCGTTTCGCCGGTCACGCCATCGCGCATCCGCGCATCGACCAGCGCGGGCACCGGAATGCCCGCATCGCCGCTTGCCGAGGCACCGAGCCAGGGCTCGATCAGCTTGTCGACCTCGTCCTGCGAAACCAGCGTCGCCTCGATCACCCCCGGGGTGGCCCGCAGTGCCTTGACCACCGCCTGCGCCTGGGCATCGCGCGTTGCGGCATTGGCATCGACGATCTGCACGGTGACCCCGCCCGCAAGGTCATCCGAGGCATTCCGCGCGGTGTTGCTGAACGCGAGCCCGGCCGCCGCGGCGATCACCGTCAGCGCGACCATGATCGCGATCACCCACGGCATCGGCCCGGACAGCCGCCCTTCAGGGAGCAGCTCGGCATCGCGCCCTTGGCGCCGCCACGGGGTGAGGGAGAAGGCCACGCGGCTACTCCTCGAGTTCAGGACTGGAAGCGCGCGGACGCGGGCGCGGCGGATAGCGCAAGGCCCCGGTCGGATCGGACAACCGCCCCTTGTCGAGCCGCATGATCAGCGATTCGGGCACTTTCTTGAGCAGGTGGACATCGTGCGTTGCCACGACCACGGTGGTGCCGAGCCGGTTGAGCGCCTCGAACAAGCGCAGCAGCTTGATCGCCATTTCGGGATCCACGTTGCCGGTCGGTTCGTCCGCGATCAACATCTCGGGACGGTGGATCACGGCGCGGGCGATCGCCACACGCTGCTGCTCGCCGCCCGAGAGCTGCGCCGGCTGGGCGAGCATCCGTTCGGTGAGGCCAACCCATTCGAGCATGTCAGCGACCGGCTTGGCGAGATCGCGCTCGGCCACCCCCGCCACCCGCAAAGGCAGCGCGACGTTGTCGAACGCCGAGAGGTGCGCGACCAGGCGGAAATCCTGGAACACCACCCCGAAGCGGCGGCGAAAGCCGGGCAGGCGGTCGCGCGGCAGGGTGATCGCGTCGGTCCCGAACATCCGGATCATCCCGCGCGAGGGGCGCTGCGCCAGATACAGCAGCTTAAGCAACGAGGTCTTGCCCGCGCCGCTCGCCCCGGTGAGGAAATAGAAGCTGCCCGGGAACAGCGTGAAGGAGACGTCGCTCAGCACCTCGCGGTCGGTGCCATAGCGCAGCCCGACGTTGTCGAACTGGACGATTTCCCGGGTCGCGGTGGTGTTCATCGTTGTTGGAATGGTCCGGTTCGAGGGCGCGGCGCAAGGCCTGCTGCCCCGCAGGCGCGCTATAGCCGTCAATCCATGTGGAAAAAAGGGGATAGCCGCGCCCGTCCGCAACGCCAAGCCTTGTGGATGCGGGTTCGATGATGCTTAATGCGCGTGCACCATGATTATCGCCTGCCCCGCCTGCGCCACGCGCTACGTCGTGCCCGATAGCGCAATCGGCGTTGAGGGCAGAACGGTGCGCTGCGCCAAATGTCGCCACAGCTGGTTCCAGGACGGGCCCGAACTGGCCGTTCCCGTCGCACCTGCGCCCGCTCCGGTCGAGCCGGAGGTCATACCCCCCGCGCCGCCGCCTGCTCCAGTCGCCGCAGAGGAAGCAGACCAGCCCGCTGAACCATCGCCGCCGCCTGCTGAAGCGCCCGAAGAAGAACCGCACTGGGACCAACCTCGAGTGGTCGCGCGCGAGCCGGTCGTTGCGGAACCGGAAGAACCAGCACCTGCCCCCGCCGATTGGGATCAGCCGCAGCCTGCGCAGTGGAACGACACGCCTGCGGTCGAGAGCGCACCCGAGCCTCAAGCCCCCGAACCTCAAGTCAGGGCAACCTATGGCGAGGACGATATTCCTCCGCCCCCGCCCGGTGCCGCGCCGCTGGCGGTCGACGAGCCTGACGCTGAAGACGATTATTCTCGCTTTGCCCACGAGCCGTTATTCCGCCCGCGCCGCAATCCGGCACGGATGTGGACAATTGCAGCCGCCTTGTTCGCAGTTGTCGCACTCGGCGCGGTGGCGGCCACTGCATGGTTCGGGCTGCCCAGCTGGATACCTTTTGCGCATCCCTTGTTTGCCGAGGACCAGCCCGGACTGACGCTCGATTTCCCGGCCAAGATGCAGGGCCAGCGGCCGCTTTCGGACCAGACCTGGTTCTTCGAGGCCAACGGCACGGTTACCAACGTCTCGCAAGCCGCACGCAGCGTGCCGACGATCCTCGCGGTGCTCAAAGATGCGCGCGGCCGGATCGTGTTCAGCGCCGAACTGCACTCGCCCAAACGCGTGCTCGCCCCGGGCGAAAGCGTTTCGATCAACGAAGCGCTGGTCTCGGTCCCCAAGGCGGCGGTCCGCGCCGAATACGGCTGGAAGCCGGGTAGCTGATCATTCGAATTCGATGGTGATCCGGCCGTCGGGGCTGGCGCGGCGGTGACGGTTCAGCGCCGGCGCAGCGCCATCGTCGCGGGTTGTCGCGGCGCGGAGAATTTCGGCGCTCGCCAACGCGCTGACGCGCGCACCCTGCGGTTGCGGCGTTGCCGCAGGGGCCGCCAGTATCAGTGCCTGGCTCGCGATGTGGATGAATGTGCTGCCCATCCATCATGGTGAACAGCGCGTTTACTTTCGCGGCAACCGCGCAATTGGCGGCGTCCCCGCACGGCACAGTGGGCCTGCAAGAATTAACCCGACTTTCGGCGCTTGCCCCGCATCCACCGCTTTGCTAATGGCCCGCTCCTACCCCCCCCCGGGCGGCCCCGATTTATGCTGGTGCCTCCCGAAGATTTAGCGGTCGTGGCGGAACTGGTAGACGCGCAACGTTGAGGTCGTTGTGGGCGAAAGCCCGTGGAAGTTCGAGTCTTCTCGACCGCACCAAACAGTCCATGGAAGAACGAGACAGTACCATTTTCCCGAGGTGATGCCCCGGGAATGGCGCAGTTCTGCGCCGTTCTCCCGAGCCGCAAAGTTTGACTGAAGTCTGAGACGCTCGGTGGCGAACCAACTTCAGGCGCAAAATGCCCCGGCGTCTCTGGCCCAAAATTACTGACTGC
>JANYGC010000002.1 GCA_025359425.1 Sphingomonadaceae bacterium
GGTTGGAACAAGTGGGCATGTTTTCTCATGCACACGAAGTACAGATGACCCGCCGCTACAGAAAAGACCACGATCTGATGGGCTACGAGGCAGATGATCTGCTGTCTATTTTTGACAGCCTGACGGAAGACGATATCTGGCAATACCGCTACCCTGATGACCATGACCTGAATAGTGTTGGTGTAAAGGGTATTTACCTTGGCAACTATGTGCGGTGGGACCCCAAGGCGCAGCATGAGCTAATGATCAGGGACTACGCGTACCAGACCGCGCCTTTTGCGCGCACTTTTGACACCTATGATTTTGTGGATTGCTTTAACTACATGAACCTGCATGACCAGTTGAAGCTGTACAAGCACGGGTTTTCAAAAGTCACTGACCACGCCTGCCGGGAAATTCGCCATGGTCGGTTGACCCGCGACCAGGGTTTGGCACTTGTTTTGCAACATGAACAACAGCCAGCAGAAGCTACCAGTTTGTTTTGCGACTGGCTGGGGGTAGAGCCGCGCGGCCTGCAATTTCTCATGGACAACTTTCGCAACCCCGCGTTTTGGCACGAAACAGCGCCCAGGCAGTGGGATTTTGCCGGACCTACGGTCAACGGTACGCTAGGTTTTTCGGGTGTTGTCACATCAAACGCGCCCGATTGTTCATTTGACAAAAACAGTGTGCTCGACACGCGGGAAACAGCCCGCTATGTCACCATTGGCAAAGGCTATCCCTGATGATCAAACCCACAGCACTCATTCATACCGACGCTCTCAGGCGGGAATATCCGGCAAACTGGGTACTTGCAAAAAGCCTGGAAGCCGCTGGGTACAACGTGATACTTTCGTCGCGCTCCAGCACGCAGCGACTGCTCAGGTTTTTTACACCAGACGTCGTCATTCTTTCGCATGTTTTCAGCTTGTCCGAGCGGGAGCTTGCGTCGCTGCACAAGCGTGGCGCCCGTATTTTTTCCAACGAGGTGGAGGGCGAAATTGAGGGCAACCAGCTCGGTATATCTGGCACCTATCCCAAAGAGATTGCCTACCAGTATTTTGAAAAAATATTTACCTGGAGCATCTGGTCGGCAGGCTGGCTGGTCAAAGAGCGCCAGGTGGACCCTGCCAGAGTCAGCGCAACCGGATCAATACGGCTGAGCCTGCTCCGGCATTTCAAATCCAGACCGGGACGGCAACGTATCGGGATTTTGTCGCGATTTGAAATCATCAATACTTTCGATGGCAGACACCCTTTTGATAATCTGATGAGTATGGATGTCAGGGATACACGGGGCAGAGCTTATCTGGAGCGGACAGTCGTTGAGATGGAAAGTTTTGCAATCACTTGCCAGGTGATTGAATCTCTCGTCAGCAAAGGCATTGCGGTCAGCATCAGACCGCATCCGAATGAAGGGATTGAGGCTTACCAGCTTCTGCAAAAAAAGTATGGCCCATTACTGGATGTGGACAGCAGTACCGACTACATGGGTTGGCTTGAAAGGCTTTCAACAGTGGTTGGCACGCTCAGTTCTGCCTACACAGAGCCTTACCTCCTGGGTATTCCCATTGTGTCGATAGACGCCTTGCAAGAGAGTAACTACCAGTCGGCCCATATGAACCCGTTCATGGAAACCTTTTCGCAAGCATGCCATCGGCCACGTGATCTGCCTGCGTTGCTTGAAATGTGTGCGGACCTACAATTGGCTGCCATCAAGAACCCGGAACTACAACAACAGTTGTCGGCTATTTATTCGCTGAGCAACCAGGTTGACCCTATTGAAAAAGTAGTGCTTGCAGTGGGGCATACAGCCAGTTCTGCGCACAAGTTGTCGGGAGTTTTTGCCAAGCCTGCAAAGCTGATGCTGGATGTGTTGTCTCTCGTGAGCTGCGTATGGAAGAAAAGTCCTAAACTGGCTTTTCGAACGCACCGGATTTACAACTACAACACCCTGCTTCACCATCCATCGTCTTTTATGCGAGGTATCGGATCTGCTCAAACGAACAGTACAGGACACGGACAGGCTTCTTCACCATGAAATGCTATCTCTGTACTCACGATACGCATCGCGTCCGCAAAGGCTCAGCGCGAGACAATTCATCTTTGAAGATTCTGGAATGCACCAACTGTGGCTTGGTGGCGCTGGACTCTGCTGCGCACATAGGTACCAGCCATTACGAAAATTCGGGCATGCACGGGCAAGCTTTGCCATCCATGGCGCAATGGCTGCGCGATACGGCGCAAGATGACCAGCGCCGGTTTGACATGCTCAAACCAGCCATCGTCAACCGTAAGGTGCTTGACTTTGGTTGCGGTGCTGGCGGCTTTGCCTTGAAGGCTCAGACGTTGGCTTCTAGTGTGGCGGGTGTAGAGCTTGAAGAGCGCGTACATGATCATTGGGGCGATGCACTGACCTTGCATCGCAGCCTTGAAGCTGCGGGTGGTGGCTACGACCTTGTTACCGCATTTCATGTCATTGAACATTTGGCCGACCCCCGGGTGATGTTGAAAAACCTTGCTGCATGTATGGCCAGTGATGGGCGCTTGGTGGTTGAAGTACCCAGTTCTGAAGACGCATTGCTGACGTTGTATGCCAACGATGCGTTTCAAAAGTTTACCTATTGGAGCCAGCACCTGTATTTGTTCAATGCTGATACCTTGCGCGTTCTTGCGAACCAGGCAGGCTTGAAAGTCATTGCCGTTGAGCAGTTTCAGCGTTATCCACTGTCCAATCACCTGCATTGGTTGAGCCGAAATCAACCCGGTGGGCATCAGCAGTGGGGGTTTCTTGACACGCCAGCACTCAATGCTGCCTACGCTGCATCACTGGCAGCGGTTGGCAAATGCGACACGGTGATTGCCCATCTGGAAAAAGCGTGAGCGTTAACCATTTGCTTGTACTGGCAGGAGGTTTCGGTACCCGGCTGCGTTCAGTTGTTTCTGATGTGCCCAAGCCTTTGGCGCCTGTGATGGGGCAACCTTATTTGCACTACATGATGGACAACTGGCGGGCCCAGGGCATCACGCGCTTTACTTTTTTGCTCCATCACCAGGCGGAACTGATGAAGGGCTTTTTGCAGACATTGCAAGCAACTGAAGATTATTCGGGTTGCCACATTACCTGCCTTGTTGAACCACAGCCTATGGGTACGGGTGGTGCAATTGCCTACGCTGTGCGTGAACTTCAGTTGTCAGGTGCTTTTTTGACTGCGAATGCCGATACCTGGCTGAGTCATGGCGTCGGCCAAGTATCTGCCGTCACGGCTCCCGCCTTGGCCATGGTGCATGTGGCGGATTCGGAGCGTTATGGCCGTGTGATGGCCGAAAAAGGCCGGGTGCTTTGTTTTGAGGAAAAGCAGGCTGGTACAAAGCCTGGCTGGATCAATGCTGGGCTGTATCATTTGGCGGCTGGTTTGTTTGCAAACTGGGGTGGTCAGCCGTTTTCACTGGAACGGGATCTGTTTCCAAAACTGGTGATTAATGGCGAGCTTAGCGCCGTCAGCCTTGACTCTGAATTTATTGATATTGGTATCCCGGCAGATTATTTTCGGTTTTGTCGCTGGGTTGAATCTGGAAAAGTAGGAGCACCGTGAGCCTGAATCTGTTTTTGATCGCTGAGACGGCACCCTTGAGAGAAGCGCTCGCGCTGATTGAGGCCAATCACCACGGCATCATTTTGACGACCGACGCTTCTGGCGCGGTGTCGGGGCTTGCGACAGACGGCGATATTCGCAGAAAAATGCTTGATGGCGCAGCGCTTGATGATGCGATTTCATCATGTGCCAACCCGGACTTTGTGTGGGCTGACCAGGCCACACCCCGCGAGTTATTACTTAAGCAGCTGGACAACCGCATCCGTGCCATTCCATTGCTGGATGCAGCCAGGCAACTTACCGGTATGGTCAGCCGGGACCATATTCCGGTTCAGCGCGAAGAGCGCATTTATGCAAGGGCACGCTCACCGGTACGCATCAGCTTTGGCGGTGGCGGCTCGGACCTGACGCATTTTTTTGCGGGTGAAGGCGGTGCAGTCATCAACACCACCATCTCGCTCTACAGCCATGCCACTTTGCGGGTGCGCAGTGATGAAAAGATCATCATTCATTCGCGTGACTTGAAGGCATCGCTTGAAGCGCCTGATCTGCAAAGCACTTTGACCCAGCCGGGGCCTTTTGGCTTGGTTCAGGCCTTGCTTAAAGTAGTCCACCCTGATTTTGGTTTTGAGCTTTACTTGCATTCAGACTTTCCGATGAACTCTGGTCTGGGTGGCTCTGCCGTAATTTCTGCTGTGGTGCTGGGTTGCTTTAACCAGTTTCGGCAAGACCGCTGGGATTTGCATGAGCTGGCTGAGCTTGCGTTTCAGGCAGAGCGTCTGTACCTTGGCATAGCAGGCGGTTGGCAGGACCAGTACGCAACTGTCTTTGGCGGTTTTAATTTTATGGAATTCAGGATGGACCAGAATATTGTCCATCCGCTGAGGATCCAGACGGATACGCTGCTGGAGCTTGAGGAAAGCCTGGTGCTATGCGACACCGGCACCTCGCACGAGTCGGGCGACATTCATACCGACCAGCGGCAGCACATGCAGCAAGATGCAGTCAGGCAAAAGGTGCAGTCCAATGTGGAGCTGACCTACATCATGCGCAACCACCTGCTGCGTGGCAGGCTGCTGCAGTTTGGCCAGGCCCTGCACGAGGCGTGGCAGTTCAAGCGACAATTCAGCAACAAAATCTCCAACAGCAGGCTTGACAAGATTTACGCTGATGCACTGGAACATGGTGCGATAGGTGGCAAGTTGTTAGGTGCTGGCGGAGGCGGCTTTTTTCTTTTTTATGTCACGCCGTTTCGCCGGCATGAGCTGGTGGCCAATCTGGAGTCTTCGGGCTTGAAGGTTCAACCCTTCCGTTTTGAGAGCGAAGGCCTGCGCACATGGTCTGCCCGCGAGCGTAAAAATCATCTGGAAACACAAACGTTATGACCGTGAATATTGGAGGCTATGCGATAGGTGCAAACCGTGCATTCGTGATTGCCGAAATTGGAAACAACCACAACGGCAGCTTTGAGCGTGCCTTGCAAATGGTCGATCTCGCCGTTGAGATGGGCGCAGACTGCGTGAAATTTCAAATGCGCCACCTGGATGAGGTGTACCGCAAGCGTACGCTGCGCAAAGACGGCGAAGACCTGGGCACCGAGTATGTACTTGACCTGCTCAGGCGCTTTGAATTGTCTATTGAGCAGCATCGGCAACTGGCTCAATACTGTGCAAACAAGGGCATCTTGTACCTTTGTACGCCTTGGGATAAAACCAGCGTTGATATTCTCGAGGACCTCCAGGTACCCGCTTACAAGGTTGCATCGGCTGACCTGACCAACCTGCCGCTGCTCGACAGGCTTTGCGCAACAGGCAAGCCGTTGATACTTTCTACCGGCATGAGCAGCCGCGAAGAAGTTCAAATCACCGTGAACTTCTTGAACCAGCGCAGTGCGCAGTTTGTGCTGCTTCATTGCAACAGCACCTACCCCGCGCCATTACACGATATTCAGTTGCGGTGGATTGAGCAACTTCGCGGCATACACCCGCTGATTGGTTATTCGGGCCATGAAAGGGGCACAGCTGTCAGCCTGGCTGCAGTGACTTTGGGCGCCTGCCTGATTGAGCGGCATTTCACGCTCGACCGTTCCATGGAGGGGCCAGACCATGCCGCCAGCCTGGAGCAAGGCGAGTTCAAGCGTTTGATTGAAGGCATTCGGGAAATTGAACAAGCCATGGGTGACGGCGGTGAGCGCCGTATCTCGCAAGGCGAAATGATCAACCGCGAGAACCTGGGTAAAAGCCTAGTCGCGGCCACGCCGCTGGTAAAAGGCACCGTCTTAAAACCTGAGCATGTACAGGTGCGTAGCCCCGGGCAAGGGCTTTCACCGCAGCACTATGAGCAACTGTTAGGGCGCACGCTACAGCATGACTTGAACGAAGAAGACTTCTTTTACCCGTCTGACCTGAAAGACGAGCGTATTGAGCCGCGCAGTTATTCTTTTGAGCGCCCGTGGGGTGTGCCGGTGCGTTATCACGACTTCAAGGAGTACGCGAACCGTATCAAGCCTGATTTGTTTGAGTTTCATTTGTCTTACTCCGACATGGAGCTGAACCCGGACGATTTTTTGACCGGGACTTATGCTTGCGGCTTTGTGGTGCATGCACCTGAACTGTTTGCGGGCAGCCGCTTGATGGACCTGGCATCGCCTGATGCCACTTACCGTGCAGATTCTGTACGCGAGACACAGCGCGTCATTGATATCACGCGCGGATTGAAACGCTTTTTTCCGCAAACTGAGCGGCCAATGATTGTGGCGAATGTTGGCGGCTTCACCATGGATGCGCCTTTGCCTGCATCGGTCATCCAGGCTTATTACGAACGGTTTGCCACCAGCCTGAACGAGCTTGACCTGGACGGCGTAGAGCTGATTCCACAAACCATGGCGCCATTCCCGTGGCACTTTGGCGGGCAACGCTACCAGAACATCTTTGTGCAGGTTGACGAAATTGTGGCCTGGTGTGACAAGCTCAAACTGCGCATGTGCTTTGACATTTCACATACGCGGCTCACATGCAACCACCTGGGCGTTGACTTTTACGACTTTGCTGAAAAAATCGCCCCGTTTTCATCACACCTTCATTTGGGCGATGCCAAAGGCCTGAACGGTGAAGGTTTGCAGATAGGTGAGGGCGAGATTGATTTTGTTCGCCTGGGTGACATATTGAAGAAGGGCTGCCCTCAAGCCTCGTTCATTCCAGAGATATGGCAGGGGCATAAAAATGGCGGCGAGGGCTTCTGGACGGCACTTGAAAAGCTGGAGGGGACGTTGTGAATACGAGCCCTACAGCCCCAACTGCGATGGACTTCATTCGCGCCGAGATCAGCGCATCGATGCAGGTTAAACAGGCTTTGCTGGCTGACGATGCCCTGTTGGAACAACTTGCTTGGCTTGCTGAAGCCTGTCTGGGTGCTCTGCGTAACGGCGGCAAAGTTATTTTTGCGGGCAACGGCGGCAGCTTTGCAGATGCACAGCACCTGTCGGCTGAATTCACCTCGCGTTTTATGTTTGACCGTGCCCCCCTGGCGTCGCTGGCATTGGGGACCAACAGCTCGGCCATCAGTGCGATTGGCAATGACTACGGCTATGAGCTGGTTTTTGCGCGTGAACTGCAAGGCATTGCGCGGCCGGGCGATGTTTTTATACCCATCTCAACCAGTGGTAACAGTGCCAATATTTTGGCGGCAGTCAAGATGGCCAACAGCCTTGGCGTGAAGACGCTTGCTTGGACAGGCACCAGCGGTGGTCAGCTCAAGCCGCTGTGCGAATGCTTGTGTATGCCGTCACAAGAAACGGCGCGCATCCAAGAGTGTCATATTCTGATGGGCCACATTCTTTGCGGGATGGTTGAAACCGCTTACTTTGGTCAAGGCCAGGCCTCACATGTCTGAGCTAATAAAAAAACGCGTTGTGCTGATCATTCAGGCGCGCATGGGTTCATCGCGCTTGCCTGGGAAATCCATGATGGACCTTGCCGGTGCGTCTCTGGTTGGCCGTATTCTTGAACGCGTCAAGCGTTGCCAGCGGCTTGATGAAATTGTTCTTGCCATACCCGACACACCAAAAGACAGAGTGCTTGCACAACTGGGTCAGGCTTATGGCGTGTCAGTTTTTGCTGGCTCAGAAAATGATCTGGTGGAGCGCTACTACCAGGCAGCCCTGTTCAGTCATGCCGACTACATAGTGCGCCTGCCGGCAGACAACGCGACGCCGGAGCCATCTGAAATTGACCGTATCGTTGATCACCACCTGTCTTTGGACAGGCCTGGCTTTTCGTCGAATCTGACAGTCATCAATGATTCAGGCTACCCAGACGGCATAGGCGCTGAGATATTTGATGCGTCGTTATTGGCTGATGCGCGTGCCCGCCACACAGATGCCCGCCAGCGCGAGCATGTTCACCTCAATTTTTTTGACTACACCGTGCAGCAGCCGGTGGATGCCGCCTGGTGCCCCATCAGCACGGTGGTGTGCCCGCCCGAGTTTCGCAGGCCTGACCTGGTACTGGATGTGAATACGCCGGCGCAATATGAATTTATGCGTCAGCTATATGCCTACCTCTACCCACGTAACGCAAACTTTCACATCACCGACACCATTCGATGGTTCGACGATGTGTATAGCCCCGGTCTTCTTGATGATGTGGCTGGGCGCTAAATCTGTCCAGAAGAAGCCAGTGGGATAATTCCAAGTGTTTCATCAAATTGCAGGATAGAAAAATGTCAAATCTCGGGCGTGTGGTGTATTTCAACGGAAAAATGGTTCCTGAGGCTGAAGCCAAGGTTTCTATCTATGACTCCGCCCTGATGTTTGGCGACATGGTGTTTGAAATGACGCGATCATTTGGCAAGACGCAGTTCAAACTGCGTGACCACATTGACCGGCTTTACACGGGCCTGAAAATTCTGCGCATCCCATTGCAGATGACTCCGGAAGAAATGGAGCGCGCCTGCTATGAAACGGTGGAGGCCAATGACCATTTGTTCACCGCAGATGACGA
>JANYGC010000007.1 GCA_025359425.1 Sphingomonadaceae bacterium
GTGCATGACGATCATCACGCCCATGCGGCGCACGACGACGGCACCGCCGGCTATCACCCGCACGAAAGCCCGCTGACGATGCTGATCCCGCTCGGCGTGCTCAGCCTCGGCGCGGTGCTCGCCGGGTTTGCGTTCCATCACTCCTTCATCAGCGACGGCTCGGGCGAGTTCTGGCGCGGCAGCGTGGCGTTCAGCGAAGAGCTGATCCACCACATGCACGCCGTGCCGGACTGGGTGAAATGGGCGCCGTTCACGGTGATGCTGACCGGCTTTGCCATCGCGTGGTACGCCTACATCCGCGAGCCCGGCTTCCCGGCCAAGGTCGTCGGCCAGATCGGGGTGCTCTACAAATTCCTCTACAACAAGTGGTACTTCGACGAGCTCTACGATTTTCTGTTCGTCCGCCCCGCATTCTGGCTCGGCGACAAGTTCTGGAAGCTCGGCGATGTCGGGTTCATCGACCGGTTCGGCCCCAACGGCTCGGCCTGGGCGGTGGCGCTGGGCAGCCGGGTCGCGGCGCGGATGCAGACCGGGTATCTCTATTCCTATGCCCTCGTAATGCTGCTCGGCCTGACTGGTGCGATCAGCTGGGTAATCTGGTGGGCGGCGCGCTGAGATGAACCAATTCCCCATCCTTTCGGTGATGCTCGCGGTGCCGCTGCTGGCGGGGCTTGGCTGCCTGATGGCCGACGCCAAATTGGCCCGCACGATTGCCTTGGTCGCCACGCTGCTCGATTTTGCACTCGGGCTGGTGCTCTGGGCGAAGTTCGACGTCGGCGGCGCACAGTGGCAATTCCAAGAGAGCCTGCCGCTGTTCTCGGGCTTTTCGTGGAAGCTTGGGATCGACGGGATCGCGCTGCTGCTGATCGAGCTGTCGGTGTTCCTGATGCCGATTTGCGTGCTCGCCAGCAAGGCCATCGACAAGCGCGTCGGCGAATACATGGCCGCGTTCTTGCTGATGGAAGCGCTGATGATCGGCGTGTTCGCAGCGCAGGATCTCTATCTGTTTTACATCTTCTTCGAGGCCGGGTTGATCCCGATGTACCTGATCATCGGCGTGTGGGGCGGGGCCGAACGGATCTACGCGAGCTACAAGTTCTTCCTCTACACGCTGCTCGGCTCGGTGCTGATGCTGATCGCGATGCTGTGGATGGTCAACGATGCCGGGACCACCGACATCCCGACGCTGATGCAGTACGATTTCGACCCCGCCGCGCAGAAGTGGCTGTGGCTCGCCTTCTTCGCCAGTTTCGCGGTCAAGATGCCGATGTGGCCGGTGCACACCTGGCTGCCCGATGCGCACGTCCAAGCACCGACCGCAGGCTCGGTGATCCTCGCGGGCGTTTTGCTCAAGATGGGCGGCTACGGCTTCATCCGCTTCTCGCTGCCGATGTTCCCCTCGGCCAGCGCCGATTACGCCTGGCTGATTTACGGCCTGTCGATGGTCGCGGTGGTTTACACCTCGCTGGTGGCGCTGGTGCAGACCGACATGAAGAAGCTGATCGCTTATTCGTCGGTGGCGCACATGGCGATCGTCACGGTCGGGCTGTTCGCGTTCAACACGCAAGGCCTCGAAGGCGCGATGATCGTGATGCTGAGCCACGGGCTTGTCTCGGCTGCGTTGTTCCTGTGCGTCGGGGTGATCTACGACCGGCTGCACACGCGCGAAATCAACCGCTACGGCGGGCTGTCGATTAATATGCCGTATTATGCGCTGCTGTTCATGCTGTTCACCATGGCCTCGGTTGGCCTGCCCGGCACCAGCGGGTTCATCGGTGAATTTCTCAGCCTTGCGGGTATCTACCAGCAGTCGAGTTGGGTCGCGTTTGTCAGCACCACCGGGATCATTCTCGGCGCGGCTTATATGCTGTACCTGTACCGCCGGATCGCGTTCGGCGGGCAAGTCAATGCCGATGCTGCCGCGATGGCCGATCTGAACCCGCGCGAGTGGCTGATGCTCGCGCCGATTGCCGCGGCGGTGTTGTGGATGGGGATTTACCCCGAAAGCTTCCTCGCCCCGATGCGCGGCGACATCCGCGCGATCGAGGCGCGGCTCGCCGCGACCAAGCCAGCCGGGGACGCAAAGTTTGAAATGGGCAAGCCGCCGCCAATTGGCGAAGCGCAAGCCGAGGGAGCGCACTGATGGACTGGATCCAGTCGCTGCGCATCGGTGCAGCCGAAGAATTGCTCAGCGTAGTCGGGATCGCCCTGTTGGTCGGTTCGGCCTGGGGGCAGACCCGCCGCGATGCGCGAGCAATCACTTGGCTCGCGGTGCTGACGCTGCTGGGTGCCGCAGCAATTACCGCGCCGGCGCTGTGGCACGGGGTGCGCGGGGCGGATGCGCTGGCGTTCAGCGGGCTGCTTTCGGGCGATGCCTTCGCCGCTTTTGCCAAGCTGCTGATCTATGTAGCGGCGGCAGCGTCACTACTGGTTGCCCCGGCGTTCTTCGACAAATACCACGCAATGCGCAGCGAATATCCGGTGCTGGTGCTGTTCGCCGTGCTGGGCATGGGGATCATGGTCTCGGCGACCAACCTGCTCACGCTTTATGTCGGGCTCGAACTCAATTCGCTGTCGGCCTATGTGCTGGCGGCCTTCCTCAAGACCGACGAACGCTCGGCTGAGGCAGGGCTCAAGTATTTCGTGCTCGGTGCGCTCGCCAGCGGGATCCTGCTGTTCGGGATCAGCCTGACTTACGGCTTTACCGGGACGATCGGGTTTGCCGGGATCTCCGCCGCGCTCTCGGGCCACATTTCGATGGGCGCGCTGTTCGGGCTGACGTTCGTCCTCTCGGGCCTGGCGTTCAAGATTAGCGCGGTGCCGTTCCACATGTGGACCCCCGACGTTTACGAAGGCGCGCCGACCCCGGTGACGACCTTCTTCGCCTCGGCTCCCAAAGTGGCAGCGCTGGCGCTGACGATGCGGGTCGCGCTCGAGGCCTTCGGCACGCAAGCGGCGGCATGGCAGCAGATTGTCTCGTTCATCGCACTGGCCTCGATATTGGTCGGTGCGCTCGGTGCAATCGGGCAGAGCAACCTCAAGCGGCTGCTGGCCTATTCGTCGATCAACAATGTCGGCTTCATGCTGGTCGGGCTGGCCAGCGCGACCCCGCAGGGTGCAGCGGCGATGCTGGTTTATCTCACGATCTACGTGCCAATGACCATCGGCGGGTTTGTCGCCATTCTGATGCTCAAGGATGAAGACGGCAACCAGCTGGAAGGCATGGCGGATATTGCCGGGCTGTCTCGCACCCGGCCGATGTTGGCGCTGGGGCTGGGCTCGATTATGTTTTCGATGGCCGGGATCCCGTTCTTCTTCGGGTTCTGGGGCAAGTTTGTGGTGTTCCAGTCGGCGGTCAACGCCGGGATGGTCTGGCTCGCCGCGGCGGCGGCGGTGGCCAGCGTGATCGGCGCTTACTACTACCTCAAGGTGCTCAAGGTGATGTACTTCGATGAGCCGGTGGACCGCGTCACCGGGCGCAGCGACATGCTGCACGAATGGCTGCTCGCCAGCTGCGCGGTGTTCGTCTCGCCTTTGGGCTACCTGGTAACCAAGGGCCTGACCGCGCTGACCATGACCGCCGCGGGCGTGCTGTTCGCGCCGGTTTGATCCACACTATCGCCACTACCGGTTCGACCAGCGCCGATCTCGCCGCGCGGATCGGCGCGCACGAGCGGGTCGTTGAGGGTGACTGGCTGGTCGCCAACCGCCAGAGTGCGGGGAAGGGCCGCCAAGGCCGTGCATGGTTCGACGGCGCGGGCAATTTCATGGGCTCGACTGTCGTCCACCTCGTGCCGACCGATCCCGCGCCGGGGACACTGGCTCTGGTCGCCGGACTGGCGGTGCTCGAAGCCGTCTCGCCGCTGATCCTGCCGCCGCACTTGGCGCAGCTCAAATGGCCCAACGATGTGCTGGTCGGCGGAGCCAAACTTTCCGGTATCCTGCTCGAACGGGTCGGCGACGCGGTGGTGGTCGGGATCGGGGTCAACCTCGCCGCTGCGCCGCAGGTCGAAGGACGCGCGACGATTGCACTGAGCGCGTTCGGCCCGGCGCCGGATCGCGAAACCTTTGCCGCGACGCTGGCGCAGAGCTTCGACCTTGAGCTGAACCGCTGGCGCAGCTTCGGGCTCGATCCGCTGCTGCGCCGCTGGCAAGCAGCCGCGCACCCCCTGGGCACGCCGCTGCTGATCGGAGAGCTGGGCGAAACGCCGCTGCAAGGCCAGTTTGCCGGGCTCACCACCGATGGAGCCTTGCAACTGCGGCTCGCAGACGGCACCACCCGCACCGTCCATGCGGGCGAAGTGCGCTTAGCTTAAGGGGACCGGAAATGCTGCTCGCGGTCGATAACGGTAATACCAATGTCAAGTTCGCGCTGGTCGATGGCAGTGGCGCAATTGTGCAACGCTGGGCAATCGCCACTGACATGCGCCGCACAGCTGACGAATATGCGGTTTGGCTCGATCAACTGCTGAAGATGGAGGGCCATGCTCGCGCCGAAGTCTCGGCAGTGGTGATTGCTACCGTCGTTCCGCGCGCGCTGCACAACCTGCAGGTTCTCTCGCGAAAATATTTCGGGGTCGAGGCGCTGATTGCTGGGCGCCCGCCACTCGATTGGGGCATCGCGCTCAACGTCGATGAACCCAAGGCACTCGGCGCGGACCGGGCAGTCAACGCGATCGCGGCGCAGGCGCTCGAAAGCGGTGACAAGATCGTCATCAGCTTCGGAACTGCTACCACTTTCGATCATATCGGTGCAGACGGCGCTTACCTCGGCGGTTCGATCGCCACCGGGGTCAGCCTGTCGCTCGACGCGCTGTATGAAAACGCGGCGATGTTGCCCCGGATCGCCATCGAACCGCCACCCACCGCCAGCGTCATCGGACGCGATACGGTCGGGCAAATGCAGATCGGGATTTACTGGGGCTATGTCAGCATGATCGAAGGAATGCTGGCGCGGATGAAGGCCGAGATCGGCCGCCCGGTCAAAGTGATCGCGACTGGCGGGCTCGCCCCGCTGTTCCAGCAGCACGCCGACCTGTTCGACCGGGTCGAACCCGACCTGACGCTGCGCGGCATCGCCCAGCTTTATGCCTCCAATTTCGGATCAAAATGACCAAAGCTTCCAATCACAAGCCCGGCAACGAATTGCTGTTCTGCGCGCTCGGCGGATCGGGCGAAATCGGCATGAACGTCAACCTTTACGGCTGCAACGGCAAGTGGCTGATGGTCGACCTGGGGATGACCTTCGGTGCCAATGAATATCCCGGTACCGAACTGGTCTTCGCCGATCTCGATTTCATCGAAGAACGCAAGGCTGACCTCCTCGGGATCGTACTGACCCACGCGCACGAGGATCACATCGGTGCCGTGCCCTACTTTGCGCAAGAACTGGGCGTGCCGCTCTACGCCACCCCGTTCACCGCCGCACTGGTTACCGACAAGCTAGAGGAAGCCGGGATCGCGCGCGAGATCGAGCTCAACGTGATCGATCACCTCGACGAATTCCAGATCGGCCCGTTCGGCATTCGCTACGTCCCGCTGGCGCACTCGATTGCCGAGGGCAATGCTCTTGTGATCGAGACGCCCTATGGCCGCATCTTCCACACCGGCGATTGGAAGCTCGACGATGCGCCGCTGGTCGGCACCCCCGCGACTGCAGCCGAATTGACCGCAATCGGCGATGAAGGCGTGCTGGCGCTGGTCTGCGATTCGACCAACGTATTCAATGCCGAGGCGTCGGGCTCCGAGGGCATGGTCCGCGATGGCCTGCTCGCCGAAGTGGCCAAACACAAGGGCAAGCGCGTGCTGGTCACGACCTTCGCCTCAAACGTGGCGCGATTGCAGACGCTGGGCGAAGTGGCCGATGCCACCAAGCGGCGGCTGTGTGTGGCGGGGCGCTCGCTTGATCGGATCATCCGTACGGCCAAAGGCTGCGGCTACCTGCGCAACTTCCCCGACCTGGTCGACTTCCAGACCGCCATGGCCTTGCCGCGCGGCGAGGTGCTGATCCTTGCCACCGGCGGTCAAGGCGAGGCCAGAGCCGCCTTGTCGCGCGTGGCCGAGGAAAGCCATCAGATCGGTTTGTCAGCCGGCGACGTCGTGCTGTTCTCAAGCCGGCAGATCCCGGGCAACGAAGTCGCCATCGGCCGCATCCAGAACCGCCTTGCCACTCGCGACATCACGATTGTGACTGATCGGCAAAGCGAAATCCACGTTTCGGGGCATCCCGGCAGGCCGGAGCTCGAAGCGCTTTATGGCTGGATCCGGCCGCAAATCCTGGTCCCGGTCCACGGCGAAATGCGCCACATGAAAGAGCAAGGTCGGCTCGGCAAGGAACGCGGCATTCCGCAGACCGTAGTGCAGGGCAACGGCGACCTCGTCCGGCTCGCTCCGGGCAAGCCGGGCAAGATCGCCGAAGTCCGCAATGGCCGCCTGATTCTCGATGGCGACATCATCTCGCCCGCCAATGGCGAGGCCATCGTGATGCGCCGCCGTCTGGCGCAGAACGGAGTGGTGTTCGTGGTGCTCGGAGCGAACGGACGGGTCCAGATTGATTCGCTCGGCCTCCCGCTTGAAGAAGATCAGGACGACTTTATCGCCGAGGCCCAACGGGACGTTGCTGCTGCGTTGACCAAGCTAAAAGGCGCGCAGAAGCAAGATCGCGAAGTGGTGCTCGAAGCCGCACGCCTCGCCGCGCGCCGCACCGCGCAGCGCTGGTCGGGCAAGAAGCCGCAAGTGCGCGTAATCATGGGTGAGGGCTGACCATGCGTTGGAATGCGGCTTTGGCGATCTACGTCTTGTTCTGGGTGCTTGCGGCATTTCTGGTCATGCCGTTCGGACTGCGCACGCACGATGATGCCAATGCCGAGCTGGTCCAGGGTCAGGTCAGCAGCGCGCCGGTCAACTTCAACCCGAAGAAGGTCGCGCTGCGCGCCACGCTGCTGTCGCTGCTGCTGTTCGGTGCGTACTATGCCAACTATGTCTATGGCTGGCTGACTATCGAGAGCATCGACATTACTCGCTGGTTCTAGGGTCCGGACTCATTACAGCCACCAGATTACGGCTGCGGCGAGTGCGATTGCTGCCATGAAGTTTTTGATGTTTGGGTCGAAGCGGGTGGCGCTGCGCCTCCAGTCCTTGATGCGGCAAAAGAGGCGTTCGACGACGTTGCGTTGTTTGTAGATTGCAGCGTCATAATGATACTGGATTTTGCGGTTCTTGCGCGGCGGGATGACTGGCTGGGTGCCCCGCTCGGCAAGCCATTCGCGCAAGGGCCGACTGTCATATCCTTTGTCGGCGACGAGTTCGGCAGAGGGTGGCATGGCGGCGATAATCGTCTGTGCGACCTTGCAATCATGCACATTTCCGGGGGTCAGGAGCAGGACACAGGGTCGCCCCTTGATATCGCAGACGACGTGGAGCTTGGTGTTACGGCCGCCGCGTGTCTGGCCGATACCATTGGCCAAGGCCCCCCTTTTGCGCCTCCCGCACAGCGATGAACCTTGATGCAACTGCTGTCGATGAAGAGCCGGTCCGGCGCATCTTCGGCCCCGGCAAGCGTGCTGAAAATATCCTCCCAGATGCCACGCTCAGCCCAGCGCACGAAGCGATTGTAGAGCGTTTTCCTGGGGCCATAAACATCAGCGCAATCGGCCCAGCGGCCACCGCATTTGAGCGCATGGACGATCCCGCTTAAAACCCGGCGATCATCAACCCGCTTCATGCCGCGCACATCGGTTGGCAAAAGCGGCGCGATCCGCTCCCATTGCGCATCGGAAAACCAAAAGAAATCAGACATTCTCAACGCCTCCTCGCCAAAGGCGTTGAATCATATTCCGAGCAGATTGGGAATCCTGTTATTGGGTCCGGACCCTAGTTCCGCAGGCGCTCGATCGCCTGCGCCAGCGCGACATAAAGCTTGCCCATATCCGATGACAGTAACGTCACACCCAGCGCATGGCCGTCGCGGGTGGACAAGAGCTGGCGCAGCATCGCCTCGAAATCGTGGATGTAGCGGCTGACGTGATCGCGGAAGTCGCGGTCGGCTTCGTAGAGCTGCGCCACTGCCTTGGCTTCGGGCGCATCGAGCAGGCGCACCGCGCGGCGAGTAAAGATCCCGCGATCCCCTTTGAGATAGGCCGCCCAAGCGGTGTCTGTGACGTCGCTGTCGAGCGCGCGGGCGATATCGATCGCGTTCGAATTGAGGCTCTCGGTGATCAGCGCCACGCGCCGCGCGAAATCATGATCGATCTGCTCTTCGGCGCGGCTGCGGGCGTGGGCAACGCGGCGCTCAAGATTGCCGGCAAGTTCGTTGACCTTGGCCAATTGGTCGCGCAGTTGCACCGCAGCGTCGCGGCTCGCGCTGGCCGCCTTGGCCGAGGCTTGTTCAAGCTGGCCGGCGATTTGCGCCGCGCGATTACGCAGGGTGGCATCGATCGCAGCGCCGCTTTCCTCGCCGATCCGGTCCGCCAGCGCCGAGATCGATCGCGCGCTCATCGCCTCGATCCCGGCAACGGCATCGCGCGCGGAGATGCTGAGCTGTTCTATCGATTCGGTGAGTTCGCGCTGCGCCAGTTCGGCGACTGCCATGCTCTCCGCTCGCACCGATTCAAGTGTGCCCTGAAGCTCGGCCAGCCCGGCGGCGTGTTGCGATTGCGATTGGGCAACCTGGCCATGCAGCGCCGCCATCTGCTCGACCGCGCCGGTCAGCGCCTCGCGGCTTTGTCCGGTCTGGGCGAGCAGCGTCTCACCGCGCGAAGCAGCTTCGCCCGACAGCGCATGGACCGCGCGAACCCGCTCCTCGATCTTGCCGAGACGGCTCTCGCTGGTCCCAATTGCGGCGGGCAGGTTTTCGCTGGTGTGTTGAACGCTGGCCTGGATCAGTTCGAGCAGGCGAACCGCATTGTCAGTCAGTACGGCAACGGCGCTGTCGGCCGCAGAGATTGCAGCATTGCTCGCGCCCAAACTATCCGAAATCGCGGCCACATTGGTGCTCAACTGGCCTTCGGCTTCGCCGCCCTGCGCCGCGAGTGCGGCGATTTGGCTGGAGAACGCCGCCAGTTGCTCGCCTAGTTCTGCGTTACGGAGCTGCACTTTGTTCAGATGCGTATCCTGCGCGCTGCGCTGGCTGGCCGCAGCGTCATCGAGCGCGGCCATTTGCTCGCCCAACCGGGCAACGAACAACTCGTGCCGCGCGTCGAATTCGGTTTGGCGCTGGTCGAGTTCCGCCGCGAACAGGCGGTCGCGTTCGGCCAGCCGTTCGTCAACCTGACCCGCCTCTGCGGTCAGTTCGGCGAGCCGCGCGCGCGCCGAGTCCATCGCCTTGCGGTCGATTTCGCCGACCTGGCTGATTGCTGCGCGCAAGTCCTCCTCAAGCTGGCCGATCGCTCCGCGCCACGCCTCGAGCGCGCCGCTCTCGCCTTCGCGCAGCGAGCGCACCAGGGCGGAGCTTTCATCGCGCACCGCACCGAGTCGCGCGCGCAGCGAAGTCAGGCTGTCAGCCTCCTGCAGGTCGAGCGCGCTGCGCAGATCCGCGAGTTCTTCGCCCAGCGCGGCAGCGCGGCTGCGGATCGCTCCCAATGCTTCGACTTCGCGGTTGTCGATTTCGGCACGGACTTGCTCGCCGCTCTCCGCCAGGGCGGCAAAGCGCTGTCCGGCAATGGTGCCGAGTTGATCGGCTTGACGGCTAAATTCGGTAATGGTTTCATCGACCAGGCCGCGCAGGTTAAGCACTTGCCGCTCGCTCGCCTGACCAAACTCGTTGAGCTTCTTGAACCCGCTGATCATGTCATCGAGCTGGGCGTGCGCAGCGCGGCCAGCCGTACCGATGTTGTTGGTCACATCCTTCGCCGAACTGGCGATGACTGGCAGCTGGCTGCGCAGCTTTTCCATGTTTTCCAGCGCGGCGCTGCTGACATCGCCGATGGCGTCGATCCGGGTGCCATTGTCATGGATCAGGGTGACCAGCCGCTCGGCGTGCTGCGAGAGCCGCTCGGTCGCGACGCGACCCAGCGAATCGATATCGCGCGACTGTGCGGCGATGAATTCGCGCGCGAGGCTAAGCTCGCGATTGACCGTGGTCAGGCGCTCTTCCAGCTTGAGCGATTCATCGCTCAGCATCCGTGCCGTATCACCAAAGCGCGTGGCTTCGCGGCGGCTGTTGCGCATCGTCAACAGCCAGACGACCGCGACCAGCACGACCGGCACTGCCCAATCGCGCAGCCACCCGGTCCATTGCACCAGATTGCCGCCGCTACGCATGGCTTCGAGGTTGGCGGCAACGAACAGCGCGGTCCATCCGACTATTGTCGCGAACGCGAGCAAGACCGCAATTTGTGCGCCCCAACGCCGGACTGGGCGCGGCGCCGGCTCTTCCCACCAGTCGTCATCGGTGGCGACATGTTCAAGGATGAGTTCGTCGGGCTCGCGCGCTTCTGCAAGCGCTTGCGTTTCGACGGCGGCGATGGTTCCCCTGGTCATGGCCATCTGTTTACCATGAATATGCCGTGGATAAACCCCGGTTTAACCACTCGCTGTTACCGCACTCTATATGGCTTATGAAGCAGGTGCTCTCGACGCTACCCTCGCCGCTGCTGCGGGCGCTGATCCCGCGCTGTTTAGTGAACTTCGCCAAGCGTTTAGCGATAGCGTCGCGCGTCAGCTCGACCTGATGCGGCGCTCGCGCTGCGATGGAAACTGGCAGATGGCTGCGCTGCGCCTCAAGGGCGTCGCCGCCAGCTTCCATGCCGAACCACTGCTGGTCTTGGCCGAAGAGGCGATTGACGGGGCCCCCGGCGATCCCAGCGTGCTGCGCCGAATCGCGCTGTTTCTGGACGATTTTTCGGCGGCTTGAAGCAATGCCTTGGCGAGCGCTTGCGCAATCGCTTGGCACTGTGCGCGGGCTCCCCTAAAAGCGCAGCCTCTCACCCCGATTGCACGGAGACAGAGGCTGCGGGTCGCGTTGTTATCTTTGGTCGAGCCTTCTGCGGAAAGCCAGGTTCCGCGCGCTTTCCTGCGCGTCGGCGGCCTCACGGTGGCGCGCCAGCAACTCGGGATCGCGCTCGCGCTGGATTGCGAGCGGGTCATCTGCCTCGCGCCGGCGTTA
The DNA here is from genome assembly GCA_025359425.1 of Sphingomonadaceae bacterium. Taxonomy (GTDB): domain Bacteria; phylum Pseudomonadota; class Alphaproteobacteria; order Sphingomonadales; family Sphingomonadaceae; genus Novosphingobium. Next base: position 11,105 of record JANYGC010000007.1, read on the forward strand.
ACCCCCGACATCCTGCAACTCCAGCATCTCGCCGAGGCGCGCGGGGCGCAATTCAACGTCATTTCCGGACCGCGCCCGTTGCTCGGCCTGATCAACACCGGCGATGAGCTGATTGCGCTTGCCGATGGGCTGTTCAGCTCAACCGCCGAAACGGTCGACCTGCTGTCCGAGAGCCAGGGCGTGCTGGTCCAGCCGATCGAGCAGGGCCTCGCCGCCGGGTTCGAGCGGATCGACCTCAATCACGCGGCGGCCGGCGCGATCCGCATCCCGGGACGCCTGGTCGAGCAGATCGCGACGCTCCCGGCCGATTGCGATGCAGTCTCGGCGCTGCAGCGGATTGCCCTGCAGGGCGGAATTCGCCAGCGGCAAATTCCGGTTCCGGGGCAGGACGGGCTGTTCTGGACCCTGGTGCGCAGTGACGCTGAAGCGCACACGATCGAGCCGCAGTGGATCCGCCAGCGCACCCGCGATACGGTCCCGCTTGGCCCCGCACGGGGTCTTGCGCTGGTGGCGGTGCGCAGTTTCGGCCCGACCCTGCTCCACGCCGGGACTGGATCGCGCGCGCTGGTGATCGCGGCGGTGGTGCTGGCGATGCTCGCCTTGGGCGCTGGCTGGTTTGCTTTGCCCGTCCTCGGGCTGGGGCTGACGGCACTGGGCTGGATCCTGCGCGAAAGTGCGGCTCTTCTTGCCCGGATCGAGCACGAAGCAACTCAGAACCGCCGCGGTATCGACAGTCTGGCCGTCTATGGCTGGGGGCTCGATGCGGTGATAGTCATGCTGTTTGCCTGGGGCGCGGGGATCGATCCGGCTCATTCACTGCTCGACCGGATGTTCCCGCCGTTCATGCTGATCGCCGGGTTGCGGATCGTCGCGTCAATCCACGATGGCCGCTGGGGTGCCTGGCTGACCGATCGCAGTTTGCTGTCGCTCGCGCTGATGGGTGCGATCCTGGGCCGGATCGGCAGCGAGGCCGCGCACGGTGGGGCAGTGGTTGCGGCAATTGCCGCGCTGGCGCTGCTCGGCAGCAAATCTCGGCTAACGCGACTTTAACCAAGCAGCGCTATGGCCAGGCCTATGGACCAGAATATTGCCCAGCTGGACGCGGACCGCAGCGTCGAGATCGTCCTGTGTGACGAATTGGCGCACGGTGATGCGCTGATCGGCACGATTGCGCCGATCCTGCGGCACCTGTTGGCCAACGACGAGCATTCGGTGTTCAGCGATGAGATAATCGCCCGGGTTCGCGGGATGATGGCCGACGTTGCCCGCCAGATCCTGACCGAGCTGGCGATCGCTTCGGGCAATCCAGACAATCGTGACCACACCCCTGACCAAATCGCAGCGCTGGTCGAAAGCCTGGTGGGTCACGGCGGCTTCCTCGCGCATGTCCATGCGCTCGCGCTGGAATGGCAGCTGACCGAGCGGATGCAGGCGCGGTTGGCGCTCGACCCGGTTCTGGCACCCTTGCTGCAAGCGCTGATCGCATCGAGCGATCCGGCTGTCGCCTCGGGCACCATGGCCTTGCTCGCATCGCAGGCCCGCTTCGCCACCAGCCAGCGCCGCATGCAGCTGCCGCTGAGTGAACTGCCCGGCGATCTGGTGTACGCGGCGCTGATCGCGCTGCGCGGTTATGCTGACGGCGCTCCGGAGGCCCAGGCGGCCACGACTCAAGCCGAGCAGGCGATCCGCGGCCGTTTCGACGAAAGCCGCAGCAGGCTTGGCCTGATCTCGCGCATCGTCACCGGGATGGGTGGCGGCGCCACCGCAGCGCTGGCGATTACCCACGCCGGCGTCGCGATGTTCCTCAGCGCGCTGGCGCTGGCCTCTGGGCAGGACCGCGACATGGCGGTGCTTGCCACCAACGAAGGCCAGCTCGCCCGGCTCGCGCTGGCGCTGCGGGCCTCCGGGCTCAAACCGCAGGCGATCGAGGAGCAATTCGTTTCGTTGCATCCCGAAGTGGCGTTGCCAGCCGGGTTCGAGCAACTGGGCAGCGACCAGGCGGCGGCTTTGCTGACCCGCTCGGCCAGCTATCCAGGCGGCTGAGCAGCGATGAGCGAAGCCGGGCAGGTTCTGGCAACCGGGCAGTGCGACGCGGGCGGCCAATTGGTCAGCGCCGGCGAGCCGCTGGCCGGATTGCAATTGGCCTGCGGCGGCACGCTGCCCGGTGCGATCGCCATTCCGGCGCTTTACGAACTGGTCGAGAAAGCCCGGACATTCGGGCTGAAACTGGCGCGGGTCATCCGCGCCCACGATGGCCATGAGACGATCACTGCGTGGGTCGAGGTCGGACCGGGGGAAGCTGGCCAGGGCTGCACGATCCGCGTGACCAGCTGGCAAGGAGGCCCGTTGGGCCCCGACGATCCGGCAGCGATCAGCGAGCACCGTGCCGCGATCGACCGGACCCTCGCCGAACTGACCGCTCAGCTCGATTCCTCGCAGGCATTGCGCAGCGTCGAAGCCAGCGCGGCCGATCTGGCCGACCTCGCCACCGCGATGCAGGCAGGGCTGGGGCGGCCGTGGACCGATTTTGTCACAATCGACGGTGCGGCGCATGAACAGCCGATGCATTGGCGCTTGCTCGATGGGGCAGAAGTCCGGCTTGCGGGTTCGGACCGGCGGTGGCGCGCCAACTTGCTACCGCACGAAGTTCCCGGGAGCAGCCCGCTCGGTTTCGAATTGTGCCTGACCGCAGAGAGTCCGCCGGCGGCGCGAGCGGTCGAGCCTGCAGTGCCAAGCGTAGCCCTGCCAAGCAACAGTCAGGGCCTGGTCGGGCGCGATATCGCCCCGGTGCTGCGCCAGCCGATTGCCCGGATCATCGCTAATGCCGAGACCATCCGCACCCGGATGGCAGGGCCGCTGGCCGAGGAATACAGCCAGTATGCCGCCGATATTGCTTCGGCCGGGCAGCATTTGCTCGCGCTGGTTGAGGATCTGGCCGATCTCGAAGTGGTCGAAGCCGACCAATTCAACACTGCGCCCGACCGGATCGACTTGGCCGATGTGGCGCGCCGCGCGGCCGGGATCCTCGGGGTGCGCGCCAATGAGCGCGGGATTGCAATCGATCCGCCCAAGCTGGGTGAAACCCTGCCCGCTATCGCCGAATTTCGCCGGGTCTTGCAGGTCTTGCTCAACCTCGTCGGCAATGCAATCCGCTATGCGCCCGACAAGTCATCGGTTTGGATCAGGCTCGAGGACGCGGGCAACCGGGCCCGGATCATCGTCGCCGATCAGGGCCCCGGCTTGAGCGACGAGCAGCAGGTCAAGGTGTTTGAGAAATTCGAACGGCTTGGCCGCAGCGGCGAGGATGGTGGCTCGGGGCTGGGCCTCTATATCTCGCGCCGCTTGGCCCGCGCGATGGGCGGTGATTTGCTGGTCGAAAGCGCGCCCGGGCAGGGCGCGCGGTTTATCCTTGAAGTGCCAGCCGACTTACTGGCTCATGCTCCCGCTACGGCGCACCAGGATGATCACTAGCATACCGACCGCAGCCAGAATTGCCCCGTTGTAGGCCCATTGCCGGTCTGCCAGCATGAAGCTGCTGGACGGCCACATGATGATGCCGAGGCCTTGTCCGATCCACAGCAAGCCCATCAGCACCGCCAGAACCCCGACAATCGTAATCAGCGTTTTTACCAAGCCCATCGCGAAAAACTCCTGCCCTCGGCGCACCAGTCGTGCTGAGGGGCGAGCTGTCAGCTATTGTTCAGCGCTTGTCGAGCGAAACGTAATCGCGCGAGGTCGGGCCGGTGTAGAGCTGGCGCGGGCGGCCGATCTTCTGGCCGGGGTCCGAAATCATCTCGTTCCACTGCGCGACCCAGCCGACGGTGCGCGCCAGTGCGAACAGCACGGTGAACATGGTGGTCGGGAAGCCGATTGCCGAAAGGATAATACCCGAATAGAAATCGACGTTGGGGAACAGCTTCTTTTCGATGAAATAGGGGTCGTTCAGTGCCAGTTCTTCAAGCCGGAGCGCAGTTTCGAACAGCGGGTCGGTCACGTTGAGCGACTTGAACACCTCGCGCACGGTAGATTGCATCACGGTCGCGCGCGGATCGTAGTTTTTGTAAACGCGGTGACCAAAGCCCATCAGGCGGAACGGATCGTTCTTGTCCTTGGCGCGCTCGATATAATGCGGGATCCGGTCGGGCGTCCCGATTTCCTTGAGCATGTTGAGCGCGGCCTCGTTGGCCCCGCCGTGTGCCGGGCCCCACAGGCAGGCGATGCCCGCAGCAATGCAGGCAAACGGGTTGGCGCCCGACGAACCGGCCAGCCGCACGGTCGAGGTCGAGGCGTTCTGTTCGTGATCGGCGTGAAGGATGAAAATCCGGTCAAGCGCGCGCTCGACCACCGGGTTGACTTCATACTTCTCGGCCGGAACCCCAAATGTCATCCGCAGGAAATTACCGGTGTAGCTCAGCGAGTTGTCCGGATAGACGAACGGTTGGCCGACCGAATACTTGTAGGCTGCCGCAGCAATCGTCGGCATCTTGGCAACCAGCCGGTGCGAGCTGATCTTGCGGTGCACCGGATCGGCGATGTCGGTCGAATCGTGGTAAAACGCCGAGAGCGCGCCGACCACGCCGCACATGATCGCCATCGGGTGCGCGTCGCGGCGAAAGCCCCGGTAAAAGGTCATCAGCTGCTCGTGCAGCATCGTGTGGCGGCTGATCGTGTGGCTGAAATCCTTGAGCTGGCCGGGGCTCGGGAGCTCGCCGTTGAGCAGCAGGTAGCTGACTTCCATGAAACTGGACTGCTCGGCCAGCTGGCCGATCGGGTAACCGCGGTGGAGCAGCACGCCTTCGTCGCCATCGATATAGGTCAGCGCGCTTTCGCAGCTCGCGGTCGAGGTGAACCCGGGATCGTAAGTGAACATGCCGGTCTGGGCATAGAGCTTGCGGATATCGATCACGTCGGGGCCGACCGATCCCGACACGACGGGATAGGTGTATTCCTCATTGCCTGCGATCAGCCTGGCGTCGTTGCTCACCTGTAAAACTCCCTCATGCTGACCGGACCGGGCTGGAGGTCCGCTGTGCGGCAGCATCTGCCCCAAGATCGCACCCCGCGCCAGCCATTCCGGCGTTATTTGTCTATCCTGCGGAGGAAACCAACCGGTTAGCATTGCCCTAGGGGCCTTGCCCGGCGATTCCGCGGGCGCGCTTGCCAATGCGCGCTGCTTCCTGTCAGGTAACCATCATGGCCAGTGATGCCACACCCCTGGTGCCGATGGGCGATGAAGCGCCGCCAAGCGCTGCATTGCAGCATAAGCATTGGCGCAAGCTTCCGGACTTGTCCAGCGCACTTGCACGGGCCGAACAATTCCTTTCTGCCTCGCAATTCGAGCTGGCGAACTGGTTGGTAGTGGCGTTCGCGGCAGGGATCGCCGCGTGGTTTGCGGCAAGCAACGTCTGGCAATGGCTGGGAGTGATTGTAGCGGCGCTGGCCCTGGCACTGGGCGCCGCCGCAGCGCTGCATCCCGAAGGCCGGTATCCGTTCGTTCGGCGCAGCGCGATATTGGCTGGACTGACCGTGGCGGTGGGTTGCAGCTTTGTCTGGGCCAAGTCGTCGCTGGTCGGAACCGAACCGATTGCGCGGCCGACCGTGACCTGGCTGACCGGACGGTTGCTGGTGCGCGAAGAGCAGCCCGCCGAAGCGCGCGTCCGCTTGCGGCTTGCCGTTCGAGATGCCCAAACGGGCCGGGCGATGCAGGTCCGGGTCAACCTCGACAATGCCGGCGACCGGCCCGAGCTTGCCGAAGGCGCGGTGGTGCGGTTGCGGGCGCGGTTGGTCCCACCCGCGCCGCCGATGCTGCCCGGTGGCTACGACTTCGCCCGCGCCGCGTGGTTCTCCGGGATCGCCGCGACCGGTTCGGTGCTCGGGCCGGTGACCGTGGTCAGCCCGGGCGATCAGGACAGCGCTTTGCGGCGTTTGCAGCGCAGTCTCTCGCACCATGTCCGCGATCAACTGCAAGGCTCGCCCGGCGCACTGGCAGCGGCCTTTGCCAGCGGCGATCGCGGGGCGATTGCCCCCGAAGACGAAGACGCGATGCGCGACGCGGGGCTCACGCACCTGCTCTCGATCAGCGGGCTGCATGTCAGCGCGGTGATCGCGGCGGCCTATTTCATCGCGCTGCGTCTGCTGGCCTTGTTCCCATGGCTGGCGCTGCGGCTGCGGGTGCCGATCGTGGCAGCGGGGGCGGGGGCCTTGGCCGGGATCGGCTACACCCTGCTGACCGGGGCCGAGGTGCCGACGATCCGCTCGTGCATTGCTGCAGTGCTGGTCATGCTTGCACTGGTGCTGGGGCGCGAGCCGTTGTCGATGCGGATGATCGCGGTGGCAGCGTTGCTGGTGCTGCTGGTCTGGCCCGAAGCGGTGGTCAGTCCGGGGTTCCAGATGAGCTTCGCCTCGGTCATCGCGATCGTCGCGCTGCACAGCGCCGCGCCGCTGCGGACCTACAATGCCCCGCGCGAAGAACCGCTGTGGTCGCGGTGGTCGCGGCGGCTGGCGATGCTGCTGCTGACCGGGGTGGTGATCGAGCTGGCCTTGATGCCGATCGGCCTGTTTCACTTTCACCGCGCCGGGGTTTACGGCGCGCTGGCCAATGTCATCGCGATCCCCCTGACCACGCTGGCGTCGATGCCGCTGATTGCGCTTGCCTTGCTGTTCGACGCGATCGGCGCAGGCGCGCCGTTCTGGTGGCTGGCGGGCAAGTCGCTCGAACTGTTGCTCGCGCTGGCGCATTGGACTGCCGGAATGCCCGGCGCAGTGACAATGATGCCGGCGATGGGTGAGGGGGCCTTCGCGCTGTTCGTCGCGGGCGGATTGTGGCTGGCGTTATGGCGCGGGACGGTGCGGCTGGCGGGATTGGCCCCGGCGGCGCTGGGGCTGTTATTGCTGCTCCAGGTGCGGGCACCCGATCTGCTGGTTTCGGGCGACGGGCGGCATGTCGGCATTACCGGCGAGTCCGCGGAAGAATTGCTCGTTCTGCGCGACAGCCGCAGCGATTATACCCGCGACAACCTGACCGAGAGCGCCGGAATGGCGGGCGAACTGCGGTTGCTCGACGATTGGCCGGGAGCAAAATGCAACCCGGGCTACTGCGCCATCACGCTCAATCGCGGCGGGCGCGATTGGCAGGTGCTGCTGGCGCGGGGCAAGACGATGGTCCCCGAACGCGCGCTCGCCGCAGCTTGCGACCGCGCCGACGTGGTGGTGTCGGAGCGCTATCTGCCGTGGTCGTGCAAACCGCGCTGGCTCAAGGCCGACCGCGCTTTGCTCGAGCGCAGCGGCGGGCTGGCGATCGACTTGGAACACGGCACAATCGAAACAGTTGCCCAGGGCGAGGGCGCGCATGGGTGGTGGAACCCGCCCGAGCGTCTGCCGCGAAAATCCTTCACCCCGCAACCCAGCAGCACCGCCGATGCCGACGCCGCCGCTGCGGTTATCGCCAGGCCTTAGTGATAGCGGCGCAGTAGCCCGGCGAGCTTGCCCTGGACCACAACTTCGCGCGGATCGTAGATCTGCGGTTCGTAAGCGGAGTTAGCCGGATCGAGCCGGACCCGGCCATCTTGTCGGCGCAAATACTTGAGCGTCGCTTCTTCGCCGCGCACCAAAGCCACGACGATTTCGCCGTCGCGCGCAGTGTCGGTGCGGCGGATCAGCGCGTAATCGCCATCAAGGATCCCCGCTTCGATCATCGAATCACCCGAGACTTCGAGCGCATAATGTTCGCCCGCGCCGAGCAGCGCTGCCGGAACCGGCAGCATTGCGCCGGTCTCCAGTGCTTCGATCGGCATGCCCGCAGCAATCCGGCCGTGGAGCGGGATTTCGATCACGTCGTTGGCCGGAGCCGGGCGGCGTTCGGGCGGGCGGATCACGGCGGCACCGGCGTTGCTGTTGGCAGCCATGACCGGAGCCTTGTTCGAGACGTCTTCGGGCTGGCGGATCACTTCAAGCGCCCGCGCCCGGTTGGGCAGGCGGCGGATGAACCCGCGTTCTTCGAGTGCCGAGATCAGCCGGTGCACCCCGGATTTGGACTTGAGATCAAGCGCTTCCTTCATTTCTTCAAAAGAAGGCGAAACGCCGGTTTCTTCCAGCCGGACCTGAATGAAGCGGATCAGTTCGTGCTGCTTGCGGGTCAGCATGCGCGTCACTCCCATTTGAAGCGGGCCGAAACACCGATGTTCCTGCGCCGTTCAGTGAACGAATGCGGAACAAGTAAGCAACCTGGTGATTCGCGTCAAGCAATACCGCCATTTTCGAGCAAGTAGACCGGAACAAGCGTTCCGGCGGTGGCCCCGGGCGATCGGGCAGGCCGCTCGATCAGCGCATTGCTCGCCGCGAGCGCGGCCAGCGCGCCGCTGTCCTGATTGCGCAGCGGGTCCACCTCGGTGCCATTCCACGCCGCCCGCACAAATTCGCGCCGCTCGCCGCCTGGCGGCAGGTCAGCCGCCAATTTCGCGGTGATCGGACGCGGCCACGGCTTGGCCGACCCCAGCAGCGCGCGCAACAGCGGCAGCATGAAAAAATAGGCGGTGACGTGGCTCGAGACCGGATTGCCCGGCAACCCGAGCACCAGCGCGGTGCCCTTGCGCGCGACCAGCAACGGCTTGCCCGGCTTGATCGCGACCCGCCAGAAGTCGAGCTCCGCACCCCATTGCTCGAGCGCCGGGCGGAGCAAATCGTGGTCGCCGACCGAGGCGCCCCCGCTGGTCACGATCACATCGGCAGCAGATGCGCCTTCGAGCGCCGCGACCAAGGCATCGAGCCGGTCGGGCACCGGCGCGCCATGGCTGATCCGGCATGGCAACGCGGCTGCCATGCCGGCGAGCATCGCGCCGTTGCTGGCGGGGATTTGGTGGACGGCACAATTTTCAGGATCGCTCGCCAGTTCGTCGCCGGTGTCGACAATTGTCAGCCGCAGCGCGCGGCGCACCGCGATCAGCCGATGACCGGCACAGAGCGCCAAGGCGATCTGCGCCGGGCCGAGCCGCGTCCCGGCGGGAAGCAGCTCGCGCCCCGCCGTAAAATCCATGCCCACCGCGCGCACGTGCCTGGCCGCGTCCTGAGTTGCGGTGAGCGCCAGCCGGTCCCCCTCGCGCTGGCAGTTCTCCTGCAGGACCACCCGCTCGGCACCCGCGGGCAGCAACGCGCCCGTCGCGATCCGCACCGCATCACCCGCGCCAATCGATCCGCCAAACGGATGCCCGCAGGCGCTTTCGCCGATCACGCGCCACGGTCCGGGCAAATCGGCGTCGCGCACCGCAAATCCGTCCATCGCCGAGAGATCCGCCGGGGGCTGGGTCCGCCGTGCCACCAGCGGTTCGGCCAGATAGCGCCCAAGCGCTTCGCTGGCTGGCATCCGCTCGACCGCAACCGGCGCAGCGAGCGCGAGCAAGCGGGCCTGTGCATCTTCCAGTTCCAGCGGAGCCGGCATTACGCGGGCCGGACCCAGTCGCCCGATTTGCCGCCGCGCTTTTCGATCAAGCAAATCTCGCCGATCACCATGCTTTTGTCGAGCGCCTTGGCCATGTCGTAGATTGTCAGGAGTGCGACCGAAACTGCTGTAAGGGCTTCCATTTCCACGCCAGTCTTGCCGGTCAATGAGGCGGTCGCAGTGGCGCGGATGGCGCAATCCTCGAAGGCAAAATCGAGCGTCACGGCATCAAGCGCAAGCGGGTGACACAACGGGATCAGCTCGGCGGTTTTCTTCGCCGCCATGATCCCGGCGATCCGCGCCGCGCCGAGGACGTCGCCCTTGGGCGCATCGCCCGCCCGGACCGCATCGAGCGCGGCGGCGGACATGCGAATTTGTCCCGAAGCGACTGCGGTCCGGGCGGTCGCCTCCTTGGCGCCAACGTCGACCATGCGCGCACTGCCGTGATCATCGAGATGCGTAAGCTTGTTCAAAGTTACCGAACTCCTGCCGCCCTATCAGCCAAAGGTCACACCAAGGTCACACCAAAACGTGTTTCGCAAATTGCCCCAGGCATGCCCCAACAACAGCTTTGCAGTTGCCGGTAATTGACCGCCGCAATTTGGCAGGTTGTGGCGCTGTAGGAAATCGCTTTGTCTTTGGCCAGCCCGACGACTGTGGGCGGAGCTGCCAACAATCAGGCCGCACTGAGCAGGGCCCGCGTGGCTGCGGCAACGTCGTCCTGGCGCATCAGGCTTTCGCCGACCAGGAAGGTACGGATGCCGCGCTGCGCCAATCGCTGAATGTCGGCGTGCGTATTGATCCCGCTTTCGCTGACCAGCAAAGCGTCTGCAGGGGCCGAGCCGGAAAGCCGCTCGGTCGTGGCAAGATCGGTGACGAAGCGCTTCAGATCGCGGTTGTTAATCCCGATCAGCCGCGATTTAAGCCGCGCGGCGCGGTCCATTTCGGTTCGCCCATGAACCTCGACCAGCACATCCATCCCGCGTTCGAACGCGGCAGCTTCAATCTCAGCCATTTGGCTGTCGTCCAGCGCGGCAACGATAATCAGGATCGCGTCCGCCCCGATGGAGCGCGCCTCGGCCACTTGCCACGGGTCGATCATGAAATCCTTGCGCAGCACCGGCAGGTCGCAAGCTGCGCGGGCGGCGACCAGGTAATCTTCGTGGCCCTGAAAATAGGGCGCATCGGTCAGCACCGACAAGCACACCGCGCCGCCCTGCTGGTAGGCCTTGGCATGTGCCGCGGGATCGAAGTCGGCGCGGATCAGACCTTTGGACGGGCTGGCCTTCTTGATCTCGGCGATCAGGCCAAAACCGGTCGCGGCCTTGGTGCGCAAGGCTGCCTCAAACCCGCGCGGCGGGGTCTGTCCGGCAGCCAAAGCGTCGAGCTGGCTCAGCGAGGCGAGCGGCTTGCGCGCTGCAACTTCGCCGCGCTTTGTATCGCAAATCTCGGTGAGCTTATCGACCATCTCGCCGCCTCTAGCGCGGCGTTCTGGGAGGTGTCGAGTTTTTTGGGTTCACACGAAGACACGAAGAACACGAAGATGCTGTGTTGCGTCGCAGGCCTCCGGACTATCACTCGCTCCGGCTTAGCGCGAAGGCAGAAATTCAAGTCCGGCTTCGCCGCTTGGCACGACATCTTCGTGTTCTTCGTGTCTTCGTGTGAACCAAGTCTACTTTACCGTCTCGATCCAGCAGTCGAGCAGCGCATTGGCCAGCCCGCGATCGATCGCTTCGGCGGCTTCCTCGACCCCTTCGAACCAGTCATCGACCTGCCCCGCCACAATCAGCGCAGCGGCGGAGTTGAACAGCACGGCGTCGCGGTACGCGCCGGGTTCACCGAGCAACATGGTCCGCAAGGCGGCGGCGTTGAACGCCGCGTTGCCGCCGCGCAGCTGGCCCAAATCATGCGGCATCAGTCCGGCATCGAGCGGGGCGATTGCTCCGGCGAAGCGATCAAGCCCGACGGTGGCGATGTGGCTGGGTCCGGCAATCGAGAGCTCGTCCAAGCCTTCTTCGCCCGACACCACCATCGCCGCCTCGGTGCCAAGCAGCCGCATCGCGTCGCGGTACAGGGCGATCAGGCTGGGATGTGCGACCCCGGCCAGTTGGCGGGTCACTTCGGCGGGGTTGGCGAGCGGCCCGGTCAGGTTGAAGATCGTGCGGTGGCCAAGATCGCGGCGAATCGGGGCGAGCCGGGCGAGCGCGGGGTGGTGCGCCTGGGCAAACAGGAAGGCGATGCCAAGATCGGGCAAGGTGTCCTCGGCCATCTGGCTTGCCCGGGCCAGATCGAGCCCCAGTGCTTCAAGCGTATCCGCGCCCCCGGCGAGGCTCGAGGCGGCGCGGTTGCCGTGTTTGGCCACCGGCACCCCGCACGCCGCGACGACCAGCGCCACAGCGGTCGAGACGTTGACACTGTGCTGCCCATCGCCGCCGGTGCCGCAAACGTCAATCGCCCCGGCGGGCGCCGCCACCGCCTTCATCCGCGCGCGCATCGCCCGCACCGCGCCGGCGATTTCCGCAGCGGTTTCACCGCGCTGGTGCAGATGCGTCAACGTCGCGGCGATCTCGGCGTCGGCCATCTCACCATCGAGCATCGCGCCGAACTGCGTCTCGGCATCGGCGAGTGAAATCATGCCAGTTCCTTGACCGACATTCCGCAGATCCGCAGGAAATTGGCGAGCAACGCGTGGCCGTGCTGGGTGGCGATGCTTTCGGGGTGGAACTGGACGCCGTGGATCGGCAGGGTGCGGTGGCGGAAGCCCATCACGTGACCGTCGTCCGAGGTGCAATTGACCACCAGATCGTCGGGCACTGCATCGACGATCAGCGAGTGATAACGGGTCCCGCTGAACGGGGAGGGGAGTCCCGCGAACAGCCCGCTGCCATCGTGGCTGACCTGCGAAGTCTTGCCGTGCATCAGCCCGCCCCGCACCACCTGGCCGCCGAAATGCTGCCCGATCGACTGGTGGCCGAGGCATACCCCGAGCAGGGGCTTGCCCGCCTCCGCGCAGGCCGCGACCAGGTCCAGGCTGATCCCGGCTTCGTTGGGGGTGCACGGGCCGGGCGAGATCAGAAAGCCTTGCGCGCCGCTGCTGATCGCTTGCCCCGCCGACAGTGCATCGTTGCGCACGACCTGTACCTCGGCGCCCAGTTCCATCAGGTAATGGACCAGGTTCCAGGTGAAGCTGTCGTAGTTGTCGATGACCAGAATCATAGCGCAGCGGCCTTGGACCCTCTGCGCGCGGCGATCAAGTTTCGGCTTTCCCCGCATACCGATCACTCGCCCGCACCAGCCCGTCGGTGATCCCCGGCTCGGTGTAAAGATGCCCGCCATCGGGGACGATCTGCAAGTCGACCTCGGGCCAGGCTTGCTTGAGCGCCCAGGCGGCCGACGGCGGCGTGCAGCAATCGTGGCGGCCCTGGACGATGGTGCCGGGGATGCCGCGCAGCTTGTGGGCGCCCGCCAGCAGTTGCCCGGGCTCGAGCCAGCATTGATGCTGGAAATAGTGGTTCTCGATTCTGGCGACCGCGACCGCGTGATCGTCGGCGGTGAATTCCTCGAGCATGGCGGGGTCGGGCAGCAGGGTGACAGTCAGGCCTTCCCACATCGACCACGCCTTGGCCGCAGCGAGCCGGACAGCGGGATCGTCGCTGGTCAGCCGGGCTTGGTAGGCACCCACCAGATCGCTTTGCTCGGCCGCTGGAATGTGATCGCGGAAGGCCTGCCAGCCCTCGGGATACAGTTCGCTCGCGCCGTATTTGTAGAGCCAGTCGGCCTCCAGCTGGCTGGCGAGAAAGATCCCGCGCAGCACCAGCTCGCTGACCCGCTCGGGATGGGTCTGGGCATAAGCCAGCGCCAGGGTCGAGCCCCACGATCCGCCGAACACCAGCCACTGCTCGTGCCCGGCCATTTGGCGCAGGGCTTCGATATCGGCGATGAGGTGCCAGGTGGTGTTGTTCTCCAGACCTGCAAACGGGGTCGAGCGCCCGCTGCCGCGTTGGTCGAACAGGAGTACATCGTACAGCGCCGGATCGAACTGGCGGCGCTGGCCCGGGTTGATCCCGCTGCCGGGGCCGCCGTGGAGGAACACCGCCGGCTTGCCGCCCGGCGTGCCGCAGCGCTCCCAGTAAAGGCTGTGGCCGTCGCCCACGTCGAGCATGCCTGAGGCGTAGGGTTCGAGTTCCGGATAGAGGGTGCGGCGGTTTGTCATTTCGAGGCCATCAGCCTGGCCAGATCGGCTTTCCAGAACTTTGCCCAGGTGTGCGTGCCGTGGCCTTTGGTCAGCGGGCTGTAGGGGATCAGGATAAACCGCGCGCGCGGCATCAGCCTGGCTTGCTTTTGCGCGAGGCCGAGTTCGGGCGGGTTGATGAAATCGTCCGCGCTGTTGATCCACAGCACCGGCACCGTGATCTTGGCGAGACCGGGCGCGGGGTTGTAATTGCGCGAGCTGTCGATCTGGTAGAGCTGGTCGTTGGCGTCCGGTCTGGCGCTGCCGTCGAACACCGAGGCGAGCAATTTCTCGGCCGATTCGCGAGTCGGATAATCGGTCTGCAGTCCCCAGGCATTGCCTCCGGCGATGATGCCCAGGCTTGCCGCTGTGCGCAGCCCCTGCGCCGGCGCCTGCGTGTAATTCCCGCCGTTCCACAGCGGATCAGCCTTGATCGCATCGATCGACAGCTTGCGCCACATCCGGTTGCGCCCCGCAATAGCCACCGCGTTGCAGGCAAACGGGGCGAGGCGGCGGGCGAACCCTGGGTACAGCTCGCCCCACACAAACGCGTGCATGCAGCCCATTGAGGTGCCGAGGATCAGCTGGAGATGGTTCACGCCAAGCCCGCTGGTCAGCATCGCCTGCTGCGCCCTGACCATGTCATCGTAATCGTACCGCGGGAACTGCATCCGCATCCCGTCACTCGGCTTGGAGCTTTGCCCGTGGCCGATGTTGTCGGGCAGGATCACATACCATTTGGCGATGTCGAGCAGCTGGCCGGGGCCGTACAGCTCGTCGGCAAACTGCGGGCGAAAGAACTGCGCGCCGCTCCCCCCGGTGCCGTGCAGCACCATCACCGCATTGTCGATCGCGCCCTTGGCATCGCGGTGCGGGGTGCCCAGCGTGGTGACATGAACCTTGACGTCCATCGTCTCGCCGGTCCCGAAGTGGAAGTCCTTGAGCACCACATCGCGCTGCGCGGCGCGTTTGGACCAATCCTCCGCAGCGTGCAGCGGGGTTGCGATGAGCAGGGCGATGAGGATAAGGAGGAGTCTGTGCATATTGCTATGCTACGTGGTGCAGCGACGTGGTCAACCGCTGCATTTTGGTGCCAGAAATTTGGGTTGGAGAATTGGGGGACAAAAAGGTTAAGCATACTCCGCCTCTTGCAGGAGATACGTGTGATTCCCTTGATAACATCTGCTCAAGTCGAAGCCTTTGCCAGCATGGTCACGGCGTTGGCCGCCAGTTTCGCGGCATGGCAAGGTATTGCAAGCCTCAAGAAATGGAGGCACGAACAACTGGGCACTAGGAAAATAGTGGTCGCAGAAGAGGCGCTAATTCTCTCGTTCGAAATTGAAAACGCATTCCGCGTGATCCGCTCACCAATGTCATACCCGTTTATCCCCTTGACCCACGTTAGCCCATCGGCTATACAATGGGC
>JANYGC010000023.1 GCA_025359425.1 Sphingomonadaceae bacterium
TGGCCGCAAGTCGTGGCTGTTCTGCGGATCGGATCGCGGTGGTCAACGCGCCGCCGTCATGTATTCGCTGATCGGCACCGCCAAGCTCAACAATGTCGATCCGCAGGCCTGGCTCGCCGACGTCCTCGCCCGCATCGCCGGGCATCGGGTCAGCCGCCTCGACGACCTGCTGCCCTGGAACTGGTGCAAGCCGGAGGCCGCACTCGCCGCTTGAAACCGTTCACGCCGCGGTAGTCGCCGGATGCTTACGCTTTGTTGGCGGTTGCGGACTGTCCGCTGTTTGCAATCCGACTGCGATAATGCCCGCTTAGTTGACTGCTATTGGCCAAGGGTGCCGATGGTCCGGACGGTCCGCTCCCGGCTCCAACTTCCCCCCAGCAAAGAAAAAAAGTGCCCACCATCCCCGAAATTCTCCGCAGCGCCGATCCTGCGTTGCGGGAGAGGATTGTCCGTTCGTTGCCCGAAGCGCAGCTGCGGGCGTTGGCGCGCAGCTTTCCCGAGTGGGCGCATGGCGGGCAGCTGGTGCCTGCCGCCACGGCGAGCGGCGCCGACTGGCGGACCTGGGTGCTGCTGGCCGGGCGCGGGTTTGGCAAGACGCGGGCGGGGGCGGAGTGGGTTTTAGGGGCGGTGCGGGGTGCCGAGACGAAGGACAGTCCTTCGATCCTTCGACAGGCTCAGGACGAGCGGAGTTTTGGACGAGCGGGAGTAGGGAAGAACCCCCACCGTCAGCGCTGCGCGCTGCCACCTCCCCCAGCCGGGGAGGATCTGCGCATCGCGCTTGTCGCCGCCACGGTCGATGAAGCCCGCGCGGTCATGGTTGAGGGGCCGAGCGGCATTCTGGCCTGCGCGGGGCCGAACGAGATTGCCGACTGGTTGCCGTCGCGCGCGCTGCTCAAGTTTTCGTCCGGGGCGGAGGCCACGCTGTATTCGGGGGCCTCGCCCAATAAGTTGCGCGGGCCGCAGCATCATCTGGCGTGGTGCGACGAGTTGGCCAAGTGGCGGCATCCGCTGGCGACGTGGGACATGCTCCAGCTTGGGCTGCGCTGCGGCGTGCGGCCGCGCGCCTTGGTGACGACCACGCCGCGCGGGGGGTGCGCCGCGCTGGCGGACATTCTCGCCGCGGCAGATACGGTGCAGACCGGCGGGGCAACTTCGGCCAATCCGCATCTGCCGCCCGCGTTCCTTTCCGCGGTGACCGCGCGCTATGGCGGGACGCGGCTCGGGCGCGAGGAGCTTGACGGCGAATTCCTGAGCGAGATTGCGGGATCGCTGTGGCCGCGCGCGCTGATCGATGCGAGCCGGGGGCCGCCGCCCGCGCCGGGTGACCTGCGCCGGGTGGTGGTGGCGGTCGATCCGCCGGGCAGCGCGGCGGGGACGTGCGGGATCGTGGTCTGCGGTCTGGCTGGCGGCGGCGTCGCGCATGTGCTGGCGGATTGCTCGGCGGAGGGCTTGTCGCCTGAGGGCTGGGCCCGCGCGGTGGCTGCGGCGGCGGAGCTGTGGTCGGCCGACCGGGTGGTGGCGGAAAAGAACCAGGGCGGCGACATGGTCCGTTCGGTCTTGCGTTCGGCCGGGTTGATCCTCCCGCTGACGTTGGTCTCGGCGACGCGCAGCAAGGTGCGCCGGGCCGAGCCGGTCGCCGGGCTGTTCGAAAGCGGCCGGGCGCGGCTGGCGGGCCGCTTTCCCGAACTCGAGGCGCAGCTGGGCGGGCTGGTGGCGGGCGGGGACTATCTGGGGCCGGGCAGGTCGCCCGACCGCGCCGATGCGATGGTCTGGGCGCTGCACGCGCTGATCTTTGCCGTGCGGCAGCCGCCGCGCGTGCTGCGGCCGTGACATTGCGGTCTTGACTTTGGGCCCGGAATCGCGTTGAGGGCGGCGGTTCGG
The DNA here is from genome assembly GCA_025359425.1 of Sphingomonadaceae bacterium. Taxonomy (GTDB): domain Bacteria; phylum Pseudomonadota; class Alphaproteobacteria; order Sphingomonadales; family Sphingomonadaceae; genus Novosphingobium. Next base: position 1,882 of record JANYGC010000023.1, read on the forward strand.
CGGGCGGCATTCGCCCCTGCCTGGTACGGGCTACCTGATACGGGCCCCTGACGAACGAAGGACTGATCCCATGCGTCATAAAGTTGGCGGGCGTAAGCTCAACCGCACATCCTCGCACCGCAAGGCGCTGCTGCGCAACATGGCGGCGGCACTGGTCAAGCACGAACAGATCACCACCACGCTGCCCAAGGCGCGCGAACTGCGCCCTTATGTCGAAAAGCTGATTACGCTGGCCAAGCATGGCGGGCTGTCGAACCGCCGCCTGGCGCATGCGCGGATGATGGACGATACGCAGCTGGTCAAGCTGTTCGACGTGCTCGCGCCGCGCTATGCCGACCGCGCCGGTGGTTACACCCGCGTGATCAAGGCCGGGATCCGCGCCGGTGACGCATCGCCGATGGCGGTGATCGAACTGGTCGAGCGCGATGTTGCGGCCAAGGGCTTGGATTCGGGTCCGGTGTTCAGCGACGACGCAGAATAATCCCTGACATTCGTCGAACGACGAATTGCAATGGCGGCGGCAGGTTCTACCCTGACCGCCGCCTTTTGCATGTGGGGAGAATGCTGTGCAGCGCCGATTGAAACTTCTGGCTGGTCTGGTTCTGGGCCTGTGTGCCGCCGCTGCTACTGCTGAAACGATGAAGCTGACTTACCCGCAAACCCGCAAGCAGGACCTGGTCGAGCAGCCATTCGGCCAGCCGGTCGCCGATCCCTATCGCTGGCTCGAAAACGACGTGCGCACCGATCAGGAGGTCGCGGGCTGGGTCGAGCGCGAGAATGCGGTGACGCAAGGTTATCTCGGCACGCTGGGGCAGCGCGGCTGGTTCGGCCAGCGGATCAAGGCGCTGCTCGATTACGAGCGGTTCGGGCTGCCGCACAAGGCCGGGCGGTTCTATTTCTATACCCGCAATTCGGGCCTGCAGAACCAGGCGCAACTGTTCGTGCGGCAGGGGCTGGGCGGCGCGCCGCGGCTGCTGATCGATCCCAATGGCTGGGCCAGGGACGGCGCGACCGCGCTCGACGATTGGGAACCCTCGAAGAGCGGCAAGCTGCTGGCCTATGCGGTGCAGGATGGCGGGACCGACTGGCGCACCATCCATCTGCTCGACACCGTCACCGGCAAGGTGCTGGGCGACGAGATCAAGTGGGCCAAGTTCACCGGCATTTCGTGGATCGGCGACAAGGGCTTTGTCTACTCGCGCTTCCCCGCGCCGATTGAGGGACAGGCGTTCCAGCAGCTCAACAAGAACCAGGAAGTCCGCTTCCACCGCATCGGCACCCCGCAATCGGCAGATGAGCTGGTCTATGCGACACCTGACCAGCCCGATCTCGGCCACGGCGCGCAAGTGACGCACGACGGGCGCTGGATGGTGATTACCTCGACCCAGGGGACCGACAGCCGCAATGCGGTGCACCTGATCCGGCTCGGCGGGCGCAAGGCCAATACCGATAAATGGGCGGCGCAGACCCTGATCGCGGGCCTCGAGAACGATTGGCGGCTGATCGAGGGGCTGGGCGACACGCTCTATTTCATGACCAACCGGGGCGCGCCCAAATTGAAGGTGGTGCGCGCCAATGTGGCTGCGAAGAACCCCCAATTTGTCGAAATCGTGCCCGAACGCGCCGAAACACTCGAACGCGCGCGGATTGTCGGCAACCGGCTGATCCTCTCGTACCTCAAGGACGCCGCCTCAACCGCCGAGACCGTCTCGCTCGATGGCAAGCCGGTCCAGCACATCGCCTTGAACGCGATCGGCACCGCCTCGGGCTTTTCGGGCGAGCCGGGCGATCCGGAAACGTTCTACGCCTTCACCAGCTTCAACCAGCCGAGCGCGATCTTCCGCTACGATGCCGCCACCGGCAAAAGCACGCTGTTCGCGCAGCCCAAGCTGACCTTCGATCCGGCCAACTACGTGATCGAGCAGCGCTTCTATCCCTCAAAGGACGGCACCAGGATCCCGCTGTTCCTGGTCCGGCGCAAGGACGTGGCGCTGTCGAACCAGCCGGTGCCGACCCTGCTCTACGGCTACGGCGGGTTCGACATCGCGCTCACTCCCGGCTTCTCGGCGAGCCGGATGGCGTGGCTCGAGGCGGGCGGGGCTTTTGCCATGGCCAACCTGCGCGGCGGCGGCGAATACGGCAAGGCGTGGCACGATGGCGGACGGCTGAACAACAAGCAGAACGTGTTCGACGATTTCATCGCGGCGGGCGAATACCTGATCGCGCAAGGGATCACCCCCAAGGGCGGCCTCGCGGTTCAAGGCGGCTCGAACGGCGGCTTGCTGATCGGCGCAGTGGTCAACCAGCGGCCCGATCTGTTCGCGGCGGCCAATGCCCAGGTTGGCGTGATGGATATGCTGCGGTTCGACCGGTTCACCGCCGGGCGCTATTGGGTCGACGATTACGGTTACCCTTCGAAGGAAGCCGACTGGAAGGTGCTGCGCGCCTATTCGCCGTACCATAACATCCGCAGCGGCGTGGCGTACCCGGCGATGCTGGTGACCACCGCCGATACCGATGACCGCGTGGTCCCCGGGCACAGCTTCAAATACACCGCCGCGCTGCAGGCGGCTGACCCCAAGGGCAAGCCGCACCTGATCCGCATCGAAACCCGCGCCGGGCATGGGGCGGGCAAGCCGACCGACAAGGTGGTGGCCGAAGGCGCGGACGTGCTCGCTTTTCTGGCGCAGTGGACCGGTCTCGCGGTGCCGGGGAGCTAAACTTGACCCCGCTCACCCATCCCCGTTCGTGGTGAGGAGGGGCTGAGCTCTCGCGAAGGCCCCGTCTCGAACCACCCTGCGCGACGTCCTTCGAGACGCGTCTTCGCTGCGCTCTGCCGCTCCTCAGGACGAACCGAGTTAGCTGGAAATTGGTGCGGCGGTCAGCTTGGCCCCGCGTTGCGCCGGTAATAGAACGGCCAAGCCAGCACCTGGCCCACAACGCGCGGTCGCGGTTCCAGCCCGGTGGGGCAAACCGCCGGGTCAAATGGTGCTAAGGCGTGTTGGTTAACATTGGCGAAACCGACGTGTTCAGAAAATAGCCATTTTTCCTGAACGATCACTGACAAGCCAGTTCAGCCTCGTGCTACCAGCGAATCGGTAGAAGGTCCCATCAAGCCCAGACATGGTTGTCCGGGCAACTGAAGGACAAACGCCATGAAGACCGTTTCCAAAGCCCTGCTCGGCACCATCGCGGCTGGCGCGATGGTCGCTTCATCGGCCACCCCGGCGCTGGCCGAGCACCGCGATAATCGCGGCGTCAACGCGGGCGACATTATTGCCGGCGCGCTGATCATCGGCGGGATCGCGGCAATTGCCACGGCCGCAAGCCGCAACAATCGCGACAATCGCGGCTATGACGACAACTATGGCTATGATCGTGCTGGCTACAACAACGGCGGTTACAACAACGGCGGCTACGGCAACCGTTACGACCGTGATGCCCAGTGGCGCAGCAATCCGCGCCAGGCGGTTGAACAGTGCGTCGCCGCCGCCGAGCGTTATGCCAGCAGCCGCGGTGTCCGTGCTGATGTGACCGATATCCGCGAAGTGCGGGACACGCGTTATGGTTTCAAGGTCAAGGGCCGGATCGCGGTCCAAGGCAACGACGGTGGCTGGAATCGCGGCGATAGCAATTATGGTCAAGGGTGGGGCGGTGACTACCGCGGCTACAACGACCGGGTGCGTGGCTATGACAGCGGTTCGTTCGAGTGCAAGTTCGAGCGTGGCCGGATCACCGACCTCGACATCGACGGTGTCCGCGGGTTCTGATCCGCTGATCCTCAAATAACGACGGGCGGTTCAGGCTTAAGCAAGCCTGGGCCGCCTAGTCGTATCTACTGGTGGGGCAGCACGGTTCGGCACGCGCGCCTCGGGGGAGGGCAATATCATGACGGCCAAGACATCGCGTCTCGCCGCAGTGCTGGCTTCGGCCGCTGCGCTATCGCTGTCGGCAACGCCAGCAGCTGCACAAAGCTGGGGCTGGGGCGGCGGCAACTGGGGCCATCATCACCGCGACCGGGTCGATGCTGGCGATGTTTTGGCGGGCATCCTGATCATCGGCGGGATCGCCGCGATTGCCAGCGCCGCGAGCAGCAAGAAGCGCGATCGGGGCGATCGGCGCGACGACAATCGCCCCGACTACCCGGGTGACCGCACCAGCGGTTACGGCGGTTACGGCAATGACAACGATCAGCAGTGGCAGCAGCAGGGCCAGCAGAACGGCGGCGTAGACAGCGCAGTTAGCCGCTGCCTGGGCGAAGTCTCACGCGGCTCGAACCGGGGGGCCAGCGTCGAATCGATCAACCGCGACGGTGATGGCTGGCGCGTTCAGGGCCGCACTGGGGCGGGTGCGGAGTTTTCGTGTGCGGTCGGCGGCAACGGACAGATCCGCAATGTGCAGGTTGATGGGCGGGCTTATTGAACGGGGGGCTGCGTGAGATCTCGCAAGAATTGACGCTCCACCCGTCACTCCGGCGAAGACCGGGGTCCAGACCAACCAGGCAAACAACATCGCTACGCGACGGCATTATTCTTTGTGCTGGGTCCCGGCCTGCGCCGGGATGACGGTGGTGGTTTTGTCCAACCCGCGCTAAAACTCAGTGCAACCGTGACTTCGGGAACATCCAACGCTGCGACAGCCGCGCCTTGAACGGCTGCCACGCGCCTTCGGGCTGTTTGAGCCGGTCGGCCAGCGCCACCATCACGCTGGGATTGACGCCGAGCCCGACGTGGCTGGCCAGCACTTCGATATTCTCGGTCTGATCGTTGCCCGCCTGCGGGTGCTGGACCGAGCCGCGCCAGTGGACGATCCCGTCGGTCTTGGTCAGGATCGACGTGGTCGGCACCGGCGGCGCTTGGTCGAGGCCGGTGAAGTGGCCATGCTTGACCGGCTCGGGTTCTTTGCCGTTCAGATATTCGAACAGCCGCGAGGCGTTGGTGTGGCGGCGGTCATCGTGGATCGGACTGCCGAGCGAGATGACCTGGCGCACCGCACCAGGATGAAGCTTGGCCAGTTCGCGCGCGAAAACGCCGCCCAAGCTCCACCCGATAATCGAAACCTTGCGGCCACTCTCGCGGTGAATTTTAAGCAGCAGCGCTTCCATGTCGTGGATCCGCTGGAGATCGACCCGCACGTTGCGGCCCAGGTCCCAGCCGTAGCTGGCATAACCCAGATCATCGAGCAGCCGCCGCATCGGCTTGGTCGAGCTGTCCGAGGCCATGAAGCCGGGCAGCACCAGCACCGGGTGCCCGTCACCCTTGGGCAGCAGGCCCAGGATCGGGCGAGTGGCGACGAACGCCGCCAATTCGAACACGGCGCGCACTTCCGCCAGTGCGAGCAGCCGGTGCGGCGGGCGCGCTTCGATTTCAAGCGCGTCGCGCGAAGCCGTGGTGGCGGTCATTTCTTGGCGGCCTTTCCAGGGTTGGCAGCTGATTTCTTTTTGCCCGCAGGCTTTGTCTTGGCTGCTGGTTTAACCGGCTGATCCGGCTTTGGTTCCGCAGCGGCTGGCGCAGCGGCGGGTGCATCGGCCAGCACAGCGCGCGCAGCATCGCGCAGCTCTTCGAAGCTTTCCTGAATGCAATCCGCGTAAAATTCCGGATCGGGCATCAGTTTGCGGTCGGCGGTGAAAGCGATCGTCGCTTCCTTGACATAGCTCTGGACCACATGGCCCAGCCCCATCCCGTCGGTCAGGCAGACCAGCCCCATCATGCTTTCGAGCCGCGCTCCGGTCGAATACAGATGGACCGGCGGACCCGGGACATTGGTCACCACAGTGGTGAACGGCGGGCCGACCCGGTCGGCCAGCCCCAGCCGCGTATAGAGCTGCGCGCCCAGCGCCATGAACAGCGCGGGCGAGACCTTGCTCATCTCGGTCATGTTGCGCGCGCCGATCGCGTCGGTCATCGCCTTGGAATTGATGGTCTGTGAATTGACATAGGCGAGCCGCTCGAGCGGATCGGCGAGGTGCGTGCCCAAGGGCGCGATCATCGCCGCGACCTGGTTGCCCATATCGCCCTTTTCACCGCCCGCGCGGACCGAGATCGGGGCCATCGCGGTCAGGGTCTTGTCGGGCAGGTCATTCTTGCTGAGCAAGTATTTGCGCATCGACCCGCCGACGATGGCGAGGAACACGTCGTTGACCTTGGCCCCGGGCACCGCCTGCCGGATCATCTTGATCTCGGCGAGTGGCACGCTGCGCCCTTCGACCACCCGGTTGGGTGAGAGCACGGCGTTGAAGCGGCTGCGCGGGGCGATCATTTCGCCGTGGAGCTTGAAATCGCGGCTGACCAAGCCCTTGATCGTGCGCGCCAGCCCCGGCATCGCCTTGGCCGCGACGTCGAGCTGGCGGGCTGGATTGGCGAGGCTGTTGATCCAGCTCTTGGTCAGCAGCTCGGTAAAGTTGGGCGGGTCCTCGCCCACCCAGGTATCGGGCTCGTTGGGCGGCGGGGCGTGCGGATCGACCGTGTGGAGTGCCTCCATCAGATCGATCCCGCTCATCCCGTCGATCGCCGAGTGGTGCACTTTGCTGACCATCGCGAAGCTGCCCGGGGCCACCCCGGGAATATTGTCGAGCCCCTCGATCACGGTGAATTCCCACGGCGGGCGCGTCAAGTCGAGCGGGCGGGCGAAGATCCGTGCGGCCTGGATGCACAGCTGGCGCCAATCGCCCGGCTTGGGCAGCGCGAGGTGGCGGACGTGGTATTCGAGATCGAAATCCTTGTCCTCGATCCAGTAGGGATAATCGAGGTCGAACGGCACCTTCACCAGCCGCTGGCGCATGGTCTTGGAGAGCTGCATCCGGCTCTGGAAAAACCGCAGGATATCCTTGTACCGGACGAACCCGCCGGGCGCGGTCTCAGGATTGTAGATCAGGATCGAGCCGATGTGCATGGGCGAATTGCGCGTTTCCAGCGCAACAAACGATGCATCCATGCCTTGAAGCTGTCTCAATCCATTACTCTCCCACGAAGGTCCCGACATTTTCCGCGCTTGTTGCGGTGCAGCGTAACACAGTTGGAAGGCGCGTCAACGCGGATTGACATTGTGCAGAACATTGTGCATATAGCGGCGATGCTGACCGAAACCTTCTCGAACGCCCGCAACAACCTCAAGGCTGTCCTGGACCGTGTGGTCGCCGATCACGCGCCGATCAAGATTACCCGGCAAAGAGGCGAAGGGGTCGTTGTCGTGTCCGAAAGTGACTGGGAATCGATGGAGGAGACGCTTTATCTTCTGTCCTCGCCAAGGAATGCAGCCATTCTCGCCGAAGCGATCGCCGAGCTCGACGCTGGGAAGGGCCAGGTTCGCGAATTGATCGAACCTTGATCCTTATATTTTCCTCGCGGGGGTGGGGCCAATATCTCGAATATCAGGCCGGGGATCGTCAACTTCTTGAGCGCGTCAACGGGCTGATAAGCGAGTGCATGCGCCATCCTTTCAAAGGCATTGGCAAACCCGAGCCGCTCAAGGACAATATGCGCGGCTGGTGGTCTCGGCGGATCGACCGTGAACACCGGCTGGTCTATCGAGTAACAGGTAGCGGAGCACAGGCTCTGGAAATCGCCACTTGCCGCTTCCATTACTGATCCCATGACCCGCGCCGGCCGCCCCGATCTGCCCAATGGCTCCGATCGCTTTCACGAGGAGAAGGCGACTTATACCATGCAGGGCAGCCAACCCGATCTGGCGGCGGGCGTGGCGGCCATCCGTGAGGTGCAGGAAACGCTGCGGCCCAAGCCCGGGGTTTACCGGATGCTCGATGCGCGCGGCGATGTGCTCTATGTCGGCAAGGCCCGCGCGCTTAAAAACCGTGTGGCGAATTACCTCCAGGTCGAGCGGCTGCCGCTGCGGCTGAAGCGCATGGTCAGTCAGACGCGCGGCATGACGATCGTCACCACCAACTCCGAGGCCGAGGCGCTGCTGCTGGAGGCGCAGCTGATCAAGCGCTTTCGCCCGCCCTACAACGTGCTGCTGCGCGACGACAAAAGCTTCCCGTTCATTCTGCTGCGCGCCGATCATGCCTTCCCGCGGATCAGCAAGCACCGCGGCGCGCGGCGGGCCAAGGGCAATTATTACGGGCCGTTCGCCAGCGCCGGTTCGGTCAACACCACGATCAACGCGCTGCAGAAACTGTTCCTGCTGCGCAGCTGCACCGACAGCTTCATGGCGCGGCGCGACCGGCCGTGCTTGCTCTTCCAGATCAAGCGCTGCTCGGCCCCCTGCGTCGGCCGGATCGATGCGGCCGGCTATGCCGAGCTGGTCAGCGAGGCCAAGGACTTCCTCGGCGGCAAGTCATCCGATGTGCAGGCCAAGCTCAATGCGCAGATGGAAGCGGCGGCAAGCGCGCTCGATTTCGAGACCGCGGCGATGCTGCGCGATCGGCTGCGCGCGGCGACCTTCATCCAGGGCAGCCAGGCGATCAATGCCGAGGGGCTGGGCAGCGCCGATATCTTCGGGGTGGCTTGCCTGGGCGGGCAGTTCGGGGTGCAGGCGTTCTTCATTCGCGGCGGCCAGAACTGGGGCCACCGCGCGTTCTTCCCCAGCCACACCGAGGGGCTGGGCGAGGCGGAAGTGATGACCAGCTTCCTTGCGCAGTTCTACGAAGAGGTCCCGCCGCCGCGCACGATCCTGCTCGACCGCAAGTTGCCCGAGGCTGACTTGCTGGCCGAGGCGCTGGCGGTAGCGGCGGGCGGCAAGGTCGAAATCCTCGTGCCCCAGCGCGGCGACCGGCTGCAACTGGTCCGCCAGGCCACCCGCAACGCAGTCGAGGCGCTCGAACGGCGGCAGGCCGAGAGCGGGGCCAAGAGCAAGCTCAACCGCGAGCTGGCCGAATTCCTCGAACTGGCCGAACCGCCGCAACGGATCGAGGTGTACGACAACAGCCATATCCAGGGCACCGCCGCGCTCGGCGCGATGGTGGTGGCGGGGCCGGACGGGTTCATCAAGGGCCAGTACCGCAAGTGGAATATCAAGACCGCGCAGACCAATGACGATTTCGGGATGATGCGCGAAGTGTTCGGACGCAGGTTCGCGCGGGCCCAGGAAGAGGATCCTGACCGCGATAACGGCATGTGGCCCGATCTGGTGCTGATCGACGGCGGCAAGGGGCAGATGTCGGCGGTCAAGGACGCGCTCGAGGAGCTGGGGATCGAGGACGTGCCGCTGATCGCCATCGCCAAGGGGCCGGGCCACGGCAGAGAAGGCCGCGAGGTGTTCCACTTCCCCGACGGGCGCGAGAAGATGCTGCCCGAAAACGCCCCGCTGCTGTTCCACCTCCAGCGCCTGCGCGACGAAGTCCACCGCTTCGCCATCGGCGCGCACCGCGACAAACGCAGCCGCGCGATTACGGCGTCACCGCTCGATGAAATTCCCGGGATCGGCCCCGCAAGGAAACGCGCGATGCTGCTGCACTTCGGCACCGCGAGCAAGGTGCGGGCCGCCAGTCTGGAGGACTTGCAGCGGGCGCCCGGTGTGAGTGCAGCCGTGGCGCAGACGGTTTACGATTTCTATCATCCGGGGGGGTGATACAAGGCAATGACGCGGAAAAAATTTCTTACGGATGAATTTGGCGAGCAAAGCCTGAATCGACTGAGAAGGTCCAGCGCGCAACAAATTGCTGGACGGATTGCAAGGCTGGAGCGGCTTGATTTCAATGCACTTACGAACAATCTGACCTTGCCCCTGCCTGACGTCTCCCTTGGCTGATATGAGTGGATCAGCAAAGGGGTATTCTGATGAAGGACGGAGTGAGGACGGGTTATACGCTTGAGTTCAAGCGGGAAGCGGTGCGGCTTGTGCATGGCGGTGAGAAAGTATCGGCGGTAGCTCGGACGCT
>JANYGC010000024.1 GCA_025359425.1 Sphingomonadaceae bacterium
GGCAATGACGCGGAAAAAATTTCTTACGGATGAATTTGGCGAGCAAAGCCTGAATCGACTGAGAAGGTCCAGCGCGCAACAAATTGCTGGACGGATTGCAAGGCTGGAGCGGCTTGATTTCAATGCACTTACGAACAATCAGCTTTGGCAACGCCTAGGGCGTATAATGGACGGCTATTTCACAAAGACAGTTACACTCAGCACTAACACGCTCTATCGAGCGCGCAAATTGGACGTACCTTCTGCGATCACCAACTCCTCAGAACTTTGGTATCCGCCTTCGAAATTTGTAAAGCAAGGGCGGTTCAATAGGGGTTCGGAACCTGTCTTCTATGCGACTTCTGTGGCTGGAGCATCTCTTTGGGAAGTGCGGCCTTCAATTGGCGATCGCGTGATGTTAGCCGTGTGCGGCACAATTGAACCACTCGATCATTTCAAATTGGCTCACATTGGATTGGCTAGATACGATGGTTCACCTTTAACAATTGGGGGTGTACCCGACCTCCAATCTGACGACGTTTTCCTAAAGAATCTTGAAGATTTAGGGATACTTAACAAGTGGCTGCGGATTGATCGCTATCTTGCAGACCTGTCCCTGACAGATGAAGCAGAAAGGTCGGGGCTTTACAATGCAACCTGTGAGATCGGTGAAAAGCTCACCGACATACCTGGCACCCACGGGTTGCTCTATCCGAGCATAGCAACGGGAATGGCTGCACTTAATTTGCGCCTAGACGCAGAAGCAGCCGATAGATCGCTTTTTGTTAGCGAGGTCTGGGAGTTTGAAATGTTGCAGCATTTCGCCGAGTTACCCGGCCGGTCTCACTCAAAGCCAGGCTTTGCCTTAATGAGTCCTATTAGGCGCACCTCGTCAATCTCGCCTGACGGAGAACTCAATTGGGCCCAGCGGACAGATGATACGTTGCAGCGAGATTACGAGGCAATCCACAAACGCCTAACTGCAAACCGCATTATTCGCAGCCAAAGAGCTGACTGAGTCGAGGCCTTGATATCCGACTTAACCCTCAAACCGCCCCGTAAACCGCCGCAATAAGCGCCTTCGCCCGCGCATCGTCACGCAAGTTGGCGTCCATGCGGTTCATTGTGTAGGCCATCGTGATCCCGCTTTCAGGGTCGGCAACAGCGAACGAGCCGCCCCAGCCGGTGTGGCCGAAGGTGGCGGCAACCGGGCCGAACACGCCGCTTGAATTGCGCAGGAAACCGGCGGCCCAATCGCACTCGATGCCGAGCACGAGGTCGACATTGCGGATTTGCTGTGCGGTGGCCTTGGCCAGCGCGGCGGGGGAGACCAGCCCGTCATGCGGCGCGATCAGCTTGGCGTAGATGCTCGCCAGCGCTCGCGCGGTGCCGTGGCCGCCCGCCGAGGGCAGGTCGGCGGCGCGCCATTCTGGGGTTGTGGCGAAACCGGCGCGGAGCGGCGGATTGCCCAGCGCGGCGATCTGGGCTGGGGTGAAGCTGGCAGGATCAACCGGTGAGGCGGGCGGCGGGACCAGTTCGGCGCAGCGGTGTTCCTGACCTGCGGGCAGCCCGACGGTAAAATCCACCCCAAGCGGCCCGGCGATCTCTTCCGCGACGAACTGCTTGATGGAACGGCCCTCGATCCGCCGGAACAGCTCGGTGCCAAGGATGCCGATCGACAGCGCGTGATAGCCGCTGGCGCTGCCCGGTTCCCAGATCGGCGCCTGTGCCGCGAGCCGCGCCGCAGCGCCGTCTTCGAGCAGCTCGGGTTCGCTCGCCGGAGTGGTGAAACCGCACAGGCCCGCCTGGTGCGAGAGCAGCTGGCCGATCGTCACCGCCGCCTTGCCTTCGGCCGCAAATTCGGGCCAGAAATCGGCGACAGGCTGGTCGTACGAAAACAGTCCGCGATCCGCCGCCATCGCGTAGCAGGTCGCGTGAATGCCCTTGGTCGTCGACCAGACATTGACCACGGTATCGGCGCGCCATGCCCGGGTTCGCGCGGGATCGGCCCAGCCGCCGTGCAGATCGACCACCACCTCGCCGCCAAGTGTGACGCTGAACGACGCGCCCAATTCATCGTTGTGGGCAAAGTTGGCCGCGAACGCATCGCGGACTTTGGCAAACTGGTCGGTGCATTCGCCTGCTATCAAGACTTCGGTGGTGTCGGTCATTAGCGTTCCTTATCCCTGCACTTGGACTTTGGGCACAACCTTCCGGATCATCCCCTCCTGCGCCACGCTCGCGACCAGGCGGCCGTCGCGCGTGAACACCCGGCCTCGATTGAACCCCCGGCCATTCCCGCTCCACGGGCTGTCGGTGGCGTAGAGCAGCCATTCGTCGGCGCGGAACGGCTCGTGGAACCAGATCGCGTGGTCGAGGCTCGCGCTGATCACTTCGCCGCGCGCCCAGCTGAGGCCGTGGGGCAGGGCGCAAGTGCCGAGCAGGGTCATGTCGCTGGCGAAGGCGAGCACGCCGCGGTGGATGCGGGGATCGTCGGGGAGCGGGGCGACCGCCCTGAACCAGGAATGCGAGCGCGGCGGCGCGGCGACCGGGTTCATCCAGTGACGCCCTTCGACCGCGCGCATCTCGACCGGGCGCGGGGCGTAAAAGTGGTGGCGGGCCTCGGGGCGGGCTTGGTCGGCATACCGGCGGCGGACTTCGGCTTCGGGTTCAAGCTCGTCGGGCCCGGGCACATCGGGCATTTCGGCATCGACGTGATGCAGGCCTTCCTCGTGTTTTTGGAACGAGGCGGTCAGACTGAAAATCGGACGGCCTTGCTGGCTGGCGACCACCCGGCGATTGGAAAAGCTGCCGCCATCGAAATCGCGCTCGACCTTGAACTCGGTCTCATGCTCTTCGCTCCCGCCGCGCAGGAAATAGGCGTGGAGCGAATGCGCCGGGCGCGCCGGATCGACCGTCAGCTCGGCGGCGCACAGCGCCTGCGCAATGACC
>JANYGC010000029.1 GCA_025359425.1 Sphingomonadaceae bacterium
ATTGCGATCAAGCAGGCCGGCGAAGTGCTGTTCGAAGGCAAGATCACCGCGATCAATGCGCATTACCCGGCGGGCAGTCCGCCCGAGCTGTCGGTCTTTGCCGAAGACCGGCTGCAAGACCTGCGGATGACCCGCCGCACCCGCAGTTTTGCCAGCAAAAGCCTGGCCGATGTGGCGCAAACCATTGCCGGCGACCACCGGCTTGAAGCCGACGTGTCGGTCAATGGGCCAAGCTGGAAGTCGCTCGCGCAGGTTGCGCAAAGCGATCTTGCGTTCCTGCTCGATCTGGCCCGGCGCGAGGACGCGATGGTGTGGATCGAAGGCTCCAAACTGATCGTGAAGTCGGCGCGTTCGGTGCCTGCCGTATCGCTCGCCTGGGCGGGGACGCTGCGCAACTTCGATGTCAGCGCCGACCTGGCCGGGCAGCGCACTGCGCTCATCGCCAGCGGGTGGGATGTCGCGCAAAAACAGGCTGCCAAGCATGAGGCCGGCAAGGCCGCGCTGGGGAGTGAGCTGGGCAACGACCTGCCCGGCGCAGACGTGCTCGAGCAGGCGTTCGGCGCACGCAAAGACCAGGTCGCGCATCTGGTCCCCGCCAACGATGCCGAGGCGCGCACCCTGGCCGAGGCCGGATATCGCCACCTCGCGCGCAATTTTGTGGTTGGCGAGGGAGAAAGCGAAACCGATCCGCTGCTGCGGGTGGGCGCAAAACTGTCGCTGACCGGGCTCGGTCCGCTGTTCGATGGCGATTACCGGATCCGCGCGCGGACGCACCTGTTCGATGCCGCCGAGGGTGCGCGCACGCAGTTCACTTGTGACCGGCCCGGGCTGGGGCGCGCCTGATGTATACCGACAGCATTCTGACCGGCGATCGTCACGAAGCCGAAACCGCGGCGCGCTTGCCCACCGGGTTTGGCGGGCTGTTTGCCGGGGTGATGCCGGCAACGGTCAAATCGCTCGAAGATCCCGATGGCCAGGGCCGCATCAAGGTCGCGCTGGCCGCAGTCCCCGACCCGGACAACGCCGCTTGCGAGATCTGGGCCCGGGTCGCGACGCTGTTTGCCGGCAACAACCGCGGCAGCTGGTTCATGCCCGATGAGGGCGACGAGGTCCTGATCGCGTTCGAGCAGGGCGATCCGCGCCGACCTTACGTGCTGGGCGGGCTGTGGAACGGGGTCGACAAGCCATCGCAGAGCGCCAGCAAGGCCAACAACATCAAGTCGATCACCTCGCGCAACGGCGTGGTCATCACGCTCGACGACAGCCAGGGACAGGAAACCCTCAAGCTCGAAACCCCGGGCGGGCAGACGGTCACGCTCAAAGACGGGCCGGGGCAGATCGAAATCAAGGATTCGAACGGCAATTCGGTCAAGCTCGAAGCCAGCGGCATCAGCATCGATGCCGCCTCAAGATTAAGCATCAATGCCCCGCAGATTTCGATTTCCTCGAGCATGATCAGCGTCGATGCCGGCATGTCCAATTTCTCGGGCGTGGTGCGCGCCGATACGGTGATCTGCAACTCGATCATCGCGGCCAGCTATACCCCCGGCGCGGGGAATATCTGGTGACCGCGCTGGGCCATCCGGTGACCTGGGCGGGGCCCCGACCGCTGTGGTCGAACACCCAAGGGCTCGGCGGCGCTCCCGCGATCCTGCGGTTTGCCCACGACGATTTCATGGACGAACTGAGCGGTTTGCTGGCCACCGACCCCGGAGCGCTGAGCGGGCATGTGGCGCGCTTTGAGACCTGGCGTTCGGTGCAAGGTGAGGCCGATCCGGCCGACCTGACCGAACGCGTCCCGCTGCCCGCGCCGATCCGCACCGCGCGGCGCCTGACCCTGATGGCCAAGCGCGGCAAGGCCCCGGCAAACCTGCCGGTGCAGACTGAGCCGGCCAAGCTGCTCAAGCTCTACCAGCCGGTGCACATGCGCCATTACGTGGTCTGCGCCACGCTCGCTTGCCGCCAGCCCGGGTTCCCTGACCGCAAGCCCGCTGGTCCGCACGAACAGATCGGCTACGTTTTGCGCCGACTGTTGCCCAATCACGATGGTGCGCTGGTCGAGCATGCCTATGTCAAGCAGAGCCACGGCGGCATGTGGCAGCGGCTGGCGAGCGACGACCCCGAACAACTGGCCCCTGGCGAAGACCGGTTGCGGCTGTTCCCGCTGCGCCACCGCGACGGCGCCGAACTGCGCCGCACCTTGTGGGGCGCGGTGATCCCGGTCGGCCGGCGTGAGGAATACCTCGCCGCCGATGTCAGCAAAGTCACCCCGCGGCTGATCGAAGGCCAGATCGCCGCGCTCAGCCCTGCACCGCCGCCGCCGCGCCCTGACAGCAAGCGAGCGCGGCTCGCTGAATTCAAGCTCGACTTCTCCGAAGGCTGGAAAGCGATGATCCAGTCGGCGGTCAAGGCAGCTGGCGATATAGCTGATGACGAGGGTTCGGACGGCAGCGATGCAGGCGCACTCCGCCAAAAGCGCGTGCGCGAGGCAAACCTGGCCTGCCAGACGCATAGCTGGCTGCTGCTGGTGGACCTCTACGCCTTTTTGAAGCGGCACCTGCCAGCGGTGGCGGACGCGCTGCACGGCGGCTCGGCAGCAGCGCTGAGCGGCAAACCGCGCGAGCTTTACGATTGGTTTGCGCGGCAGCAGTCAGCGCCGCAGACCGCCGCCCTGGCCAACGGGTTCGCCCCGCTTGGCGTCGGCGAGCCAGCATCGCTGGTCAGCATGGCGGCGGCGCTCAAGGCGCTTTCGGACCCGGCGGTGGTAGACAAGCTGGAAGCGGTCGAGACCGCTTACACCGACACTGCCGGCCAGCGCGCGCTGTGGCCAGATTTTCACTTCCTGCTCGCCGGAATCGCCAGCAATGGGCTGGGCGGCGGCGTGAGCGCCGGTGGGGCCTTTAAGGAACTGGCCGTTCTGAGCGATACCGGCGCGGGCGACCAGGACTTGATTGACGCCCTCACCACTGCGGCCAAACCCGAAATTCCAGGCCCCGCAATGGCTGTGCTGTTCGGACAGGTCGACAAACTGGTCGCGCTGGTCGGACGGGCTTTGCCGACCAATAACGAGGCGCAGGCGCGCGCGCTGCCGTTCGCGATGAAGCTGGCGCAGACCATGCGCCAGACGGCCAGCGACAGCGGGCGGTTCGTGATCCGCTTCATCCATCTCAACGAGGATTGCGGTCCGCTCGATCCCCCAACCCTCAGCGCGCCGAGCGAGCAGTTCGAGCTGGCGAGCTTTTTCGATCCCGACGCGCCGGCCCGCCCGATCCGCATCACTCTGCCCGCCGATACAAGCCCGGCCGGGCTGCGCAAGCACGCGCGCGGGACCGGCTTCGTACTGTCCAACATGCTGTGCGGACAAGTCCAGCGCGCCAAAGGTCTGGGGTTCATCGACCTGGTTCGGCAAGTCCTGCCGTGGCCATTGCACAAGGAAATCGAGCTTGGCGATGGCGGCGGCTGCAAATCACCGGCCGGCCTCGACATCGGGATGATCTGTTCGATCTCGATCCCGATCATCACGCTGTGTGCGCTGATCTTGCTCATGATCATCGTCACCCTGCTCGATTTCATCTTCCGCTGGTTGCCGTGGTTCATCATCTGCTTCCCGGTGGCGGGGCTCAAGGGCAAGAAAATCGGGGGCGCGCCATGACCAGCCTGCTCGGTCAAAGCATCGCCTTTCCGTTCCGGCTCGATAGCGCCGGCCGGATTGCCTGGTCGCAAGGCGAGACCAACATCCGCGAGTCCATCGAAGTCTTGCTGCGCACCGACAAGCACGAGCGCATCGCCTTGCCCACCTTCGGCGCAGGGCTGCAACGCTGGCTGTTCGCGCCCAACGCCGCCGATACCCATGCGCGCATTGCCCAGGCAGTCGACCAGACGCTGCGCAAGTGGGAACCGCGCATCGCGCTCGAGGACGTCAGCGTCACGCCGAGCGAGACCGACGCCACCGCGGCAGTGGCAACCATCACCTTCCGGCTGGTCGCCAGCGGAGAACGCAACCGCGTCGCGGTGGGCATTCCGTTGGCCGGCGGACCGGGCTGAAGGAGGCCGCCATGCCATTGCCCGCACCTCCGCTCGATCATCGCCGCTACCAGGATTTGGTCAGCGAACTGATCGCGCGCATTCCCGTGCACACGCCCGAATGGACCAATTTCAACGCCAGCGATCCCGGCATTACCCTGATTCAGCTATTCGCTCATCTGGGCGAAAGCATGATCTATCGCACCAACCAGATTCCCGACCGCAACCGGATGAAGTTCCTCGAGCTGCTTGGGATCGGCTTGCAGCCGGCCCGCGAAGCCAGGGGGCTGGTGGCCTTCAGCAACGAGAACGGCCCCCCCGGCCAAGTCAATATTCCGGCCGGAACCGAGCTGGCAGCGAGCAAGATCGCGTTCCGCACCGACCGCACGCTGGACGTCCTCCAGGTTGAGCCGCAGTACTACATGAAACAGGCGGTGGCCCCCGCGCAGCTCGATCAGGCGACCCGCGATTACCACAGCCTGCTCTACGCCTCGTACGGCCAGCCCGAGCCGGACGGACTGGCGCTGTATTCGACGGCGGCGGTCGATTTCTCCAAAGGTTTCGATTTCGCGGCGGCGCAGGATCGCACCTTGTGGATCGCGCTGTCTGCGCCGGCCAAGGCGGTGAAGGATACCGACGGAAGCTGGGACAGCCTGCGCGAATCGCTCGCGAAGCGCACCTTGTCGTTCGGTCTGATCCCGGACCTGGGCGAGGCCGGCCGTAACCTGCCGGTGGTGCCCCAGGTACCCGCCGCCGGCTCCAGCCCGCTCAGCTTTGCGCTGCCCGATACCCGCCGCGCCGCCACGCCCAGCGGGGCAGACAGCCCCGCCCCCAGCTTTG
>JANYGC010000032.1 GCA_025359425.1 Sphingomonadaceae bacterium
ATCGGCAATCGAACGAGTGATCGCCTGACGGATCCACCAGGTGGCGTAAGTGCTGAACTTGTAGCCGCGGCGGTATTCGAACTTGTCGACCGCCTTCATCAGCCCGATGTTGCCTTCCTGAATAAGATCAAGGAATTGCAGCCCGCGGTTGGTGTACTTTTTCGCGATCGAGATCACCAGCCGCAGGTTCGCCTCGACCATTTCCTTCTTGGCGATGCGCGCTTCGCGCTCGCCCTTCTGGACCATGTTGACGATCCGGCGGAATTCGGTGAGCGCCATGCCGGTGGCCGACGCGATGTCCGACACTTCGGCGCGAATCCGCTCGACCGCGTCGATCTCGTTCTCGGCGAAGGCGGCCCACTTCTTGTCCTTGCCGGATTGCGAGGCGAGCCAGCCGTCATCGAGCTCGTGCCCGACGTAGCTGTCGAGGAAGTCCTTGCGGTTGACCTTGTGGCGCTCGGCCAGGCGCAGCATCTGGCCGCCCAGCGCGGTCAGGCGGCGATTGAAGGCATAGAGGTTGTCGACCAGGTATTCGATCTTGGTCGCATGGAACTGCACGCTCTCGACCTGCGCGGTGAGCTCCTCGCGCAGCGCCTGATAATTCTTTTCCTTGGTGTTCGTGAACGCTCCGCCGCCGCCCATGACATTGAGGCGGTCGTTCTGGATCTTCTCGAACTTCTTGAACAGCGCGGTGATGTGGGCAAATTTCTCCAGCGCTTCAGGCTTGAGCTGGGCTTCCATCTGCGCGAGGCTGAGGGTGTTGTCCTCTTCCTCTTCTTCGACCGGGCGGCGGGTCCGGGGCTCGCCGTCCTCGTCTTCTTCCTCAGCGGCGGGCTCTTCCTCGACCTCTTCCTCTTCCTTGTAGGACGGGCCGGCGGTCGCTTCGGTAATTTCGCCGTCGGCTTCTTCTTCAGCGCCTTCGGTCAGGGTTTCGGGTGGTGGTTCCTTCGACAGCATCGCGTCGAGATCGAGGATCTCGCGCAGCTGCATCTCGCCCGCGTTAAGCGCGTTGGACCACTGGATGATGGCGTGGAAGGTGATCGGGCTTTCGCACAGCCCCAGGATCATCGTGTCGCGCCCGGCTTCGATCCGCTTGGCGATGGCAATCTCGCCCTCGCGGCTGAGCAGCTCGACCGCGCCCATTTCGCGCAGATACATCCGCACCGGATCGTCGGTGCGCTCGATGATTTCCTTCTTCTTGATCAGGTCGGGACGCTCGGCCCCCTGATCCGGCTCGTCGATCTCGTCGACTTCCTTCTCTTCGGGATCGATCGCGTCTTCGTCGGATTCGACGATGTTCACACCCATCTCGCTGATCGCGGACATGATGTCCTCGATCTGGTCGGTGCTCATCTGATCCTGCGGCAGCGCCTCGTTGAGCTCGTCCATCGTGATCACGCCGCGCCGTTTGGCGCGCGCAATCAACTTCTTGATCGAGGCTTCGTTGAGATCGATCAGCGGAGCATCACTGCCTTCATTGCCGCCGGTGTTGTCGTCTTCGTCCATCATTCCGCCATTGGTTTGGCAGGCGCTTCCCCCGAAGCCCCCGCACGCGCGCTGGCCATTTGGCGCAAACGCGAGTCGAATTCCAGTTTTCTCTTCAGCAATCGCTGCTGCTCGGCATAGGCACCGTCGGAAAGGTCACGTTCGAACCGCGCGGTCGCCTGCGCCAGCGCTGCTTCGAGCGCGGGCCGTTCGACCAGCAGACCCACCGCCGAAGCCAGTTCGGAGCGGGCTTGTTCGTCCGGCGCCCCCTCCGTCAGGAAGGTAAATCGCAGCGCCGCATATTCCTCTGGACCCGGAGCAGCCAGACCCCGGGCTGCCAATATGGTGCCAAGGTGTTCAGTTTCAAGAGTTTCGCCATCGTCGAGCGCATCGACCAGCACCGCAAAGCGCGGATCGGGCAATTCGGCATGGGCAAGAAGGTCGCCGTGGCGGACCAATTCGCCGGGATGGCGCATCAATCCGGCCAGCACTGCGGCGGACAAGGCATCGCGCGACGAGGCACGGCGGCGCAGCCGGGCGATCTGCGCCGGATCGCTGCGCTGCGGTGCAGGGACGCCGCGTTTCCCGGGCGTCCAGGCGCGTTGCTCACGCTGCGGGAAGGCGAAGGCGGAGAACCGGTCGGACAGGTCGCGGCGGTACATTGCCTGAATGTCGCGATCGGCGATCGTTTCGACATGCGCCATCAACCGCGCCTTGAGCCCGGCCTTGTCTTCTGGAGTAGAGAGCGGAACAGCGGCGCGTTCATGCTCCCAGATCAGGTCGAGCAGCCCGATCGGCTGTGCCAGCAGCGCCTCGAGCGCGGCCACCCCGTCGCGCTTGATCAGGTCGTCGGGATCCATGCCGGTCGGCAGGCGCACGATCTTGAGGCTGTGCGCCGGGCGCAATATGGGGAGCGCACGCGCCGCAGCGCGCATCGCCGCGCGTTGCCCCGCATTGTCGCCATCGAAGCACAGGATCGGGGTTTCGACCATCCGCCACAGCATCTCAAGCTGCCGCTCGGTCAAGGCCGTGCCCATCGGCGCGACCGCGTCCGCGATGCCCGCCGCGGCAAGCGCGATCACGTCCATCTGCCCTTCGACCACCACGATCCGCCCTGTCTGACGGCTCGCCGGCCCGGCGCGGTGGTGGTTGAACAGCGTGCGGCCCTTGTCGAACAGCGGGGTGTCGGGCGAGTTGATGTACTTGGGCGCATCGGTCTTCGCGGCGTCAAGAATGCGCGCGGCAAAGCCGATCACCCGCCCGCGCGGATCGTGGATCGGCATGGTCAACCGGTCGCGGAAGCGGTCGTAAGGCGGCTTGTCGGAGCCATGGTCGGTTGGCGCGATACGCAGCCCGGCCTCGATCAGCATCGCCTCGTCGAACTGCGCCAGCGCGGACTTCATCGCCTGGCGTCCCCCCGGCGCAAAGCCAAAGCCGAACCGCTCCATCGTATGCGCATCGAATGCGCGCGAGGCGAGATAACCTCGCGCCTTCGCGCCCTCGGGCGTCTCAAGCTGGCCGCGGTACCAATCCTGCGCCGCAGCCAGCACATCGTGCAGCCCGGCCTGTTGTTCGGCCTTCGCCGCCGCGCGTGGATCGGGGGCAGGGACCTCCATGCTGGCCTCGGCGGCCAGTTCCTTGACCGCATCCATGAACGACAGCCCGCGCTGGTCGGTCATCCAGCGAATCGCATCGCCGTGCGCGCCGCAGCCGAAGCAGTGGTAAAAGCCCTTGCTGTCGTTGACCGTGAAGCTGGGGCTCTTCTCGTTGTGGAAT
Source organism: Sphingomonadaceae bacterium (assembly GCA_025359425.1). Classification (GTDB taxonomy): domain Bacteria; phylum Pseudomonadota; class Alphaproteobacteria; order Sphingomonadales; family Sphingomonadaceae; genus Novosphingobium. The sequence continues at coordinate 3,262 of JANYGC010000032.1, forward strand.
GGGCAGCAGGCCTTGAATTCATGCCCCGCCTTGGTCAGCCGCGTGGTCCGCGCAATGACGGTCGACAGCGTGATCCGCGCGCGCAATTCATCAAGCCATTGGGGGGACAGGGACACCCGTCAGTCCCTAGCGCCCGCGCAGCTTTTTCTCAACCTTGCACCGCGAAAGGTGACCTCTTGTCCACGTGCTTTGGCTGACAAGCAAAACCGTTGCAAAACAACAGCATTCCGTAACGTAATTTTATTGCTTCCCATATCCGGGAATGTGGTTAATGTCCGCCTTGGGTCGCGGGGGTGGCCCTGGGGGAAATCAGACACTTAACCAAGATAAAGCCGGTTCCGCCCCTGAAAACAGGAGGGAAGAAGATGCTGAATAAGGTTAGCGGAGTTGCCCGCATCGTCGGGCTTATATTGGCGATTGTCGCCGGTTTCATGCCAAATCTGGGATTCGACGTTGCGTTGATCCTGGTTATACTCGGTCTCGTCTCGGGCATCTCGATGCCGAGAGAGCGGATCATAAACGTCGGCGTCGTCGTGCTGGTGTTGCCTGCGGTTGCCGCCGCACTCGCGCACCTGCCAGCAATCGGCACACAACTTGGCGGGGTCGCCAGCGCTGTCGCGCTGTTTGGCGCTGCCTCGCTGGCCAGCGCGATCGCGCTGTCGTTGTTCCATCGCGCCAGGGAAGACGCGACCGGTCTGGGCAAATAGGTCCGACTGGCAAGTTCAGGGGGGCCCGCCGAGCAATTCGGCGGGCCTTCTTGTGCCGCGCCCTGATCAGGACAGCGCCCTGATCACGACAACGGTTAGTCTCCACCACCCTTCGTCATTGCGAGCGCAGCGAAGCAATCCAGAGCTCAACGCGTGACGCTCTGGATTGCCGCGCTGCGCTCGCAATGACGAAGGATTTTGGTTGGGCGCTACGAGCTGGCGCTACGAGCTCTGGCCCAAAGCCGCCTTCACCAGCCCGCTGGCCTTGCCCATATCGAGCTGGCTGCCATGCCGCGCCTTCAGCTCGGCGATCAGTCGGCCCATGTCCTTGATGCTCTCCGCACCGATTTCGGCCTTGATCGCAGCAATCGCGGCCATCGTCTCGGCCTCGCTCATCTGGCTCGGCATGAACTCTTCGATCACCCCAAGTTCGGCCTTTTCCGCATCGGCGAGTTCCTGCCGGCCGCCTTGTTCGAACATGGTGATCGATTCGCGGCGCTGCTTGGCCATTTTCTGCAGCACATCGACCACCAGCGTGTCGTCCTCGGGCACCATTTTGGCGGTGCGCAGCTCAATGTCCTTGTCCTTCAGCTTGGCAAGGATCAGCCGCACGGTGCCGAGCCGGCTCTTGTCGCCGGCCTTCATCGCGCTGACCTGGGCGGCCTTGATCGTATCGCGGAGCATTGCACAAAGTTCCTTCGGTTGGGGACAGCTCGGCTCTAACGGCGAATTTCCGCTTTTCAACGGTTGACGGCCAGCCGGTGTGTCTCTAGCCGCAATCCCTTAGCAACATCGCTGGAAAACCCGCACCCGGAGCGCCCCTCAAAATGGCCGACGCCGCCCCCTCGCACGCGCCTCAACCAGCTGGCGCGACCGGCGTTCTCGTGCTCGCCGCTGGCCATGTCGCGTGGGGCCGCGGATTTGGCGCAGAGGGCGCGGCGGTGGGCGAGGTCTGCTTCAACACCGCGATGACCGGTTATCAGGAAGTAATGACCGATCCCAGCTACGCCGGGCAGATCGTGACCTTCACCTTCCCGCATATCGGCAATGTCGGGGTCAACGACGAGGACCTCGAAGCCCACGTCGATGGCGCGGTCGGCTGCGTGGTGCGCGAAGACGTCACCGTGCCGAGCAACTTCCGCTCCACCGGCACTTTCGGCGACTGGCTCGCGGCCAAGGGCAAGATTGGCCTCTCGGGCATCGACACCCGCGCGCTGACCCGCCGCATCCGCTTGCTCGGCGCGCCCAACGCGGTGATCGCGCATGCGGCCGACGGCAAGTTCGACCTGCCCGCGCTGATCAAGCGCGCGGCCGACTGGCCGGGGCTGGAGGGCATGGACCTTGCCCGCGTGGTGAGCCGCAGCGGTAACGTGGAGTGGCAGGGCGGGGTGTGGGCGCTAGGCAAGGGCTACGGCCGCTCACCGCACTCGCCGAGGCCGCACGTTGTCGCGATCGATTACGGCGCGAAGGACACTATTTTCCGCAATCTGGTCAAGGCCGGGGCGCAAGTGACCGTGGTGCCAGCCACGGCCACGTTGGAACAAGTGCTGGCGCTCGACCCCGCTGGCGTGTTCCTCTCCAACGGCCCGGGTGATCCGGCGGCGACGGGGATCTACGCGGTGCCGGTGATCCAGGGTCTGCTCGAACGCGACGTGCCGATCTTCGGCATCTGCCTCGGCCACCAGATGCTCGGCCTCGCCGCCGGGGCCAAGACCGCCAAGATGCACCAGGGCCACCGCGGCGCGAACCACCCAGTCAAGCGGCTCGAAGATGGGGTAGTCGAGATTACCAGCATGAACCACGGCTTCGCGGTGGATAATGCGGCGCTGCCCGAAGGGGTGGAGGAAACCCACGTGTCGTTGTTCGACGGCTCGAACTGCGGGATTAGGGTCAAGGGCAAGCGCGCGTTTGGAGTGCAGTATCACCCCGAGGCGAGCCCCGGGCCAATGGATAGCTTCTACCTGTTCGAGCGGTTTGTGGGGATGTTGGGGTGATGTTAGCAATTGCGGGTGCCGCTGAGGCAATCTTGCTGAAATTGTACGAATGCAGTGCGAAGCATGATTCCTACTCTTGGTCATTCGAAAGCGCTTGCCGCACATGGTTCCCAGTTATTCCAGAGAGCGACCACGCCATGATCTTCGATAGATTGATAGAGCATGGATGGATTTCTACTGATCTTGGCTGGCCTCCATACGATGTGGTGAGCAATATCTCCGGACCAGATCTTAGCGGAGATAAAGCCGTTCGCTTGACACCTCGCGGCATTGATGCGGCAATCGGGATGCTCAAGGCCAGGGAGCCAAAAACTTTTATTCAACGGATCCATTCTTGGCAGTGGGGAACTTGGGGTGGAATGGCCGCGATTGTGGCAGCTCTCGCTTCAATATGCGGCGCAATATTTTCTTTTCGAGCTATACCATAATGCCCAAACGCACTGACATCTCCTCGATCCTCTCCAGCTCCCTTCCCCGTTGGGAAGGGTTGGGGATGGGGGTACGGCGGTGAGGGGGCAGCGCGACCTTTCGGGCGTGGTAAACCCATCCCCAACCCCTTCCCTTGAGGGAAGGGGCTTTGATAGCAATGCCAGCGTACTGCCCAAACGCACTGACATTTCCTCGATCCTCGTCAGCTCCCTTCCCCGTGGGGAAGGGTTGGGGATGGGGGTACGGCGGTGAGGGGGCAGCGCGACCGCTCGGGCGTGGTACACCCATCCCCAACCCGTTGGCGCTTCGCGCCAGCTTCGCTTCCCCTCAAGGGAAGGGGCTTAAGTGGCGTTGCGGGCGAGGTTCAGTTCTTCGACGATTGCGGTCAGGACTCCGTCCGTGTTTTGCAGTACGTCGTTGTTCCAAAAGCGGATGACGCGGTAGCCGTGGGCTTCGATAATCTGCGTTCGAGCGTCATCGGTCGGGCTGTCCGCGTGCTGGCCGCCGTCGAGTTCGACCGCGATCCGCGCGGAGCGACAGGCGAAGTCGACCACGAAATCGCCAATCGGCAGCTGCCGGATGAACCTTGCGCCGTCCAGCTGGCTGGCGCGCAGGTGCGACCACAGCCGCCGTTCCGCGTCGGTCATATCGTTTCGCAGCTTGCGTGCGACGCCGGTCAGTCGTTTTTGCACCAAGGTCGTACACCCATCCCCAACCCCTTCCCTCGAGGGAAGGGGCTTTTAGTAGCAAAGCACTTCTAAATGCCCAAACGCACTGACATTTCCTCGATCCTCGTCATTGGCGCCGGGCCGATCATTATCGGGCAGGCCTGCGAGTTCGACTATTCGGGCACGCAGGCGATCAAGGCGCTGAAGGAGGAGGGCTACCGCGTGGTCCTGGTCAACTCCAACCCGGCGACGATCATGACCGACCCGGACATGGCCGACGCGACCTATATCGAGCCGATCACGCCCGAAGTGGTCGCCGCGATCATCGCGAAAGAGCGTCCGGACGCGCTGCTGCCGACGATGGGCGGGCAGACCGCGCTCAACACCGCGCTGGCGCTGTTCAACGACGGCACTTTGGAGAAATACGGCGTCACCATGATCGGTGCCGATGCCGATGCGATCGACAAGGCCGAGGACCGCCAGCGGTTCCGCGAGGCGATGGACAGGATCGGGCTGGAATCGGCGCGCAGCGGCGTGGCGCATAATGTGGACGAGGCGTTTGCGGTGCTCGAACGCACCGGCTTGCCCTCGATCATCCGGCCCAGTTTCACTTTGGGCGGGACCGGCGGCGGGGTTGCCTATAACAAGGCCGAGTTCGAGTATATTGTGAAGACCGGCATCGATGCCTCTCCAACCAATGAGGTTTTAATCGAGGAAAGCCTGCTCGGATGGAAAGAATTCGAGATGGAGGTGGTGCGGGACCGCAAGGACAACTGCATCATCATCTGCGCGATCGAGAACGTCGATCCGATGGGGGTCCACACCGGCGATTCGATCACCGTCGCGCCCGCGCTGACGCTGACCGACAAGGAATACCAGATCATGCGCAACGCCAGCATTGCGGTGCTGCGCGAAATCGGGGTCGAGACCGGCGGGTCGAATGTGCAGTTTGCGGTCAATCCCGCCGACGGCCGGCTGATCGTGATCGAGATGAACCCGCGCGTATCGCGCTCGTCCGCTCTGGCCTCCAAAGCGACCGGTTTCCCGATCGCCCGCGTCGCGGCCAAGCTGGCGGTGGGTTACACGCTCGACGAGCTGACCAACGAGATCACCGGGGCGACCCCGGCGAGTTTCGAGCCGAGTATCGACTATGTCGTGACCAAGATCCCGCGGTTTGCCTTCGAGAAGTTCAAGGGTGCCGAGCCGCTGCTCTCGACCGCGATGAAATCGGTCGGCGAGGTCATGGCGATCGGCCGCAACTTCAAGGAATCGATGCAGAAGGCGCTGCGCGGGCTGGAGACCGGGCTTGACGGGTTCAACCGCGTGCTGGAGCTCGAAGGTGCGGGGCGTGACGAGATCACCGCCGCATTGTCACGCCAGACCCCAGACCGGCTGTTGATCGCCGCGCAGGCGTTCCGCGAGGGCTTCACGCTCGAAGAAATTCACAGCATCACGAGCTACGACCCGTGGTTCCTGCGCCACATCGAAGAGATCATCGATGAGGAAGCCGCGATCATGCGCGATGGGCTACCCAACGATGCTGCGGGCCTCCGCCGGCTCAAGGCGATGGGCTTCTCCGACAAGCGACTCTCCATCCTGGCAGTGCGCGGGATCGGCGTGGCAGGCGGGATGGGCGAGACCAGCGCCAAGCGTTCCGGCCTGCTCCACGACGCGCTGCGCGCGATGGCCGGCGCGACCACCGAGGACGAAGTTCGCGCGCTGCGCAACAAGCTTGGCGTCCATCCGGTGTTCAAGCGGATCGACAGCTGCGCCGCCGAATTCGAGGCGATCACGCCGTACATGTATTCGACTTACGAGGCCCCGCTGTTCGGTGAGCCCGAGAACGAAGCCATGCCGAGCGACCGCCGCAAGATCGTCATCCTGGGCGGCGGGCCGAACCGCATCGGGCAGGGGATCGAGTTCGATTATTGCTGCTGCCACGCCTGCTACGCGCTTGAGGAAGTGGGCTACGAGACGATCATGATCAACTGCAACCCGGAAACGGTGAGCACCGATTACGATACTTCGGACCGGCTCTATTTCGAGCCGCTGACCGCCGAGGACGTGCTCGAAATTCTGCGGGTCGAACAGCAGAACGGTGAGCTGGTCGGGGTGATTGTGCAGTTTGGCGGGCAGACCCCGCTCAAGCTGGCGCAAGCGCTGGAGGACGCGGGCATCCCGATCCTCGGGACATCACCCGATGCGATCGACCTTGCCGAAGACCGCGAACGCTTTGCCAAGCTGGTCAACGATCTGGGGCTCAAGCAGCCGCTCAACGGCATCGCCCGCAGCCGCGATGAAGCGGTCGCGGTCGCGGGCCGGATCGGTTACCCGGTGCTGATGCGGCCAAGCTACGTGCTGGGCGGACGGGCGATGGAAATCGTCGACAGCCAGGCCCAGCTCGACAATTACATCACCACCGCGGTCTCGGTCTCGGGCGACAGCCCGGTGCTGATCGACCAGTACCTGCGCGATGCGATCGAATGCGATGTCGATGCGCTGTGCGATGGGACACAAGTCGTCGTCGCCGGGGTAATGCAGCACATCGAGGAAGCCGGGATCCATTCGGGCGACAGCGCCTGCACCCTGCCGCCATACAACCTGCCCGCCGAAATCATCGCCGAAATGGAGCGCCAGGCGGAACTGCTGGCGCTGGCGCTGGGGGTCAAAGGGCTGATGAACATCCAGTTCGCGGTCAAGGATGGCGATGTCTACCTGATCGAGGTCAACCCGCGCGCCAGCCGCACGGTGCCGTTTGTCGCCAAGGCGATCGGTCAGCCGGTCGCCAAGGTCGCGGCGCGGGTCATGGCGGGCGAGAAGCTGTCCACCTTCCCGCCGTTCAAGCGCACTTTCGATTATATGTCGGTCAAGGAAGCGGTGTTTCCGTTCGCGCGGTTTGCGGGCGTCGATCCGGTGCTTTCGCCCGAGATGAAGTCGACCGGCGAAGTGATGGGGATCGACGCGACTTTTCCGATCGCTTTTGCCAAGAGCCAGCTTGGCGCCGGAACCCGGCTGCCGACCGGCGGGACCGCGTTCGTCTCGGTCAAGGACAGCGACAAGCCGGTGATCCTGCCAGCGGTGCGCCAGTTGATCGAGCGCGGCTTTAAAGTGATCGCCACTGGCGGAACCCAGCGCTACCTGGCTCAGGCTGGCTTGCCGGTCGAACTGGTCAACAAGGTCGCCGAAGGCCGTCCGCACATTGTCGACAAGATTATCGACGGGCAGATCGCCTTGATCTTCAACACCACCGAGGGCTGGCAGAGCTTGAAAGACTCGCAATCGATTCGCGGATCGGCGCTGACCGGCAAGGTGCCGTACTACACCACCGCGGCAGCATCGGTTGCGGCGGCCCAAGCAATTACCGCGCTGGAAGGCGCAAAGCTTGAAGTCCGCTCGTTGCAGGATTATTATAGCAACTGAACAATCGCGTTCTTCCATCATCGCGACTGGACTGACCCGCTGCTGTCAAGGCGCGGGGGCTGGGTTCTAGTCGCTGCGAACGGGGGAACGGACAGGAGGAAAGCGGAATGGCGAGTGTCGAAAAGCTGCCGATGCTGGCGGAAGGCTACGAACGCCTGATCACCGAGCTGAAAGCGCTGCGCGAGGAACGGCCGAGGATCGTTGACTCGATCGAGGAGGCGCGCGCGCACGGCGACTTGTCGGAAAACGCCGAATATCATGCGGCCAAGGAGCGCCAGGGCCAGGTCGAGATGATGATCTCCGACCTTGAGGACAAGGTCAGCCGCTCGCAGATCGTCGATCCGACCCTGCTGTCGAGCGACAAGGTGATCTTTGGCGCGACCGTCAGCTTGCTCGACGATGATGACAAGCCGGTGAAGTATCAGATTGTCGGGCCGTATGAGGCCGACGCCAAAATCGGCCGGATCAGCTACAATTCGCCGCTCGGCAAGGCGTTGATCGGGCGCAAGGCCGGGGAAGAGGTCGAAGTAACCGTGCCGGCCGGCGACAAGTTTTACTCGGTGAAGAAGATCGAATTCGTTTGAAAACCGTCATCCCGGCCAACGCCGGGATGACGGTTAAGTGGTGCAGAGCGCTCCACGTTACCGCTTCAGCATGTCCGGCTGAAGCAGACGGTGCAGATGCACCACCACGTATTTCATTTCGGCATCGTCGATCGTGCGGCGAGCGGCGCTGCGCCAGGCTTCTTCGGCGCTGGCATAGTCGGGGAACACGCCGACGAAATCGATCGCGTCGAGGTCTTCGAACTCGACCGTCTGCGGATCGATGACCCGGCCGCCGAAAACAAGGTGCAGTTTCTGATCTGACATGCGCGCAAAATCCCGGGGAGGGGTGAAAGCGCGCCCATAGTCAGCCTGCGCCGCTGGCGCAAGTTCGGCGATTTCCCTAGCGGCGCAGGCGCGTCGCCAACTTGATCGCTTCGCCGGCAAGCCGCAGCCCCTGGCTGCGCGCGCTCTTGCCCGCGCTGGTGGCGCGCTGGCGCAAGGGGGCGGTCGTCTCGGTGATCTTCTCCAGCCCGTCATGCGCCGCTTCGCCGGCTGCATCGCGGGCATGCTTGCTGTAAGCGAGGCCCAGCTCGGCCGCGACCGTCGCAGCGCCCAGAGCGCGCTGGGCGGCTTTGGAGGCGAACTTGCGCGGCAGCAACGCGGCGACCAGCATCCCCACGCCAAGTCCCGCGGCCACGGTCAGCAGGGGGTACTCGCGGGCGAGACCGCGATAATTTTCGGGCGGATAGGCATCGGGCATCGGGTCACGCCGCACCGCGGCGGGCACGGCACCGCTATCGCGCTTGAGGCGCGCTTGCGAGGCGGAAATACGGGTGGCGACGCGTTCACGGCGCAGATCGGATTTGCTCAAGCTGGTTACTCCTGGTCGGACCACGCGCTAACGTCTGCGTCCTGAACGGCTTCTGACTTCGAACCGAAGACGCGGCTCAGCAACCTGCCAAGCGGACCTCGTAACCACCAAACCAGCAGCAGCGAGAAGGTTCCCGCCACCACTGCTTTGTTTTCCCCCACAACCGCGATCCCGGTTGCCACAGCATCGTCCGCTTCCTTGACCACGCTGTCCTTGATCCGCCCGCCGATGCCCCGCGCGGATAGATCGGCCTTGACTTGCGCGACCCCGGTTTCGACCAGTTGCTTGGCCGCCTTGCGGTTGTGGCGATCCTCGATCAGGCGGCGTTCGGCTTTGGTCATGGCGGGGCATCCGCTTTGGGTTCATCGAAAAGCGCTGCGTTCATCCGCTGCCACCGGCGGTTGGCGGCGAGCCCGGCCAGTCCAGCAGCGGACAGCACCAGCAGCACCGTGACCCCGGTCGCGGCCCAGATCCCGATGAATTCAGCAATCCCCAGCAACACCCCGAGGACCAGTGCCATCAGCGCAAAGAACACCAGCGCCAGGGCCAGTGAGGCCCAGCCGGCGATGCCCTTCGCCCCCGCACCGGCCACCGCCGCGCGCGACTTCTGGTAAGCCAGTTCCGCCTCCAGAAATGTCCGGCCGTCGCTGGCGAGATCCTTGATATCCTCGACCAGCGATCGCTCTGCAGCGCCGCTGGTCGAGGGCTTGATCAGGGGTGGGGAGGCATCGTCCATGGTCAGCCGACATGACGCGGGGCGGTGCCCCCTGTCAATCGGGTGTCAATCGCGCAGGGTCATTCTTCCGACGATTTGCCGCGGAACAGCCGCGCCAGGAAGAACCCGGCGACCGCGGCCATTCCGACGGCGAGGCCCGGACTTTTGCGGACGAATTCCTTGGCGTCGTCGCCCAGTTCGCCAATATCCTTGGAATCGATCTTGGCGGCAGTTTCCTGCATGGTGCGGGCGGCAGTACGGGCATAATCGCCGTACTTCGCGCCGAGCTTGTCATCGATCGTCCCGGCGTTTTCGGACACGATCTTGCCCAGATTGGCAATCGCGTCGCTGGTCCGGGCCTTGCCGTCCTTGGCGAGTTCGCCCGCTTTGTCCCTGGCCTGTTCGGCCATAGTCTTGGCTTCCTGGGCCCAGTCGGTGCCCTTGGCAGTGACCTGGTCGCGGTAAGCACCGGCTTTGGCTTGCGCTTCCTTGCCGAGCACGGCGGCACCAGCCCGGGCTTCCTCGATCGCCTTGGAAAACTTGGCCTTGGCTTCGGCAGCGGCGGGCTTGGCCGCAGCGGCAGGCTTTCTGGCCGGCGCGGCCTTCTTGGCGGCAGGCTTCTTCGCTGCTGGAGTATCGGCCATGTCAGTACCCTTCCAAAATCAGATAGCCCGCGAACGTGGGGCACCTTACAGTATGTGGACATCAATCCCGCAGCGTTCAAGTGGTTCCCCGCCAGCGCGCTTTAGCAAACCAACTTGCAGCCACGCGGCGCGCTGCTAAGGCGGCGCGCAGCATCATCCGAGGACCAGCATGACCACGATCATCGATATCCACGCCCGCGAAATCCTTGACAGCCGGGGCAACCCGACGGTGGAAGTCGACGTGCTGCTCGACGATGGCAGCTTCGGCCGCGCCGCCGTGCCGTCGGGTGCCTCAACCGGGGCGCACGAAGCGGTCGAGCTGCGCGATGGCGACAAGTCGCGCTATCTGGGCAAGGGCGTGCTCAAGGCGGTCGATGCGGTCAACAACGAGATCAGCGACGCAATTCTCGGCCTCGATGCCGAAGACCAGCGCGATATCGACCACGTGATGATCGAACTGGACGGGACCGAGAACAAGGCACGGCTGGGTGCCAACGCGATCCTCGGCACCAGCCTCGCCGTGGCCAAGGCGGCCGCGAACGCGCGCGGGCTACCGCTCTATTCGTACATCGGCGGGGTTTCGGCGCACCTGCTGCCGGTCCCGATGATGAACATCATCAACGGCGGCGAGCATGCCGACAACCCGATCGATTTTCAGGAATTCATGATCGTGCCGGTCGGCGCACCGACCTTGGCCGAGGCGGTACGGTGGGGTTCGGAGATTTTCCACACGCTCAAGAAAGCGCTGCACCAGAAGGGCCTCGCCACCGCAGTGGGCGACGAGGGCGGCTTTGCGCCCGATCTGGCGAGCACGCGCGCCGCGCTCGATTTCGTCATGGAATCGATTGGCCAAGCCGGGTTCAAGGCGGGCAGCGACATAGTGCTGGCGCTTGATCCGGCAGCGACCGAATTCTTCAAAAATGGCAAATACGAAATCAGCGGCGAGGGCCTGAGCCTGTCGCCCGAGGCGATGGCCGACTATTACGTCAAGCTGTGCGCCGATTACCCGATTGCCTCGATCGAGGACGGCATGGCCGAGGACGACTTTGTCGGCTGGAAGGCGATCACCGATCTGATCGGGGATAAGGTCCAGCTGGTCGGTGACGACTTGTTCGTGACCAATCCCAAGCGGCTGACCATGGGGATCGAGATGGGGCTGGCCAATTCGCTGCTGGTCAAGGTCAACCAGATCGGCTCGCTCACCGAAACGCTCGACGCGGTCAGCATCGCGCAGCGCGCGGGCTATACTGCGGTGATGAGCCACCGCTCGGGTGAGACCGAAGATGCGACCATCGCCGACCTCGCGGTCGCCACCAACTGCGGCCAGATCAAGACCGGCAGCCTCGCCCGCTCGGACCGGCTGGCGAAGTATAACCAGCTGATCCGGATCGAGGAAGAGCTGGGCGATGCGGCGCGCTATGCCGGGGCGGGGGCGTTCGCCCGGTTTGGGTGAAGACCTACTTCCTGTCTTAGTTCTTCGGCAGCAGCGGTGCGCAAACGAAGCGGAGCAGCGCTCCCAGCACCCGTACCGGCGGGCGGCACACCGTGTTGAGCGCCCCGCCGATGCGCTGCGCCAGCGTCGTCCCGCTGCCGAGCCATTCGGTGGCGGGCGGGGGACCGGCAAAGCCATAAGCTCCGCTCCATTTGTCGTCGTGACAGGATGGACCGAACGGACCCGAATTGTCCGCCGTGTGCCCGAGCAACTTGGCCCCGAGCGGCCCGCCCAGCAGCCGCGGGGCGAGCGCCAGCAGCACGGCGGTCAGGCCCAGCGTCAAAATATGCAGCACCAGTACCGGCGGCGACAGGTGGCCTTCCAGCAGCCCGCCCATGGCATCGACCAACTTGCGGCGGAAGCGCCCGCCGTTCGGATCGTAAGCGCCCCAGCGCCAAGCATAGTCGAGCCAGGGAGCTGGCGGGAATTGCGGATCATGCCACGAGGTCGAGATCACCTGGTGGTTTTGGCTGAGGTCCCACGCTGCACCCGGTTCAACCCGGTCGATCAGCGCGAGTTCAATCCCGACCAACCCCAGTGATCGCTTGAAATAGACCAGCTTGCGGTCTTGCGGATGCGCATAACTGGCATGACCGAACAGCGAGGCGTGCAACCGGATCCGTCCGTCGGGTTCGCGCTCGAGCGCGTCGACCGCCTCTTTGCCCACGTGCTGATCGCCGTTCTGGTGCTGCGACAGAAAGGCCGCGACCGGCTGCAAGGTGGCATGATCGATACGGATCACCGCCAGCTCCCAATCGGCCTCGTGCATCCCGGCGGGCCACAGGCTGAGCGTCTGGTCGGTGCGCAGTGCACCCAGAAAGCGTGGCCGCAACCGCGCTAGGCCCGGACCGTCGAAGGGATAGAACATCCAGAACTGCAGGTCGGTGTGACCCTTCGCGGGATCGTGCAGCGCGCGGACATAGGCGGGCGCTTCGGCCAAATCGCCGCGCCGGGGATCGTCCGGCGGGGCCAGTTCGGGCTCAAGCGCGGGACCGGCCAGCGCAGGATCGAGCGTCAGCCAATAACGCTGCAATTGATCGGGCGCGGCCGGGCCTCTGGGCAGGTCGGTGGCGGCGGGATGACGGGCGACCACCGCGCCGGTCGCTCCATCGATAAGCAAACTGCGCGCCAGATACCACTCGACGCTCGAAGGAAAATACGGCTCGTCAGGATGAAACCGGATCACCGGCGCATAACGCTCGACGATTTGCCGCAGTAAGGCCGCAGTCAAGGGCAGTTCGGCTGGCCAACTGGTGGGCAGTGACTGATCTTCGCTTGCCGCCATTGCCGTTTCCCCCCAAGCTTGAGTGTAAGAGTCGGACCCATACGCGCAAGCAGCTTTTGCAGGGCAGCTTGGCGCAGGTTAACCGACCACATAAACGGGCCGGCAGGGAGAGAGCATGGCTGAGTTTCCGACACATCCGGGCGAAGTCGAACCCGATTGGCTGAGCGAGCGCCTGCGCGTAGCTGGCGTACTCGACGCAGGCCAGGTCACCGCAGTCCGTTGGGAAGCGATCGGCACGGGGCAGGTTGGCGATTCGGCGCGGTTCCATCTCACCTATGATCGCGAAAACGCGGCCCCCGCGACGGTCGTCGGGAAGTTTCCCGCCGCAGACCCAATGAGCCGCGGGACTGCTGCTGCCTTCGGGCTCTATGCCAAGGAAGTCGGGTTTTACCGCGAACTCGCGCCGCAGGTCGATGTTCGGGTGCCCCGGGTGCTCACCGCCGAGATTGCGCCGGACGAGGTCGACTTTATTTTGCTGTTCGAAGACCTTGGCCCGGCGCGCGGCGGAAATCAGCTGGTCAGCTGCACCCACGCTGATGCCGAAGCCGCCATGCGCCAGGCCGCCGCGCTGCATGCGCCGAGCTGGGAGAACCAGGCGATCATCGGTGTACCATGGCTGCACCCGCGCGAAGGTCAGGTCGATCAGATCAAGGCGCTCTACAAGAACGCACAGGTGATTTTCCGCGAGCGCTACGCCGATCTGCTCGAGCCCGACTATATGGCGGTGTGCGAGCAGCTCAACGATGCGGCCGACCACTGGTTCGGGCGCGACGGGACGCCCAAGTGCCTGCTCCATGGCGATTTCCGGCTCGACAACATGCTGTTCGATATCAAGGGCGGGGCAGAACCAATTGCGGTGCTCGACTGGCAGACCGTCGCGGTCGGCAATGCGCTCACCGATATCGGCTATTTCATGGGCACCGGGATCGGCAACGCCCTGCGTGAGGAACACGAGGACCAATTGCTCGATCTTTACTGCGCTGAAATGCGCGCGCGCGGGGTGCCGCTTGGCCGGGACGAAATCTGGGACAATTACGTGCTCGGCGCGCTGCACGGGGTTTCGACGGCAGTGTTCAGTGCCGCTTATGTCGAGCGCACCGAGCGCGGCGATGCCAACTTCCTGTCGATGGCGCGCGGTGGCTGCGCGCTGGCGCTGGCGCACGGCAGTCTTGGAAAATTGACTGCCTGACCAACACACAACCTCGTCATTGCGAGCGTCGCGACGCAATCCAGTGCGGCACCAAGCGGCTCTGGATTGCCGGACCCCTTCGGGGCTCGCAATGACGAAATGAGCGAGGATTGAGCAATGCTGACCAAAGGTGATGATTATCCGCTGCACCAGACGCCCGAGCCGGTCGCGTACGCCGGGACCGACCGCAATTTCTACGACCGCTATTTCTTCAACGGCTATGCCCCCGATGGCTCGGGGTTCTTTGCCGTGGCGTTCGGGATCTATCCGCATCTCAATGTCGCCGATGCGCATTTTTCGGCGATCCGCGACGGGGTGCAGCACAACCTCCATGCCTCCCGCGAATTGGCGATGGAGCGGATGGATTTGCAAGTCGGACCGATCCGCATCGAGATTTTGGAACCGCTCAAGATCCTGCGGGTCAGCGTCGACGGAGAAGGGCTCAAAGCCGAGCTGACCTTCACCGGGCGCGCCTTCCCGATCGAGGAGCCGCGCTTCATCCACCGCATCGGCCCGCGCACCTTTATGGATTACACCCGGCTCACCCAGAACGGGCATTATACCGGCTGGATCGAAATCGACGGCGTGCGGCAGGATTGCGTGCCGGGCACCATGGGCACCCGCGATCGCAGCTGGGGCGTGCGTCCGGTCGGAACCAGCGACCAGCAGCCGCACGGCACCGGGGTGGTGCCGGGGTTCTTCTGGCAGTGGACCCCGCTCAACTTCGCGGATCGCAGCGTGTTCTTCCACGTCAACGCCGACGCCAAGGGCAACAAGTGGAACACCCGCGCGGTGATCGCGGCCGATGGTGCTGATGCTGCGGCGCAAATCGACGGAGACGGCGAAATGTCGTCGCCGCTCGCCGCCGGCTCGCGCTGGCCCGACGGCGGCACCTTGACGATCGATGGCCCCGAAGGACCCGAGGTGCTGACTTTCCAGCCGCTCGGCCGGTTTCAGATGCGTGGACTTGGTTACACCTCGCCCACTTGGGGCCACGGGCTATGGCACGGGCCTTTGGCAGTCGAGCGCGAAGACTTCGGGCTGAAGCAGGTCAATCCCGGCACGATGGACAACTACCACGTCCAGTTGCCGTGCAAGGTCACCAGCGACCGCCACGGCGAAGGCATGGGCGTATTCGAACAACTGATCATTGGGCCTTACACTCCGTTTGGACTGAAGGAGTATCTCGATGTCGGATAACGCAAAACCGTCGCGCTGGGCTTGGTCCGCGACTATTGCACTCGGCTTGGTGGTCGGGCTGGGCTCAGCCTGGTGGATCACGGCCAAGGCCGGGGCGCGGGGCTTTGAGAACAAGGGCTGGACCGGCAGCACGCTCGCCGGCTCGAGCGGGGCCGATCCCTGGACCCGCGCGCAGATCGCTGTGCGCGGGCTGCTCGCGCTCAACAAGTCACAGGCGATCTATCTGACGACCCACACCGACAGCAGCGGCGCAGCCTTGCGCGCCGACTGCCGCTACCGGGTGAGCGGCAGCGCGATGCCAGGGCGCTGGTGGTCGGTGACGGTCTATGCGGCTGACAACTACCTGCCGATGAACGACGACGATGCGCTCTCGTTCGATGCGACCGAAGTGACGCCCGATGCCAGCGGGCAATGGACCGCATTGCTCGCGCCGAAGCGCGCGGGCGAAAGTGCCTGGGCCTCGACCCGCAATGCCGGTAACTACGACGTGACGCTGCGGGTCTACAACCCGACCCTCGAAGCGCAGGCGGATTTCGGCAAGATCCCGGTCCCGACGATAACGAAGCTCGACTGCGGAGGTGCGGCATGACCCGGAATTTCAAGCTGCTGCTCGGCTTTGTGGTGGCCGCCGCTGCCGCTCATGTCGCTGCGGTCTATACCACCCCGCACGTCCTGATGGGTTTGGCGATGCAGCGCCTCGGCGGCGAGGGCGGGGCGGTCAACCGCTTCGCGTTCGGCGATCGCACCACCCAGAATTCGCGCCGGGTGGTGCGGCCTTCGCCTGATTTGGCTTATTCGAGCTGCGCCTACGACCTGAGCGGAGGCCCGATCGAGGTATCTGCCGCGCCTTCGCCGAATCAGGGCTACCTGTCGATCTCGGTTTTCGCCGCCAATACCGACAACATCGGCGTGTACGATTCGCTGCGCTCACCGCAGGGCATCCGCTTCGTGCTGGCACGCGAGGGGCAGACGGTGCCCGGCGGTGTGCCGGTGCTGCGTTCACCCTCGGCCAAGGGGATCATCCTCGACCGCAGGCTTGCCCCGAATGCGGCGCTGTTTGCCGAGGTCGATCAGGCGCGCCGCGCAGACCACTGCGAACCCATCAAAGGCTAGATTGCAGCGTTCAGCGCCGCGATGTGATCCTCGCTCAATTCCAGCTCGAGCATTTCGACTAGATCGTCGACTTGATCCGCCGTGGTTGCGCTCGATCCATCAATCAACGCCCGGCTCGACATTTTGTCGCCGCCGGACTTGAGGATGGCGTTGACTACCGCGTGTGCCGCACCAGACCCCAGCATCAACAGCGAGGCAGCTGCAATCATACCTGTTACTGGGGTCCCGCGTTGTCGAGACTGTTGAGCTGTTCTGGTGTCAGTGTCAGGCTGGCCATGCCGCACAGTTCCTCGACCTGGGCAACGCTGGTCGCGCTGGCGATCGGCGCGCCGATGCCGGGCTGGGCACCCAGCCAGGCAAGCGCGATCTGCGCCAATGACGCGCCGGTATCGGCGGCAATCGCATCCATCGCGGCCAGCATCGGCGCGCCCGTCACGATCAATTCCTTCATCCGTGCGCCGCGGATCGATTTGGCGAAATCAGCTTCGCTGCGATATTTGCCGGTCAGGAAGCCGTTGGCGATCCCGTAGAACGGGAACATCGCGATCCCGTTCATGGTGCAGAGCGCCTGCAGATCAGCCCCGTAGTGGGCGCGGCTGACCAGGTTGTATTCGTTTTGCAGCGCGGTGAACGGCATCGAGCCGGCCCCTTTGGCGGCCGCCAGCGCCTCGCTCAACCGGCTCGCGGAGAAGTTCGACGCACCGAGCGAACGGACTTTGCCCGATGCTGCGCCGAACGCCGCGACGATCTCGGTGATCGGCAGTTCGGGGTAATCCTTGTGCGCGTAGTAGAGGTCGAGATGGTCGGTTTGCAGCCGCTCAAGCGAACGATCGAGCGATTGGAGCAGCCGTTCAGCGCCGTAAAGCTCCGCGCCGCCCAGCATTCCGGTCTTGGTGTGCAGGCGCATTTCAGCGCGGACGCCGCGGCTTGCCAGCCAATTGCCAAGCACCGTCTCGCTCTCCCCGCCCTTATGGCCCGGAACCCAGGCTGAATAGACATCGGCGGTGTCAACCATGCGCCCGCCTGCCGCGAAGAATGCATCGAGGATCGCGAAGCTGGTGTCCTGATCGGCGGTCCAGCCGAACACGTTGCCACCCAGCACCAGCGGGATGCCTGCAATTGCCGGGTTGCTGCTCATGCAAACTTCTCCTTGAGCGCGAGCAAGGCCATCGCTGCCTCAGCCGCTTCGCCGCCTTTGTTCTTCTGCTTGGGATCGGCGCGGACCAGCGCTTGCTGCTCGTTCTCGACCGTCAAGATGCCGTTGCCGATGGCGAAACCGTCCATGGTCAAGGCCATGATCCCGCGCGCGCTTTCGCCCGCAACAATCTCGAAATGATAGGTTTCGCCGCGGATCACCACGCCGATTGCGACGAAGCCCTCGTACTGCCCCGATTGCTCGGCCAGGGCGATTGCACCGGGAATTTCAAGCGCGCCCGGCACGGTGATCACTTTGACCTTGTGACCCGCCGCCTTCAATGCAGCGCGCGCGCCTTCGATCAGCATGTCGTTGAGGTGATCGTAAAACCGCGCCTCGATGATCAGGAAATTGGCCATTTTTACTCCGCCGGGATCGGGCGCTCGCCCACGATGTTAAGGCCGTAGCCTTCGATAGCAACGACGTTGCGGTGTGCGTTCGACAGCAGGATCAGTTCGTGGACGCCCATGTCGGCCAGAATCTGCGCGCCGATGCCATAGGCGCGCAAGTCCATGTCGCGCGCCTCACCGCCGCCGGGCTCACCGCTTTCCTGCGGGCGGATCAGCAGCACGATCAACCCCGAACCTTCGCGGCCGATCTCGGCCATGGCGCGCTGCAAGGTGCGCTTGCGCGGACCGGGCTGGCCGAGCATGTCGTCGAGAATCGAGACGGTGTGAACCCGGGCGAGGGTCGGCTTGGCGGGATCGATATTCCCCATCTGCAACACGAAACTGTCGCTGCCATCGACCTTGTTGCGATAAGTGATAAGCTTCCACGCCCCGCCGTAGTCCGAGGTAAACGGCACCTCGGCGACCCGTGCGACCAGGTGGTCGTTCTTGCGGCGATATTCGATCAGGTCGCGGATCGTGCCCATCTTGAGCCCGTGGCGGCGCGCGAACGGGACGAGGTCGTCCATCCGCGCCATGGTGCCGTCCTCGTTCATGATCTCGCAGATCACTCCCGAAGGGTTGAGGCCCGCCAGCCGCGAGATGTCGACCGACGCTTCGGTGTGACCGGCACGGACCAGCACCCCGCCGTCGCGGGCGATCAGCGGGAAGACGTGGCCCGGCGTCACGATGTCATCACGCGACTTGCCGGCATCGATCGCCACCGCGACGGTGCGCGCGCGGTCGCCGGCGGAAATCCCGGTGGTCACCCCCTCGCGCGCTTCGATCGAGACGGTGAAGGCGGTTTCGTGGCGGGTGCCGTTGGCGCGGCTCATCAGCTCGAGCCCGAGCTGTTCGGTGCGGGCCTTGGTCATGGTCAGGCAGATCAGGCCGCGGCCGTGGGTGGCCATGAAGTTGACCGCATCGGGCGTGGCCATTTGCGCCGGGATGACGAGATCGCCTTCATTTTCGCGGTCTTCATCGTCGACCAGCACGAACATCCGCCCGTTGCGCGCCTCGTCGATGATCTCTTCGATGCTGACCAGCACCGGAACCTCGTCGTTGTCCGAAAGGAACTGCTCGAGCTTGCGCATCGTGTCGGCGGTGGGGTTCCAGCCGTCTTCGGTGCAGTCGCGTAGCGTGTTGGAATGGAGCCCGGCGGCGCGCGCCAGACCGGCTCGCGACATGCCGCCATCGTTAACGAGGCGGCGGACGCGTTCGATCAAAGTCGTTGACATTGGAAGCGATTATCACATTTCAATGTGATGTCCACAAGCAAATCACACTACCCTCACATTCATCATTGCGAGCGGCGCGAAGCAATCCAGAGTCCCGCGTGCTGCCCTGGATTTCTGCGCTCCGCTCGCAATGACGAGGGGTGTCAGGCTAATCCCCCTTGAACACCGAGGTGCGCTTTTCGAGGAAGGCGCTGACGGCTTCGGTGTTATCCTTGGTGGCATGCGCGACCGCCTGCATCGCGGCGGACATTTCGAGCACGGCGGGCAGGTCCATCCGCTGCGCGTCCCACAACAGGCGCTTGGCCATCCGCACCGCAAACGGCGGGTTGCAGGCGATCCGCGCGGCCATCGCCTGCGCCGCGTCGAGCAGTTCGGCGTCGGGCACCACCTTCGACACCAGACCGATCGCCAAAGCCTCGGCCGCACCGATCGTTTCACCAGTGAGCGTGAGTTCCGCTGCCTTGGAAAACCCGACTATCCGCTGCAGCAGCCACGCCCCGCCATCGCCCGGGATGATCCCCAGCTTGACAAAGCTTTCGGCAAATTTGGCGCTTTCGCCCGCCACCCGCAAATCGCACATGCAGGCCAGATCGAGCCCCGCGCCGATCGCCGCGCCGTTGACCGCCGCGATCACCGGTACCTCGAGCGCCGCAAAGGCCAGCGGGAGCCGCTGGATCCCGCTCTTGTAATTGCGCCGGGTGCGCGCGGGCAGGCTGGCATTGAGACCGCCAGAATCGGGCATCATCGCCTTGAGATTGCCGCCTGCCGAAAAGGCCGTGCCAGCCCCGGTCAGGATCGCAACCCGCACGTCCGGATCGTCTTCCATCGCGGTCAGCGTAGCCAACAGGGCCTCGATCAGGTCAAGGTCCGACACCGGGTTGCGCAGCACGGGCCGGTTGAGCGTAATCGTGGCAATGCCCGAGGCATCGAGGCTGTAAAGAACCGGGGCATCCATCTGCATCACTCTCCTGACAAGGTCATCCCAGCAGCCGCTGGATGAACCAGAAGCTGGCGGTTATCCCGATTGCATAGCTGGCCGCAAGTTTTACCGGACGCAGGGCCGGCGGGGTCAACCTGCGGAGCGCGAAAAGCACAGTCAGGGTCAGCGCGACGATCAGCAACTGCCCCGCCTCGACCCCCAGATTGAAGGTCAGCAGCGCGGTTGGCACATCGCCTTCGGGCAAGCCGATTTCGCGGAGTGCTCCGGCAAAGCCAAAGCCGTGGATCAGCCCGAACCCGAATGCGACCAGCCACGGGATACGCTCGGACAGCCTGAGCCTAGCCGGGTCCTGTTTGACCACTTCGACTGCGAGAAACACGATCGACAGCGCGATCAGCGCCTCGACCGGAGCCTGCGCCAGTCCGATTACGCCGAGCGTGGTGCCGACCAAAGTGAGCGAATGCGCGACGGTAAAGGCGGTTGCTGCGCGGACCACCACGCCCAGCTTGCCGAGCAGCAGCACCAGCGCGACCACGAACAGCAGGTGATCGTAGCCGGTCAGGATATGTTCGACGCCAAGCACGAAATAGCTGCGCGCGACATCCCATCGGTCGGGTACGCTGGCGACCATGACAGTGGCATGCCCGGGCGTGAGGCGGGCAGCCTGCACCGGGCGGCCGAGCGGCGCGATCCGCACCAACGCGTCGGTGAAAGCGGCGTCCATCCCGGCAAGGCCCACTTCGCTGCCCGAAAGTCCCTTGCTGCAGGTGAGCACCGATTCGGCCACCAGCGCCGCACCCTGGAGCCGCGCGACCGGGACCGACTGGCGGCACTGGGGCGGGACCAATGGGCGGGCATGGGTCGCAAGCCCGCCGAGCACGGGGGCTTTCCACACCAGCTTCCAATGCTGCGCGTCCTGCTGGGTCAGCTCGAGATAACCGGGACGCAATTCATCGGCTGCGGCGGGGGATGCGGCAACCATCAGCAGCAAAGCCAACAGCCACTTCACTTGGGCAGATCGATCGCCACGTCGTAGCCGCCGAGCATCTTCTGGTAAGCCTCGGCTTGAGCTTTGGCGATTGCGGTAGCGCGCCAATCGTTGGTGGCGCGCTGGCGGGCCATTGTCAGGCTCGGCTTGGTCGGCGCGGCGCGGCCGCTCACCCGGACCAGGTGCAGACCCAGACCTGATGCAACCGGGCCTTGCCATTGACCAAGCGGCAGATTGCGCAAGGCGAGTGTGAATTCATCGCCGAACAGCCCGGATATGTCGCTCGCACTCGCATTGGCAAGCTTGGCGGGGAGGGGGGCAGGCTGCGCGCTGACCGGTTTCCCCCCGCGCAGACCGGCAAGCTGCACGTTGGCTTTGGCGCGGCTCTCCGGGCTATCGGCGCCGAGGTAAACCTGTTCGAAACTGGTGCGCGGATCGTCGGCATAGCGCGCCGGGTCTGTGTCGATCAGCGCCTGCAACTGCGCGTCGCCCGGCTCAGCAGTCTCCGCATCGGCGACCGCCAGGCTCTCCAGCTTGCGCCGCATCCGCCGCACGACCACTTCGTCGCCCTGATCCAGCCCAAGCCGCAGCGCCTCGCGGTAATAGACCTGATCGGCGACGTAATCGCGGATCATCCCGTCGGTTTCGTCGGGGCTGGGAAGCCGGCGGAACGAGCCGTAGAACCGCTCGACCATCGCGCCGACCACGGCCTTGTCGACCACGATCCGCCGCTCGCCCAGATCGGGCGCGCGGCCGGAGAGCAGCCAGAACACTGCCGCCCCGGCGATCAGGAAGTGGACCAGCGGCTCCTTCAGGAGCGCGCGGGCCATTGCTCGAAAATCCATCAGACGGGCCAGATTAGACCGGATTATACCAGATCGCCGAGGTGTAGCCGCGTTCCTGCTGCTTGAGCTGGATCGCTGCGTCGAGCGTCAGGTGGTATTTGACCATGTCGTAATTGACCCAGCTCGGGGTCGGAATCATCAACACCCGAACGTAATAGAACGCGCGTTGGCCGGGGTTGAACTCGGGATCGGTCCAGACTGTCGAGAGTTCGGGCGCGCCGATTGTATTGGTATAAGTTGCCTTGGTCACATCCACGGTGTCGCCCACAGCGGGCACCTTGCCGCCGACCGGCTTGCGCTGATCCATCGCGCTCCACACCACGTCGAACACCTTTTCGTGCGCGGCACCGGCCTGATCGACCCAGCCCTTGACCACCTGGACCCGGTCGAGGTTGCCGTCGAGCGGGTCCTTCAGCGCCGAGACGATGAAACTGGGCGCACCGCTGCCCGCTGTGCTGGGTCCGTGTGGGGCAAGCGTGCCGCCCATCGGCACCCCGCGCTGATAGCCGACTTTGACCCAGTCGCTCTTGAGGTCATCGGCCTTGAAATCCCATCCGCCGAAGAACCGCACGGTCATCCGCGGGCCGGTGGTGCCATAGACCTCATGCCGCATCATCGCGTCGAAAATCGCGGTGCGGCTGTTCGATGTCGCCCAGACTGCGGCATAGCCGCTCGCCAGCGACTGCCAGTTCATCCGTCCGACTCGCTCAACCGTCATGCCCGGGATGAAGCTGTCGGTCGCACGATGCTGGCTCGGCTCGACCCCGGGGTGCTTGCCGAAAAAGTTGTTGTCGTCCGCAGTTGCCAGTGAAGTGTGTGCGTCGGTCGAGCCGATGACGCCGAACTTGTAAGGGTTCACCCCGGTGCGCTGCTCGATCAGCAGCCCGCGTTTGAGCGCCTCGCGGACATAGCTGCCAGCAAGGTCGCCCGGCTTGGTTGGTTGGGTGTTGAGCAGGTTGTTTAGGTCCCACCCCGCAGTGCCATAACCAGCGAACTCGTCATTGGGCGAGAGGAAGGGATGGGCTTCGCTGTCCCCCTTGATCTGGGTAATTTCGACAACCGGTTCATGCGCGGCGCGGCGCCGCGCATATTCCGCGCTGATCGGCCCGCCATTGGGGTCGGTCAACATGAACATCAGTCCGTTCGACAAGTTCGAATTGTGCGGGATCGCGAGCACCTTGCCGCCGGTTTTCGCCTGGTAGGCGTCCATGTAATCCCACAGCTTGTCGGGCCACAGTTCGGCGCTCGGATCGAGCGGATCGACCTGGCTGACCTTGTCGATCCCGTCGCGGAAGATGACATTGCGGTGCAGGTTGTTGCCGCCCTGCATCAGCGTGTATTCGAACCCGAAGAATGCGGTGAACTTGCCTGGCTGGTTATAGCTTTCGACCGTGGTCAGGCTATCGCTCCATACCTTGTGCGTGCGCTCGACTGCTTTGGCCGGATCGTTAAGCCCGGCGGGCAATTTGCCATGTGCACGCGCATCGAGCATTTCGGCAGTGGCCTGAAGCGAGCCCTTGGTCCCTTCGTGCATCAGGTCGTACCAGCGCAGCAGGGTCGGGTCGCTGATCAGCATGCGCGGCGCATCGTACAGCGCCTTGGTCGCCCCCAGACCTTCCGCGTGATCGGTCACCACCAGAAAATCGAGCGGCCGTTGCAGTTTGGCCTTGATCCCGGTCGATGAGGTTACTTCCTCGCCGCTGGCAAAGCGCAGCGCGGCTTCGGGATCGAGCCGGTTGCCGAACCCGAAAGCATCGACCGAGTTGGCGGTGTGGAGGTGTGTGTCGCCCCAATAGACCCGCTCGGGATAAGCAGTGTCCTTCACCTCGGTCTGGGTGCCGACCATCTTGGTCAGTTTTTGGCAGCCGCTGACCAGAGCGGTCGATCCCAGCAGCATTATCGCCGCCACCACAGCCTTGCGCATCATCATCTCCCCATCCCACTCGGTTTTCATACGCAACTTGCCAGCTTGGCCGTGCGCGTCAAGCGGTGTCCAATGGGCACTGGCACTTAATCCCGGCGATGAACGTGTTCAATTCGGCACCGGCCTGCCCCCCGGCTTCCATTCAATCCGCCCCGGCGCATCCGCAACCGTCTGCGTTAGCGCGTAGAAAAAGCGATTGAAGTCTCCCGCCGCCTTCCAGTCGAGCGGGGTTGATAAATCGTCGGCCGGGTGGTGATAGCGATGTTGATACCAGTCGCGATACCGCTCGCGCGAGGAATCGTCGTACGTCGCAAAGACGAAGCTCGTCCCTGGAATTCCGGCCTTCATGAACGGCCAATTGTCCGAACGGCGCAGGAGATTGCGTTCGGGTTCGGGATCTTCTTGCAATGCGATCCCGCGTGGCTCGGCCACTTGCCGGACAAAATCGCCGAGACTGCTTTCCTTCAGGCCGTGCACAGTCAAGACCGCCAACGGGTAAAGCGGCCGGATCTGGTCGAGATTGATAATTGCGGCGATCGACGTCAGTGGAACAGTCGGATGAGCAACGAACCAGGTTGACCCCAGCAACCCTTTCTCTTCGCCAGTAAACGCCGCGAACAGCACCGGGCGGCGAAACCCGTTCCCGGCGCGGATCAGCGCCAGCCGCTCAAGCAAAGCAACATAAGCAGCATTGTCGAGCGCGCCGTTATAGATCGTATCGCCCGCAACCGCCTCGCCCCGTCCATAACCGTCGAGATGCGCCGAGACGACGATCACCTCGTCTGCCAGCGCTGGGTCCGTGCCTGGAAGCATCGCCAGCACGTTGGCAGAACGTATTGCTTTCTGGACAATCGTTAAATCCGAGTTGAATTGCCCGAGATCGGCCGGAGCCAACGCCGCACTCGCGCTTCCATCGGTCAAGACTTCCGCGGCATTGGGCATCAAGGCCGACAGGGCGTCAGGATTGAGTGTTCCCGACAGGAATGGTTTCTGCGCTGGGGCAGCTTGTCCGGCAATTGTCACCGTGCGGGAATAAGCGAACGGCCAGCGGATCGGTTCGCCCGGCAGCCCCGGAGCCGCAATCAGCAGCATGCCCGCAGCCTCGGCGTCGCGTAGCGCCTGGGCGCGGTCAAACCCCAAGAGATGTGCCGGGGGCGGTCGCCCGTAGCAGACGACGAGCTTGCCGCGCACATCGGTAATTTCCTTCGGCCCGCAATAGCCGCGGAAAGTTGCGGGGACCGAGAGGTGCTGCGGCGTATCGACTGTGGGCGAGATCGTCAGATCGAAATTCAAGCGAAGTCGATGGTTCTGGAACGCGATCGTCGAATGTCCGCTGTCTACCCGCAGATCATCGAAGGCAATGGTCTGGAACCAGCTGCCCTTCGGCCCGGCAGGTTTAAGCCCAGCCTGCGCAAACCGGCGGGCAACAACTGCGGCTGCCCGATTGTACCCGGGCGAACCGATATCCCTGCCTTCCATCGCATCGCCCGAAAGCTCGCGCGTTAGTGACCACCACGCCAAAGTGTCTGGAGTGGAAACGGTAGGAGCGTTCACCGCTTTCGCCGCAGAATTCGACTGGGCCAGCGCCGCGAATGACGCCAGCCCGATCATTGCGATTTTTCCTGACACCGTCACGGTGCACCCCCTGCCAAGCCGAAACCATGCAAGCCGGTCCTGCGCATGTAAAGCAAGGCCGTGGTGCCAAGCTGCAATCTGAGGGAGGAATGGTGGACAGACCCAAGCTCAGGCCACACTGTGCTACGCACACCTAGAAGCAGACCCTGCGCTTCGCGCAGCCAGTTTGATCGGGGTATCGATTCACCAAGCTAGTGCGGAGAAGGGTGGCGCGCTGGGCGAGGGCGGTGCGACCCAAGGTGCTGAGCTCCACCCAGCCCATGGCCGATCCGTTCAATCACCCGCGTGCGCATGAGGATCAGCCCGCTTCACCCAAAGCAGCAGGGCAAGGGCCAGCGCGGTTGCCAACCCGATCAGCAACCACGCATCGTTGATTGCATGAACCAGCGCGGCCTTTTCAACCAATGGTCGGACCATCGCTTCAGTGAACTCGTCCGGCGGCTGGCCCAATTGTTCGAGGAAGGCATCGCGCGGGATCCCGATACCGACGGCTGTTGCAACATTGCCGGCGCGCAGCTGAGCCTCGATGGCGGCACCGTAAATCGCGCTGCGACTGAAGATCACCGTGTCGATCAGCGCTAGCCCCAATGCTCCGCCCAGGTTGCGCATCAGGTTGAACAGGCCGCTGCCATCGGCGACCAGCGTGGGTGAGAGGCGCCCCAAAGCCATGCGCGTTGGCGGCAGCAGGCAGAACATGATCGCCGCTCCGCGCAGAAACTGTGGCAGCACCATCTCCGCGGCATCGGTATCAGCGGTCTGCTTGCTGCTGAGCCACATGCCTACTGCAAAGAGGGCGAAGCCAGCGAACGTGAGTATCCGCGCATCGATCCGGCGTTCAAGATACACTGCCAGCGGGGCCGAGACCAGCTGGGCGATCCCGGTTACCAGCATGATCTCGCCGATGCGCAGCGATCCGTGCTCGCGCACCAGTCCAAGGAAGAATGGCATCAGGTAAGTCGAACCGAACAGGCCAATTCCCAGCACGAAGCTGAGCACGCAGCCGATGGTGAAATTGCGGTCGGTAAAGCAGCGCAGTTCCACCAGCGGCCAGCCCGAGCGCAAGGTCTTGATGACGAAGAACAGCCCGGCCAGGACAAAAAGCGCCAGCAGCCCCGCCACCCGCGGCGCATCCCACCCCAGCGTTGGCGCATCCTTGAGGCCGATTTCCAAAGCGACCAGCGACACCGCCAGCGCGACCAGCGCGGCTGGGTCGAAGGCCCGGTGGATGCGCCTATTCATGCCATCGCCGCGCAGCAGGACCGCCGCCGTCAGCGCTGCCACGATGCCCGGCGCGATGTTGATCCGGAACAGCCAGTGCCATGACCAGGTCTGCGTGATCCAGCCGCCAACAATCGGCCCGACCGTCGGTGCCAGCACCGCCGCGACCCCGGCAATCGTCGTCGCCAGCCCCTGCGAGCGCTGCGGGAACATCAGGAACACGGCAGAAAATACCGCCGGGATCAGCGTTCCTCCGGCGAACCCTTGGACAATCCGCCAGCCAACCAGCGCTTCGAATGACTGGCTTTGCCCACACGCAGCCGAGGCGAGCGTAAATACGGCAACCGCGCCAACGAATAGCCAACGCATCCCCAAACGTGCGGTGAGGTATCCGGTCAGCGGGATCGCGACTATCTCTGCAGTCAGGTAGGCGGTCTGGATCCACACCATTTGGTCAGGCGCGATGTCCAGCGCCTGCTGGATTGACGGGAGCGAGGTAGCGACAATCTGAATGTCGAGGATCGCCATGAACATGCCCAGGCACATGATCACGAAACCGCCCCAAGTGCGCAGATCGCTGCGAGATGCCGATTCCCTTTCGTTCATCTTGGCAGTTTCCAGTAAAGTGACAGGAGATCCGGCAGGGCGAATGTCGGTAAACGATCACGCGGTTAATCGGTTGCTCAGGCGCTGGAACGCATATGTGAGCGGTTCGTTTTTGCTGCAACGCGTAATCACCGGTCAGCCGGTCAAACCGGGACGACCCCAAACCATGACCGTAACCATGCTGTCGGTGGCAACCACCACACCTCCCAACATACTCTCGCAGGATTTGGCTCTGTCGGTCGCTCGGGAGTTGCTGGGGGGGCAGTTCGACGATTTCGACCGCCTTAGCGCGGTCTATGCCAATGCCGGCATCGCCTGCCGCCAGCTCGCCCGCCCGGTCGAATGGTATCTTGAACCCCGCGACTTCACCGAACGCACGGCAGTCTACCTAGAAGTGGCGCTCGACCTTTTCGTCATCGCCGCAGAGGCAGCCTTGGCCGAAGCAGAACTGACCGCAGAACAGATCGACACCATCGTGACCGTGTCCTCGACCGGGATCGCGACGCCCAGCCTCGAGGCCCGCGCGATGGGCCGGATGGGATTCCGCACCGATGTCGTGCGTGTGCCAGTATTCGGTTTGGGCTGCGCGGGTGGAGTTTCGGGCCTCGCGCTAGCCGCCAAGCTGGCGCGGGCCACGCCGGGCAGCAACGTGCTGTTCGTCGCCGTGGAACTCTGCAGTCTCGCGCTGCGCACCGAAGGCGTGGGCAAGGCCGACATCGTCTCGACCGCGCTGTTCGGCGACGGCGCGGCGGCCTGCGTCGTACGCGTTGGCGATGAAGGGTTCACCCAGATCACCGGCAGCGCGGAAAAGACCTGGCCCGAAACGCTCGACATCATGGGCTGGCAGATGGAGCCGAGCGGGCTTGGCGTCGTGCTAAACCGCGCCATTCCCGTCTTCGCGCGGCGCAACATGGCCGAGGCGATGACCCAGATGCTCGAACCGCAGGGCTTGCAGACTGGCGATGTCGACCGGTTTATCTGCCATCCCGGCGGGGCTAAGGTGGTAGATGCGATGGAACTGGCACTGAGCCTCGAGCAGGGCTCGCTCGATCAGGAGCGCGAAGTGCTGCGACTTCACGGCAACATGTCCGCACCCACCGCGCTGTTCGTGCTCGACCGGGTGCGCTCGCAGGAGATGCCGCCACTGTCGGTTCTGACCGCTTTGGGCCCCGGCTTTACCGCCAGCAGCGTTACCCTTAGGCGGGCTGCATGAGCCTGCCTTACCTGATCATGGCGCTGGTTACCTTGCAGCGTCTCGGCGAACTGGTGATTGCGTCCAGCAACACCCGCCACTTGCGTGCGCAGGGCGCGGTCGAGTATGGCCGCAACCACTATCCGGTGATGGTCGCGCTCCATGCCTCATGGCTGGCGGCGCTGTGGTTTTCAGTCGGCGGACGACCGGTGAACATGGTTTTGCTGAGTGTCTTTATCGTGCTGCAGGCGCTGCGCATCTGGGTTCTGGCGACGTTGGGGCGTCGCTGGACCACGCGGATCATTGTCTTGCCCGGCGCGCCGCTGGCAACCGGCGGCCCGTTCCGCTTCTTACGCCATCCCAACTACTGCGTGGTTGTCGGCGAAATCGCGGTGCTGCCGCTAGTGTTCGGACTGACCGGAGTCGCGGTGCTGTTCACGCTCCTCAACGCCGCGATGCTGTGGGTGCGCATCGGCGCAGAGGGCAAAGTTCTGTACGGCGACGCAGGTCCGTTGCCCGCGGCAGACGCATAACTCTTACTTGGGCTTGATCGTCTCGCGCTCGGCCTTGATCCGCAGCATTGCCGCGTGGCAAACCGGCGAGGTCTGGTCGATCTTGGTGATCATGCAGGCTTCCACTTTTTTCCGGCTGAAGGTGCGCATCTCGTTTGCGCACAGCTTCTTGGCTTCCTGCGCGCAAGCCTTCTTGCCGAGGTCCTCGGCTGCCTGAGCGATCCCGAAGTTGCCAGCAAAGGCTAGCAGCGTGGCGTAGCCGATGGCGCGCAAGTGCAGAGTTGTGATCATGTGCGAAATCCATAAGTTGTTGGAATGACCGGGCGATGAATGGCATTTTTGGTCAGCGCGAGGGAAGCTGTCATCGACCCGTCCAGCGATTTGCAAGCAAACACCATTGCTTTCTGGGCAGCAGGAAGCGGCAGGCATGGCAACACGAGCATATTAGGACACCGCCTAATGTCCGCAATCGGGCCGTTCACCGCTCAGGCTCAGCGACAAGATCGGGGTGGAAAGCAGACATTCGGTTGCCCTGTGCGCTTAGCCAATCACCCGACCAGCAGCCAGTCGGTGCGTTTGTTCGGACAGAGCCAGCAATGCCCTTCGGCCCGTTCTTGATCAACAGCGACTGCGCCAATTATGTCCGCACCCGCATGTTGACCATCATGTCACCGTCCTCGTGCTCCAGATTGTGGCAATGGAACACGTAGGTCTGATCGCCAGCGAATTCGTGTGAGAAATCGACCGCAAGCCTGATGGTTTCGCCGGGCCAGACCAGCACCGTGTCCTTCCAGCCAAGGTCGCTGACGATGCGGCCGCTGCCATGCACGCCGAGCGCCTCGATCTGCTTCGGACTGTTCTGGCGGGACAGCACCTGAAACTGAAAACCGTGCATGTGCATGGGATGCGGCATG
>JANYGC010000087.1 GCA_025359425.1 Sphingomonadaceae bacterium
GAATTTTACGGTGCCTACTGGCATAATCTGTTCCTTTCACGGATTTCAGAATGATCCGCAGGCACTGTGCCAACGGAGCAGAAGTCGTGAAGAAAGAGAGAATAGGCGCGAGGCCGAAAGTCCCGTCTCAAGCGACGTAGCGCGGCTCCTTTAGGCCCGAATCGTCGCAATAGCAAGGCTTCTGCGTAACGCTTTGGAACGGACAACCGCCATGGCTCGTTAAGGGGCCACCGAACCCGCAAATCAAGCACCGCGCGGATCGTGAGCCAAGGAAGCTGCCCATGACTGCCACTACTCTTGATCCTGTGGTACTGCCAAGCGCGCTAGTGCCGCCGTCCGACATTGCCGAAGACATACGCAATCAGGCCGCGGTTCAGAAGGGTGACTCTTTCCCCCGATTCGGGTCCGCTGCGCAAACTCTACCTTTTGGGCTGCCGTGTGTGCGATTTTTTCGCGAATACCGCCGGCCATCCGGCCGCGATAGTCGTACTGATCGCCGCGTGCCTGCTGTGGCTTGCAATGATGGGCAAAGGCGGACAGAATTTGCTAACCCTGATCCTTTCTATCCTGGCGATCACGCTGACCCAGATGGTGCTCAACCAGCAGCGCCGCAACGAACTGGCCCTGCACCTCAAGATCGACAAACTGATCACGGCACTTGACGGCGCGCGCGACGAATTGGCCGGGATCGAGACCGCCGATGAAGACACGCTTCTTGCTGCACGCCGAGCGACCGAACGCGAATAATCGGATGTCGAAGACGATGGTCACGAACGGCATCGAAGCGCCCGGAATCACCCGCCAGCGCGCAGGCAAGCGCTGGCGCTATTTCAGCCCGCGCGGGCGCGAGATCGTCAAGCCAGCCGAGATCGAACGGCTGGGCAAGGTCGGACTGCCGCCGGCCTATACGCAGGCCTGGTTCAGCTCCGACCCCGTCAGCCCGATCCAGGCGACCGGCTACGACCAGCGCGGGCACCGTCAATACCGCTACCATCCCGCGTTCAGGGCCGACCAGGAATCCGATAAATTCGACCGCTGCATCGAATTCGGTCGCAGCCTGCCAAAGTTGCGCGCGGCGGTCGAGCGCGATCTGGCCGGCGATCCGTATGATCGGACAACTGTGATTGCCGCAGTGATCAGGGTTCTCGACGAGTGCCGGATCCGCGTCGGCAACCGGCCATACGCCAAAGCCAACAAGAGCTTCGGCGCGACCACGTTGCTGCGCCGCCACATGACGCTGAGCCGAGATCGGATCGTGTTCCAATTCGTCGGCAAGGCGGGCAAGCAGCAAGCCGTCGAAGTTCACGACAGCCGGGTCATCGCCATCGTCCGCAAGCTCGACAAGTTGCCCGGCCCGGCGGTGTTCCAGCATCGCAGCGCCGACGGTGCGGTGTGCGGGGTGACCCCGGCCGACATCAACGGTTATATCCACGAGACCATCGGCGCGAGCTTCTCGGCCAAATTCTTCCGCACCTGGCATGCATCTGCTGGAGCGTTGCGCGAAGCGATGCGACTGGCCCGGCGCGGGCGGACTCCAACGGTCAAGGAGCTGGCCGAGCCGGTTTCGGACGAGCTGGGCAATACCCCGGCGATCGCGCGCCAAAGCTATATTCATCCCGATGTGCTGGAAGTCGCGACGAACGGCGAGCTGCCCGAAACTGTGCGCGCGACCAAATGGCTTGACCCAGGTGAAGCGACCTTGCTGGCGCTGCAGAAGGATTGATCGGCAGGTCACAGCCGGCTGGAACCAAATTACAGGCTTGGGCGTTACTGCTGCAGACAACAGGAGAAATGCAATGGGTTTGATTATCACCTTGATCGTTGGCGGCGTTATCGGCTGGCTGGCTAGCATCGTCATGCGGACCGATGGACAGCAGGGGATCATCCTCAATGTCGTGGTCGGGATCGTCGGCGCAATCCTCGCCGGCTATGTTATCACTCCGTTCATTGGCGGTGCGCCGATCACGTCGGGTTCGCTCGACATCCGCTCGCTGATCTCGTCGTTCCTGGGTGCAGTCGTGTTGCTGGCGATCGTCAACATGGTTCGTCGCGGTTCGGCCCGGTAAATTCATCGCACTTGATATAAACCCGATCGGCGTCTTCCCTCCCGGGATTGTCATAAAGGTTGGAATTGTGCCCCCGCACAAATCCGGTTGAGTGCAGCTTACCCGAGGGTAAGAAAATCAAAGCGGTCGCTTCGGCGACCGCTTTTTTTGGTTACGCCGGCAAGGACAGGGTCGCCAGCAAGCCGCCATTCGCCCAGGAAACCACAAACTCGCCGCCATAAATCCGCGCCATGCGCCCGATCAGGAGGTGGCCGTTTCCGCCATCCAGGGTCTTGTCCTGCGCCAACGCGACGCCCGGTTCGTTCCAGACCAACTGCAACTGTCCATCGCGGACCGCGCCATCAAGCCGGACCGTTCCGTTCTGGCCAAGAGCGCCATACTTCATGCTGTTCGTGGCGAGCTCACCGATGCCGAGGGCAATCACCTTGGCGGCGCGATCGTCGATCGTCAGCTCAGGTGGGCAATCCCAGTGGATCGCATCGTACGGCGCGATCATGATCTCGAGCAGGTCGGCGAGCGGGTACCGCTTGTTCGTCTGTTCGAGCATCTGCGACTGGGCGCGAGCCAGAGCCGCAAAGCGATTGTGCAGACCACGCGCGAATGCAGCATGCTCAGGCGTATCCTTGGCGCCGACCAGAGCAATCGCACCGCTGACCGTGAACGCGTTGCGCAGCCGGTGGCGCATCTCGAACGCCATGGCCTCAAGCGCCTCGCGGGCTTTGACCTGCTCGGTCACATCGCGCGAGAACGACGCGATTTGAAAAATCTCGCCGTTATCGTGCCGGACCGGGGAAACGGTTACGTCCCACCATTTCGGCGTGCCCTTCGCGGTTGGGCAGAAGGCCTCGAACCTGCTTTCCTGGCCACGCATGGCATCGTCGACCGCCTGGCGCACTACTGGCTGGACCGCATCAGGCCACATGTTCCACCAATGCTGCCCTTCGACCGAGCTAAAATCGTCGATTTCCAGACTGCACCGGCCATTGCGGTTCATGAAGCCGAGTGTGCCGTCGGTGCCCAGCAGCTTCACGCAGTCCTGGCTTTGTTCGAGCATGGCAACCAGCAGTTTGCCCGAAGCCTCGGCAAAGGTGTTGCCAAGCTTCAGGGTCAGGGGATCCTGATCCATGCTGCTTTCCATAGTTAAGCTCTTGTCGAATGAGGAGCCAGCGCGTGAACCATCAGTGTAATCGTTTGCATGGCGCAAGGCTATGGAATTAAAATGAAAGTTCCGGGACCATGGACATCCGGCCCGGTTCCCGCGCCTGGGCAACCGGCAGGGAACCAAGGCTGCCGGAACGCGTAGTGGAGTTATGGCCGTCACCTGGATCAAACCGCAGCCGGACGGCATCTATATCGCGCCAGCGGATCTGTGGATCGATCCGGCACGGCCCCGGCCCCGCGCGGTTATCACCCACGGCCATGCCGACCATGCGCGAAGCGGGCATGGTGCAGTCTGGGCCACACCCGAAACGCTGGCGATCATGGCGCTGCGCTACGGCACCGCCGACGGCACGCCGTTGGCCTATGGCGACAGTTTCATGGCCGGCGGGGTGCGGTTCAGCCTCCATCCGGCGGGTCATGTGCTAGGTTCGGCGCAAGTCCTGATGGAATATAATGGCGAGCGGGTGGTGGTCAGCGGCGATTACAAGCGCCGCGCCGACCCGACCTGCGTCCCGTTCGAGCCGGTGGCCTGCGACATTTTCATCACCGAGGCGACCTTCGGCCTGCCGGTGTTCCGGCACCCGCCGCTGCATGAAGAAATTGCCAAGCTCCTTGCGCGGCGCGCCGCTGAGCCGGAACGCTGCGTGCTGGTCGGGGCCTATGCCCTGGGCAAGGCGCAACGGATGATCGCCGAACTGCGGCGGGCCGGGTGGCACGAGCCGATCTACCTCCACGGCGCGCTCGAGAAGATGTGTCGGCTCTACGAAGAGCTCGGGGTGCCGCTGGGCGAACTGCGGCTGGTTTCAGCCAGCACTCGCGAGGAAATGCGCGGGAGCATTGTGCTGTGCCCGCCCAGCGCGCTGACTGACAGCTGGAGCCGGCGGATGCCCGCGCCGATCACCGCGATGGCATCAGGCTGGATGCGGGTCCGCGGCCGCGCCCGGCAGCGCAATGTCGAGCTGCCGCTGATCGTTTCCGACCATGCCGACTGGGACGAGCTCACCGCCACGATCCGCGAACTCGCCCCGCGCGAGACCTGGATCACCCACGGCAGCGAGGACGGCCTGCTGCGCTGGTGCGAGCTGCACCAGGTCAAGGCGCGCGCGCTTGAACTGGTCGGCCGCGGCGACGAGGACGACGGCTGATGCGGGCCTTCGCCGATCTGCTCGATACGTTGGTCTACACCCGCTCGCGCAACGCCAAACTTGGCGCAATTGCGGCCTATCTGCGCGACACCCCCAATCCCGAGCGCGGCTGGGCCTTGGCCGCGCTGACCGACAGCCTCGATTTCCCCGCAGTCAAAGCCGCGACCATCCGCGGTGTCGCCGCAAGCCGGGTCGATCCCGAGCTGCTGCGGCTGTCGCGGCATTACGTCGGCGATACCGCCGAGACGGTGGCGCTGATCTGGCCCGATGGCGCGCCAGTGGTGCGCAACGATCCGAGCGTGGACGAGGTGGTCGGCGCGCTCGCCAATGCGACCCGCAGCACCGCCCCGGCAATCATCGCCGGACTGCTCGACCGGCTCGACGCGAACAGCCGCTATGCCATGCTCAAGCTCGCCACCGGCGGGATGCGCATCGGCGTGTCCGCGCGGCTCGCCAAAACCGCTTTTGCCCAGGCCTTTGACGTGCCGATCGATACGGTCGACGAGCTGTGGCACGCGTTGGCCCCGCCTTACGCCGAGCTGTTCGCCTGGGCCGCCGAGGGCGGAGCGCAGCCCGATATCTCGACGACCCCGTTCTTCCGCCCGTTCATGCTCTCGCACCCGTTCGAAGGCGACACGCTAGACTTGCAGACTTACGCGGCGGAGTGGAAATGGGACGGGATCCGGGTACAGATCGCGCATCTGGGCGGCGAAACCCGGATTTATAGCCGCGGCGCCGACGAGATCAGCGGAGCCTTCCCCGAATTGGTCGCAGCATTGCAGCGTGATGCAGTTGTCGATGGCGAACTGCTGGTTCGCGAGACCAGCCAAGGCGGCGATCTTGAGGGAGGTGGCGCCGCGAGTTTCAACGCCCTCCAGCAACGGCTCGGGCGCAAGTCTGTCACCAAGAAGATGCTCGAACAGTACCCGGCATTCGTGCGGCTTTACGACGTGCTGGTCGATGGCCCGGAAGATCTGCGCGCGTTGCCGTGGACAATGCGGCGCGCGCGGCCCGAAGCCTTGATCGCGCGGCTACCCGCCAGCCATTTCGACATTTCGCCAGTCCTCGACGTAAGTGATTTCACCAGCCTTGCGCAACTGCGGGATGGCGCGCGCGACGCCGCGATCGAAGGCGTGATGCTCAAGCGCCGCGACAGCCCGTATCAGGCCGGGCGCAAGGTGGGTGAATGGTACAAATGGAAGCGCAACCCGCTCACCGCGGACTGCGTGATGATGTATGCCCAGCGCGGTAACGGCCGCCGCGCTTCGTTCTATTCCGACTACACCTTTGGCTGCTGGAGCGAGAGCGGCGAGCTGCTGCCGGTGGGCAAGGCCTATTCGGGGTTTACCGATGAAGAGCTCAAGCTGCTCGACCGCTTTGTGCGCGAGCACACGATAGCCAAGTTCGGCCCGGTGCGCGAGGTCGAGAAAACTTTCGTGCTCGAGGTGGCCTTCGATTCGGTCCACGCCAGCACCCGCCACAAGTCCGGGCTGGCGATGCGCTTCCCGCGCATTCACCGCATCCGCACCGACAAGCCCGCATTGGAGGCCGACCAGATCGCAACGCTGCGGGCGATGGTTACCTAAGTCAGGTTACCGGTGGTGGCGATGGCGAGGTCGTTGATCAGCGATTCATGCGCCGAGACTGCCTGCGTGCCTTCGCGCGGGGGCATGCTGCCGCCGTCGAGCATCGCGGTGAGCGCGGCGCGCGCCCGGCCGACCCTGCTCTTCATCGTGCCGACCGCAGTCTGGCAGATTTCAGCCGCTTCTTCGTAACTGAAGCCGCCCGCACCAACCAGCAGGATCGCCTCGCGGCGTTCGCGCGGCAAGGTCATCAGCGCGCGCCGCATGTCGGCGAGGTGGAGCGGATCTTCCTGCCCCATGGGCGCTTGCAGGGTCCGTTCGGCCACGCCTTCATCGTAATCGCCGACGAACTTGTTGCGGCGCATTTCGGTGAGGTAGCAGTTGCGCAGGATGGTAAAAGTCCAGGCGCGCAGGTTGGTGCCCGGCTCGAACCGTTCACGCGCTGCCCACGCCTTGAGCATCGCATCCTGCACCAGATCATCCGCGAAATCGGGACGACCGCACAGCGACCGCGCAAACGCGCGCAGATGGGGAATCGTTTCGGCTAATTGCCGTTTGAACGTGGCAGCATTGGCCGCCGCCTGATCACTTGCCATCGGCCGCACGGTCGAGCTTATCGAGCAACTGGGCCAGATCATCCGGCAAAGCCTCCTCAACCACCTCATTGTAGAGCCGTTGCAAACCCTTGGCCCATGCCGGCTGCGCGGGAGTGACAGCATCGCGCTGGGGCTTTTTGCCCAGTGCGCTGCCGCCAGCCGCCGGTCCATTAAGATCGCCGCGCTTGGTCAAAATTTGCTCCGGTCTGTCATAAAACAAGTGATTCATGGCTTAGTCCGTCAAATAATCGTTGGCAACGCGCCAGTTTTGGCTGACCGCCGACCGCATTCGGAGTGGGACCTTGCCGCGACCGGTCCAGGTCGCCGGTTGACACTGCACAAGGCTGTTCTTGCCAAGTTTTCCTGGTTGAGGTCGCTCGGACAAAGCGCAATTCATGGCTCGCAGAAATCCTGCCGTTAAGCGGGTTTGCCATAAATCCTCCTCCGTCCGAATTGCTGGAACGGTTGAGTGCGCAAATCGTTCCCTCTGTGGCGACCCTGCCCGGAGTGGGCTTACTCCTCTGGTATTATGCGGATCTCGGGCGTGCCTCGATTGGGACCGCGAGATGGACAACTGACCCAGTGCTTGACGGTGCGCCCATCCTGCGCGAGCAGCGTTTTTCTGAATTCCTGATCAGCTACCCGCGCGTTGCGCCGGTCGCTGCCTTTGTTCTGGCAATGTTGGCCACACTGGGCGTCGCGATATCGGTCGAACAGGCGAATCGGGTCGAACGGCGGATCGCAGTGGCCGAGCAGGTCAACGCGCTCGGCCAGGACCTCGAACGCCGCGCCTCGGCCACGCAGGCTTACCTGATTTCTGGTGCAGCACTGTTCGGTTCGGGTCTGGACGTGGATCAGGTGACCTTCGACCGCTTTGCTGCAACCCTGCAGGCGGACAAGGACTATCAGGGGATTCGCGCGCTGGGTTGGTCGCAGCGCGTGCCCGCAGCGCAGCGCGTCGATTTCGAGCGCGAAGCAGTGGCGGAAGGCATGACGCGTTATCGTGCCTGGCCTGAACCTGCACCGGCCCAGACCTCGCTCGACAGCATCAAATACATCGCCCCATTGACGGCCGCTAACCGGCGCTTGCTGGGTCTCAACATGCATTCGGAGCCGAGCCAAGCCGCCGCGATGGACCGCGCCGAGTTGACCGGCAAGCCGACCATTACCGGGCTGGTCCGCTTGATCCAGTTCAGCGAGGAGCCGGCGCCGTTTGGTTTTCTGATGTATACCCCGGTGTTTGCAGACAGCGCGGGCGACCGCCGGGTCAAGGGGTTTGTCTTCGGCTCGATGCGCGGCGAGGAATTCATCATGGCCTCGGTCGCGCATCTCGCCGCGAGCAAGCTCGACCTGGAGATTTACGACGAGGCTGAAACGCCCTCGCGGTTGCTGTTCCGCAAGGGCAGCCCGATAACCGACGACCCGGCCGTTACCAGCCGGATCACCATTAGCGATCACCAATGGATCGTGAAATCGACCGCACTGCCGGCCAATGTCCTGTCCCAGACCGTGATGCTGATCCTGCTTGCGGGGCTGATCATCGCCTCGTTGTTGCTGTTCATCGTCCGGCTGGCGATCCAGCAAGCGCTGTTCGACCGCCAGCAACTGCTGGTCCGGCAGCAACAGGACGCAATCCGTGCCACGCTGACCCGCGAGCTCAATCACCGGGTCAAGAACACCCTCGCCAATGTCCTGTCGATCCTGTCGCTGTCGCGGCGCAATGCCACCGACCTCGACAGCTTCGTCGATATTTTCGATGGCCGGGTGCGGGCGCTGTCGGCGACGCACAACCTCCTGATGCAGACCAGCTGGGGTCCGACCAGTGTGGTGCAGGTAGTTCATACCGAAATGGCACCCTATTTCGAAAACGATCCGCCGCGTATCGCGCTGGACGGCCCCGATGTGCTGATCGCGCCCAACGACGCCTTGTCGCTGGGCTTGCTGATCCATGAGCTGGTGACCAACGCTGCCAAATTCGGCGCGCTGAGCAACGCGAGCGGCCTAGTTTCGCTCAACTGGGCGCTCAACGAAGACAGCCAGATCCTGTTTAACTGGCGCGAGGACGGTGGCCCGCCCCCGCCCGCCGACCGCCGCCGCGGGTTTGGCAGCGACCTGATCGAGAAGGTCATCTCGCGCGAGCTGCATTCCGACATCAAGCTTGAATTCGCCCCGACCGGGGTGCGGGTCAGCTTCGCCGTACCGATCCGGCAAGTCGGCGCGTTCGTGCTGCGGCAGGACGGCTAGATCCAAAAACGGGGCGCCCGCAGCTGGCGGTCGCCCCGAAATTAGTCCGACCCGGCGGCAGCGTCAGGCGATCGCCGCAGTCGAGCGGAAGAACATCGCCTGACTGATCGCCGCTTTGACCGCCGATTCAAGGAACGGCTTGGTCACCAGGTAAGTCGGCTCGGGCCGGTCGCCGGTGAGGAGCTTTTCGGGATAGGCGGTGATGAAAATCACCGGCACCGAGAATTCGCTGAGAATGTCGTTGACCGCATCGATCCCTGAGCTGCCATCGGCGAGCTGGATGTCGGCAAGCACCAAGCCGGGCTTGCGGGTGGCAACGATGGCCCGCGCTTCATCGCGGGTGGTAGCGGTACCGCTGACGGTGTGGCCGAGCCCTTCGACCAGTTCTTCGAGCTGCATCGAGATCAGCGCTTCATCCTCGATGATCAGCACGTCGGTGGACGATTCGGCATCGATCTCCTCCAGCGCGCCGAGAACCAGCTGCTGCGCCTCAGTTTCGCTGATCTGCATGATTTCAGCCGCTTCGGCCGGGGAGAAATCTTCGATGGTGGTGAGCAGCAGCGCCTGCCGGCTGGCCGGGGTGATCGCGGCGAGCCGTTCCTCGGCAGTGGCCAGAGCGCCTTCAGACATGTCGGCCCGGCCGGGCAGCGAGCCGCCGCTAGCCGACCAGATCTTGTTGAATGCAGAATAGAGCGCAACCCGGCCTTGGCCGATCTGGTCGAGCACGTCCCTGTCAGACAGCGCCGCCTCGAGGGTGGCGCGAACATAGGCATCGCCGGCCATCTGCGAGCCGGTCAGGGCGCGGGCATACCGTCGCAGATAGGGCAGATGCGCGACGACTGCTTGAGACACTGACATGTATTCCACACTCCCGATGGTCCTTGGCGCGTAAACGCGACAGGATAGCAATAGTTCCCCTCTGAATCGCGCGAAATTGGGAACCGTTTGGGATTACACCCGTTTAATTTATGGATACTAGCCCTGAAGCAGGGTCGCATCAACCGCAACGAAATTAACCGTCACAAGCCGTGCCGCTTGATCCGCTGCTATAACTGACGTGAAGGCAAGCATTCTGACGAATCGGCAAACCAGTTCGCCAATGCCTGATAATTTACCGGCTTTTCGAAAATCGTCATGCCAGGAAACTGACGGCCAATGATGTCCAATTGCCACGCAGTGGTTAGAACGGTCGGCACATTGTGTTCTCGCAAAGCGTCGATCAGCCCGGCTTGATGCTGGTGAAACTGACTCAAATCAACCAGAGCTGCACAGACTGTACCGGGTACATCTGCCTGCTGCTGCGCCGACAGGTCATTGTAAAGCAGCGGTTGCGCACCCCAGGCCACGACGGTTTCCGCCAGATCGAGCGCGATAAGCGGATTGGATTCGGCAATCAGAACTGTACCCCCGGTAAGTTCGGGCAGATTTTCGGCGGAACCAGACATATGCTGATCTCCTCTCTTGGCCGGTGCCATAGCAATGAGGGGGTAGTGGCGCGCTACCATTTGATACAGGGGTAAACAATGACCGGACGAAGCCAATGGAAGCGCGATTGCATCGAGTGCCCGTTACTCGAATGCGAAGGCCTGCGCCCGCTCGACAACGGGCAACTCAAATTCATGCAAGGGTTCAAACAGGGTGAGTTCACGATCGACAAGGGCACCCAGTCGCTGGTTCAGGGATCTATCAGTCCGCATGTCTACACGCTGCTTGCGGGCGTCCTGTTCCGCTACCGAATCCTCGAAGACGGTCGCCGCCAGATCGTCAATTTCGTCTTCCCGGGCGACCTGATCGGGCTGCAAGGCGCGATGGACGATCCTTTGCTGCACGGCTGCGAAGCGCTGACCAACGCAACGCTATGCGTCTTTTCGCGCGACCGGATCGTCGAACTGTTCGCCGAGCAGCCGCAGCTGGGTTACGATCTGACCTGGCTCGCCGCCAAAGAGGAAAGCGCGCTCGAAGAGCATCTGGTCTCGGTTGGCCGCCGCACCGCGCAGGAACGGCTGGTCTGTCTGGCCATTTTCCTGATCGAGCGCGGGATCGCCACGGGGCTGGTCAAGAAGAGCTCGCTGGAGATTTCGATCACCCAGAGCCAGATCAGCGACACCTTGGGATTGTCGCTGGTGCACACCAACCGCACGCTTCAGGCGCTGCGCAAAAAGGGACTGGTCAACTGGTCGCTAACCAGAATTTCGATCCCCGATATGGCGGTTGCCTGCGATTTTGCACAATACGAAGGCAACGCCGGAGGCATTCGCCCATATATTTGAAATTTTCCGGGAACCGATTTCGGCACTGCGCATTTTATCTTCGACACGTGCAACGGCAAACCCCTCCCGCCCCCCCGCCTTGCACGTGTTCAAGATAACTCGTCCCTCGCAGTGCAAACTGCGGGGGACATTATTTTTGCGCATTTCCGGCGGCTTGCCGTAGCCGGACAGTCGACCTAACGTCACCGCAGTGATGCTCCGCCAGACCATGACCGACTATTTCCTCGCTGCGGTCGAAGCAGCGGGCGCGGCGGC
Source organism: Sphingomonadaceae bacterium (assembly GCA_025359425.1). Taxonomy (GTDB): domain Bacteria; phylum Pseudomonadota; class Alphaproteobacteria; order Sphingomonadales; family Sphingomonadaceae; genus Novosphingobium. Next base: position 11,321 of record JANYGC010000087.1, read on the forward strand.
AACGCTGCCCGGACGGCTGCCACGCGGCGTGCCGCTTGGGCGCACGTTCGTGCTCGGCTGCGGCAAGGCAGCCGCGGAGATGGCCCGCGTCGCGCGCGGCGAACTCGCCGGCGCAGTGAGTGGCTGCGTGGTGACCCGGCATGGTCACGGGGTCGCAGATGCTATCCCCGGCATCGAAGTTATCGAGGCGGGTCACCCCGTGCCCGATGCGGCAGCACGGGAAGCGGCGCAGGCGATAATGGCGCTCGCCGCGCAGGCCGGACCCGATGACCGGGTTGTGTTCCTGATCTCGGGCGGCGGATCGGCGCTGCTCTGCGCGCCAGCTGCCGGGCTCGACTTCGCGGAAAAACAGGCGATGACCGGCCATCTCATCCGCTCGGGCGCACCGATCGAGCACATCAACCTGGTCCGGCGCCACCTGTCGCGGGTCAAGGGCGGGCGGCTTGCGGCGCTGGCGGGAGCGCGCGGAGCGGAGCTTTATACCTACCTGATCTCGGACGTGGTCGGCGACGATCCGGCCTTGGTTGCATCCGGTCCGACCATTGCCGCGCCGTTCGAGCCTGAAGCGGCGATCGCTCTGCTTGGTCAATACGGCTGGGTTACCTCCGAGGCCACGCAAGCAGCCATCCGTGCCAACCGCCCATGCGCGGCGCAGCCCCACCCGGTCGTCACCCTGGCGACCAATCGCGATGCGCTGGACGCCGTGCACCGCCGCGCCAGCGCGGAAGGCTGGAATGTAATCGACCTTGGCGCAGACTTGCGCGGCGAAGCGAGCGATGCGGGCCATGACCACGCCGCGCGGGCCCGCGAACTGATCGCGTAGCCTGGCCGCCATTTGCTGATTTCGGGCGGCGAGCTGACGGTTGCTGGCGCGCGTGCCGACGGCTGCGGCGGCCCCAACCTGGAATATGTCGCGGGCGTCCTGTCCGGCCTTGCTCCAGACGATCCGATTGCTGTCCTGGCTGCTGACAGCGACGGGATCGACGGCACCGAAGACAACGCCGGCGGTTTCGCCCGCGCCGACGATGCCATGCCCGAAGCCCTCGCCAAGGCCCTCGCCGCGCACCGTACCTATGCGCTGTTTGCCGCGCTCGGCGGTCTTGTCATAACCGGACCGACCCGCACCAACGTCAACGACATCCGCATGATCGCGGTTGGGCAGGCCTGACGGAACGTAACACCTGCCTGCAAGGATTGATGACAGCGATGGGGAGGTCCGCTTAGCCGCAGCGACATCTCGCGCGGGATACTATCGCAGGTAGGGCCGTGGGTCGACCGGGCGGCCGTTGATGCGCACTTCATAATGAAGGTGGGGCCCGGTCGATTGTCCCGTCGAGCCAACAAGTCCCAGCCGCTGGCCTGACGCCACGTGCTGGCCGGCCGCCACCTCCAATTGGGAGAGGTGACCATAAAGCGTATGATAGCCATCGCCGTGGTCGACGGTCACGCACAGGCCATAACCACCGCACCAGCCCGCTTCAGTGACCACGCCGGGCGAGGTCGCCAGAATCTGCGTGCCGGCGGGGGCGACCAGATCGATGCCGGCATGGAACCGGTACCCGCCCAAAAACGGATGCCAGCGGGTTCCAAACCCGCTCGAGACATTGCTGGCGCGAACGGGCAGGCCGGCCGGGCGCGCGAACGGACCGGCGTAAAGCCCGCGGCTGAACAGCCCGCCGCCAAAGGTGCTGTGCGGCTTGGCAGATCGCAAGATCAGGGGCACGCCCTGCAGGTCGAGCGCACGGCCGAAGCTCACTCCTGACGGCGCCATGGCCACGCTGCCGTCGTCGGCGTCGAAGTTGCTGTCGGCAGCGGCGGTGCCTCCTTTGGCGGCGGGCGTGTTGACTGCCAGCAGCGGGGCGGTGGTTGCCGTGGCCGCAGTGGAGGCCGCGCTCGCGGTGAGCGGGGTTGCCAGCAGCACCAGGCCGAGCAGCAAGGCGCCGCGGTTCATTGCGGCCAGGCCAGCGCGGCGAGGATCGCGCCGCTGGCGATGGCGATGCCGAACGGCACTTTTTCCGCATGGGCGCTGGCCTTGAGGTCAGGTCCAGCACGTTGTCGGCGCAGGCCTGCGCGCTGCCCGATCAGCCAGCCAGCCGCGAGCACCATTCCGGCCAGCGACACGAAGGCCAGCAGGCGGAACCCTTGGTCGAGCGGAAACCACGTGGCGACCGCAGCATAGTACTTCACATCGCCCCCGCCGATCAGGCCCCGGGCAAACAGCGGCAGGCCGATCAGCATGGCGATTGCGGAGTGGAGCAGATTGCTGCTGGCCGCCGCGAAGCCGCCCGCAGCGACCGTCAGCGCGATGCCGCAGATCGCGGTAAGTGCGACGAGCGGGTTCGACAATCGCCGATACCGCGCGTCGGACCAAGCCGCATAGAGCCCGGTCCCGACCAGGATCGGCAACGCGAGCGGCGAATGGATCATGTCGCGGCAGTTGACGCCGACGAGCGGGCGGGTGCGGGTTTGGCCGCGGGGCGTACACCCTGCCCGGACCCGGACAAATCGAGCGTTTTCGCTTTGCCCTTTGGTGCAGGCGCAGCTCCGGCTGCATCGCTCGCTGGCAGCTGGACTGCGGCAATCGGGGCGCTCAGCACGGTCTGCCCGCTGCGGGCATTCCGGCTCTCGATCTTGGGCAGCGGGATCAGCCCGCAGCGCTGCTTGGCGCGCGGCGCGGCACGCTTCGAACAAGCATCGGCTGCCGCACTGTGCACGCCCGTTGCGGCCCCTTCCCGAACCGGCGTGACCGTGATCAAGCTGAACTGCCGGTTGCCATCGCGGTGGAGTTTGCCCGGCACCTGGGGCGTGCGAACCGGACGATCCGCGGTTCGTACCTCGGCCTGCGGTTCGGCGCGGGCCACGGGGGCGGGCATCTCGCGCGCCATCACATTCAAGGTGAAGGCCGGCGAATTGACCAGGCTGGTCAGGTTATGGACATAGGCCGGATTGGCGGGATCGGACATCACTGCCTTCTTGAAGAAGCGGTAGGCGAGATCGGTCCGACCGAGCCGGGCGTAGGACACCCCTAGTCCGTTGTAAGCGGCCGCGGGATCTTCGCCCGTTGCCAGACCGCGATTGAACGCATCGATCGCCATACCGGTCAGGTTGCTGCGCAGATAATCGCGGCCCTGCTGCGTGGCCGGCCCGTAGGCGCCGGCGGCCAATTCGCTAGCCTGCTGCTTGTCGCGCGATTTTCCGGTCAGGTGCAGGTTGCCGAAGAACTGGCAACCACCCAGCGCAAACATGCTGATCAAGGCGAGCGACTTGGGGAGATTGCGGCTGAGCATGCTATCCTCCTGCTAGGGCTGGTAGAAGTTGGCGAACGACGCGAATGATGGCTGGCAGCATCAGCACCCCGATCATGGTGGGAAGCATGCAGACAACCAGCGGAATTGACAGCAGCACAGGCAGCCGGTGCGCCCGTTCCTCGGCACGCATGCGCCGCCGCTCGCGCATCTCCGAAGCATAGATACGCAAGGTCGTGCCGATGCTGGTGCCGAGCCGGTCGGACTGGATCAGCAAGGTCGCGAACGAGCGGATTTCGTCGACCCCTGAATCTTCTGCCATCTTGCGCAAGGCCTCCTCGCGCGTCGCACCGGCGCGCAGGCGCAATGTTGCGGTGGCCAGCAATTCGACCACCAGCGGCTGCGCGATCGCCATTTCGCGGGCGACCCGGTCAAGTGCTGCTTCAAGCCCCAGGCCGGCCTCGACACAGATCAGCATCAGGTCGAGGCAATCGGGAAAGCCGTTGGTGATGGCTTCGCGGCGCCGGTCGGCGCGCGCACGGACGATCAAGGCTGGCAAATAAAGCCCCACCAGCGCGCACGCCGAGCCAATCAGGTAGAGCCGCAGGATCGTAATGTCTGCGCCGCTGCCAATCGACGTCAGCACATACAGCGATGGCAGGACGATCACCATACCCAGCCGCAACAGCGTGTAAAGCCGCGGCGCGATCGGCGACTGGAAGCCGGCCGCCTTCAACCGCTCGCGCAGGGCATCGCCTTTGGTGTCAGCCAGACTAAAGCCGGACTGCTCGATCCGTTCGATCAGCTTCGCCCAGATTCCCTCGCTGCGCTGGTGCAAAGTGCCCTGGCTGACCCCCGCGTGGTCGCGGCCGGCAATTTCCCGCAATTCGCCGCGCATGATCAGCCGGCGCTCGACCTGCGAAAGTCCAAACATCGAAAGTAGCACGACCACCGCGAATATGGCGATCAGCACCGAAATGCGGGCGATGGGGGTCGAGGCGATCAGATCAATCATCGTCAGACCTTGAGATCGATCATCCGGCGAATCGTGAAGACGCCGATGAAGTACAAAATGATCAGCCCGGTGAAGCCGTAGATGAAGATCGGATCACCCGCGACATCGAAGTAGAATCTGGAGTTCAAACCAAACAGCAACAGCAGCGTGAAGATCGGCAATATCGTCAGCATCCAGCCGCTCATGCGTCCTTCGGAGCTGAGCGCTCTGACCTTCATGAACATGCTCGCCCGCTCGCGGATCACGCTCGACAGATTGCCCAGGATTTCCGCCAGATTCCCGCCGGTCTCATTTTGCAGCGAGATCGAGACGACGAACATGCGCATGTCCGGCAAGTCCCAGCGATCGGCCAGATCGAGCAGCGAATTGGTGAGCTCTGCCCCGTACGCCACTTCATCGGCGACAATGCCAAATTCACTGCCCAGCGGATCCTGCATTTCCTTGGTCAGCAGGTCGATCGCCGAAGCAATCGGGTGCCCGGCCTTGAGCGCGCGGGTGAAGACGTCAAGCGCGACCGGAAACTGCTCTTCCATCTTCCGCCGCCGTTTCTCCTTGCGCCGGTTGATCAGCATCAAAGGCAGAGCGATGGTCAGGGCGAAGCTGATCAGGACGACCAGTTCGAACGTGCCGATCGTGACCCGGCGGCCGGTTGCCCAGGCCAGGAACAGCAGCAGCGTGGAGATGCCGGCAAAGGCTAGCAGGCTGATCGCCACCAGGGTCTTGGGTTCGGTGCGCATGTCGGCGATGCGCACGGTGCATTGAAAGCGATAGTAGAGCCGCGCCAACAACCCGGCATCCGGACTGATCCGGTCCGGCACCCCTTTGCGCATGATATCGCCGACCTGATCGCTGGTGATCCCGGCTTTGAGCAATTCGAGGCGGCGGTTGACAGCCTTGGATTCCGCGCGGCGATTGTAAAAGCCCAGCAGCACGACCTGCGACAGCAGGAATATTCCGGCAAAAACCGCAATGAGCACCGCCAGCCGGATGAGGATCGCAGTCATGTTGGTTCCAGGTCGGCGCGCGGGTCAAACAGGCGGGGATCGAGATGGATCCCCTGCGTTTGCAGATTCGTGGCGAATTTAGGCCGGATCCCGGCTGCTTCGAACTGTCCTTGAACCTGACCCGCTTCGTTGCGTCCGGTGATGTGGAACCGGAAGATCTCCTGCATGGTGATCGTATCGCCTTCCATCCCGGTCAACTCGCTCAGGCTCAGCAACTTGCGCCGACCGTCGCTGAGCCGGCCGATCTGGATCACGACATTGATGGCCGAGGCGATCTGCGCGCGCGCCGAGCGGGGCGAGATATCGATCCCGCTCATGCCGATCATCTGTTCGATGCGGGACAAGGCATCGCGCGGAGTGTTGGCGTGAACCGTCGTCATCGAGCCATCGTGGCCGGTGTTCATCGCCTGGAGCATGTCGAAGGCTTCGCCCGAGCGGCATTCCCCCAGAATGATCCGGTCAGGGCGCATCCGCAGCGCGTTCTTGACCAGGTCGCGCTGGGTGACTTCGCCGCGCCCTTCGATATTGGCCGGGCGGGTTTCCAGCCGCGCGACATGGTCCTGCTGAAGCTGCAGTTCGGCCGAATCTTCGATTGTCACGATCCGCTCGCGCTCATCGATGAACGACGACAGCGCATTGAGCAGCGTGGTCTTGCCAGAACCGGTGCCGCCCGAAATGATCACATTAAGCCGCGCTTCGACAATCGCCTGCAGCACCTCAGCGACCTTGGCCGGGATCGAGCCGTACGAAATCATGTTGGCCATGCTGATCGGGATTTTGGAGAATTTGCGGATCGACAGCAGCGATCCATCGATGGCCAAGGGTGCCACGATCGCGTTGACGCGCGAACCGTCGGCGAGCCGGGCGTCGACAAACGGCGACGATTCGTCGACCCGTCGCCCGACTGCCGAGACGATCTTCTGGATGATCCGCAGCAGATGCTTTTCGTCCTGAAAGCGCGTCGCAACCCGCTCAAGCAAGCCGCGCCGTTCGACGAACACCACGTCATGGCCATTGACCAGGATGTCCGTGACCGACTCGTCTTTGAGCAGCGGCTCGAGCGGACCCAGGCCGAGCAATTCATCGAGCACGTCGGCGACCAACGTCTCGCGCTCGGCCCGGTTCAGCGCCGTCCGATCCTGTTCGAGCAGATCACCGACAATCTGGCTGATTTCGGTGGCGATGCGTTCGCGCGGGAGTTTTTCGAGCATCGCCAGATTGATCCGCTCGATCAATTGGCGATGGATCTGCACCTTGAGATCAATCAGCCAGTCGGCGCGAGCCAAAGCCTTGCCTGCCGCACGTTGCTCGGCCGAAGGGGAGCTTGCCCCGGGACCTGCTTCGTCGGGTTCGACGACCGATTTCTTGATCTGCCACATCGTCATTCGGCCACGAAGTGCAGGCGCGTGGCGAGGTCTGCGGCAAGCTTGATCACATCGTCGTTGAACTTGCTTTTGCGGCTGACTGCCCGGGCCAGCAAGCCCTGCGCCTGCGCCGAGCTCAGCTGCGGTTCTTCCATCGCGATGCTGCCGATGACTTCGCGATCAAGCGTTGTGGTAACGTCGGACAAGTCGATCGATCTGAACATCCGGCGCTCGACCCGATTGACCACCAGCACGATCTTTTCCGGCTCGATCCCGACGCTTTCAAACAGCTGCAGGCGGCGCTTGGCCTGGCGCAGGCTGTTCACCGACAGCTCGACCACCAGCACGATCAAATCGGATGCGGAGACCGCCGACAGGGCCCAATTGGTCCAGTCGGCCGGCAGATCCACAACGACCCCGGCAAAGTTCTGCCGCATCAGTCCGAGCAGGCGCAGCACCTGGTCGGTTTCGACATTTTCCAGCGGTTGAATGTCTGGCGGAGCAGCAAAAACCGAGACCTTGTGATCGGTGGGTTGCGCGATCGATTGGATCAGCTCCTGATCCAGCCGATCTCCAGCGGCCAGCAGGTCGGCCAACGATCCAGTGCCAGCGCAGCCCAGATAGTCGGCGACGGTGCCTGACTGGAGATCGAAATCGACCATGGCCACGTCGCGGGTCGAGCCGATCTGAGCGGCAATTTCGCTGGCGAGGTGCGTGGCAATCGAACTTGCGCCGCAGCCACCGATCGACCCGACCACCGAAACCATCGGCGCCAGCTTCACCGTGCTCTGCGCGCGTGCCTTCACCGCCGCAATTGCGCCCAGCGACGCATCGAGCAGTTCTTCGATCTGGAACGGCAGCGATACCACGTCGGTAACGCCTTCGCGCACCAAGGTGCGGACCAACGGGACCGAGCCGTTGGCGATGGCAGCAATCCTGGGCAGTCCGGGATACAGCCGTCCAAGCTCGATCAGCCGGTCGATCGACTGCGGCATATCCGGATCGACTTCGACCACCAGAACTTGCGCCGCAGCGATCAGATGTCCGGGGATCTGCTGGTCATTGCGGCAAGCAAAGGTAGCCAGCCCAGGGAAACTGTGGCGATCATCCGCCGCGACAACCGTAGCCACATGCTCCGGCGCCGCTGCAACAAGCATATCGGCGCAAGCCCTCACGGCAGTTCCTTTTGCATTGAAACGATAGAATTCTTCAGTACCCATGATGCCTTGCCTAGTTTGAGCTTGTTCCGCTGCCATCCTCCATTGGCAGCGTATAAGCGAAGTTGGGGAGAGCGACCTGACCGCCGAAGATCAGGCTGGTGAAGGGGGTGAAATTGACATTGCGCAAGCTGACGGTTGTCAGCGGGGCGACTTCGGGAGCATTGGGATCGCCTGCGAAGCCCAGCCCCGACCACGAATAGGTCACCACGATGTTGCTGGCGGTAAGTCCAGGATAGATTTGGGCCATGCGCGTGGCGAGGTTGTTGAAATCGGTATTGCTTGCTGCAGTGCCAAAAGCGCAGCTGCTGGCGCAAGTGCACGAAGCTGTGGTGCCATTGCTTTGACAGGTGACAGTCGGAAAGCTGGCCTGCGGAACGGTGGTGCCCTGCGGTACGAGGCCGGTCGTAGCCCAGCGGTACGAACCGAGCCCACTGGCCACTATGTTCGTGGCCACCGCCCAGCGCGCGCCGGTTTGCGTCGCCTTTTCGGCCTGGCTGAGCGACCAGGCATAGCGCCCGACATCGATCGTCCCGAACAGCAACAGGATCAGCAGCGGCAGCACCAGTGTGAATTCGGCCGCCGAGGCCCCACTTGCATCGCGGAACAGGCGCCGCACCCCCATCACAGCCCGATCACTGGGCTTTGTGCGGCCGCGCCGATGTAGATGGTCGCGGCGGTGAACCCCATCGACCCCATCAGCGAGGGATAGACCACGCGGGTGCTGACGCTGACCCGGGGCGCATTTCCGCCGGTTGCTGCATAGATCCCGCTTTGTCCGCTCAGGCAGGTGACCGCGATGGTCACATCGCTGTTGACCCAGCCCGAGACCGCAGCAGACCCGCCTGAGAGCAGCCCGGTCCGGGCCAGGTTCTGGACCGTGGCAGTGCTGCCGGAAAAAGTTCCGCCCGGGCAGGCATAGTTGCTCAGGTCGAGCCGCGCGGCATAGCGCGAAGCGTCGCGCACGCCCTTCACCACCCGGTGCTCGCAGATCATGTAGTAGGCACCTTCGAAGGTCGTAAAAATCAGCGCCAGCGCCAGCGGGATGATCAGCGCCATCTCCGCTGCGGCAGCGCCGCTGGTGTCGCGGTAAAGGAAGTTTGCCCACCGCATCGTCAATTCACCAGATAGGGCACGTCGCGCCGGATGAGCTGCGCTGCGGCGGACCCGCCGCCGAGCGTGGTGGGGCCGATGACCTCGACATAGACGTCCGACGCCTCGGTATACAGCGTTCCGCCGATCGTGCGCCGCAACGATGGTTCGGTCAGGAATACATCGACCCACTTCTTGGGGGCAAGCGGCCCGGCCGTTCCATTGAGTCCGCCGCCGCAATTGATGACCGCCATCGACAAAACCCGCCGGTCGGGTGCCGTGCCGCCGACCGGCACGCCAGGGGTTACGCAAAACGGCTGCGGCCGCGACGTACCCCCGGTCGTGCCTTGCGGCTGGAGCCGGGAACCGGCGTTGGCCGCTTCGTACTTGTAGACTTGGTAGCGGGTCGGCGTGGAGGTTCCGAAAGTTGCCGATATGTCGAAAGCGGCAGCGTAGTTGGTCGGGCTGTTGGTTGCAAAATAGGCGTTGCGATCCCACGTGCCGTTACCGATGATCCCGCCGGCACAACTGCCGGCGTTACTGATCGCGTGGCACATGTCGCGCGGATAGCCCATCGGCGCAGTCGCGGTGATCTGCGCGGTTGTAAGCTGCGTGGTGCTGGAAGTCGGCGCATAGCCGTTGGTCGGTACGATCCATGAGGCGGGGTTGGTGCAGGTATTGCCGTTCCCATTGCCGTTGCCATTCCCGTTCCCGTTGCCATTCGACGGATAGATCACGTCTTTGCGGGTATTGGCGGAAGGCGGGCAGGCGGCACCGTTGCTGCCGCACGGGCTGGTGGTGTTGCCGGTATAGATATCGAACCGGGTGTTGAGCGCATCGAGCACACTGACATTGGCACCCGGCTTGGTGGTGACCGAGTCAGCCGAAACGCAGTCACCCGGGATGGTAGCCTTGCCCAGCACTTCGGCGAGGGCCGAAGCACCGTTGCCGGCATTGGACTGGAGATAACCGAAATTCCCCGAACCATAATTGCCGCCGCCATCGTTGGCGACGAGGCGGATGCCTTTGCCGATGTAATTGGCGATGGTGAATTCGGAATCGTTGGTCTGATCGGGATTGCACATGAACACCGGCGGCACCTTGCAGATCGACGAACCCAGCCCAGCCATCGCTGCGGCGAGCGACGAGCCGCGGATCAGCCCGGTGATCGGCGTAAAGGCATAGTCGACCGAGCGGGTGGCGACCGTGACTTCGATGAAATGCGCGTTGGTGCCGCTGGTCGCAGCGGTGGCGCGGTCCTTGTCCTGCCAGAACCTGATGTTGCCGGTGGCATCGCAGGCCGGTTCCGACGTGATCGACACAGTGTTGCTGTCATTGGCAACCACGGTGGTGTTGCTGACCATCAGGCGCGCCGCATCGGAAGCCCGCTGACACGCATCACTGGCACCGTTGAGCTGGGTCGCCCCGGCCAGCGCCGCCTGATCGGCACCGTTTTGCAGTTCGCTGTCCATGGCGGCGAGGCGGCCGTAGTCGAAACCCACCCCGGCCATCAGGATCAGTCCGGTCAGCGCCAGCGCATACGTCGCCGCGACCGCGCCGTCGTCATTCCGGATCAGGGCATTTAATGCAGAACCGCGCATTGCTTGTCTCCGCCTGACACGATCAATTGCCGTTGCCGGCCGTAGCGCCGGATGACCCGCCGCCTTGCCGCCCGATGGTCGACAGGCTTTGACGCGCCGGCTGCTTGACCGCATCGGTGCGATACCGTTCGAGCGCGGCAACCGCGCGGGCACCGCT
>JANYGC010000131.1 GCA_025359425.1 Sphingomonadaceae bacterium
AGCAGGGGCCGCGTCGTTTGGAACGCTTTCCAGGCACCTAGCGGGCGCTTGCCGCGAAGCTCGACGGGAAAGACACTGAAGCCAAGATCGACCGGCTCTTGCCATGCTTTGGGGAGCGCGAACTCGGAACCTTTGGGTTGAACAGTCATTGCGCCGCCCCCTCGGTCGAGGTAACCTGCGTCAGCTTGTCCGCTCCAATGGTAAGCTCGGCCCTCGCATCGCCTGCCAGCGAAGCGGGGGCTTTTCGTTGCTTAGGCGGGGGCGGGTCGAGGTTAGCCACGCGGCACGGGGCAGGGCGCATTCCCGTTAGCCTTAAAGTGCCGGTTAGCCTTTGTTCTACGTTGATTTTATTGAGTTGTTGAACCCCTGTCGGGTGCACCAACCTTCCGCTCAATCCCATCCGCTCGCCAGATACCGTTCGGCCAGCCCGGCGAGCAGCGCCGCGCCGCGCGGGAGGGCGGCTTCGTCGACCATCATCCGGGGCGAATGGATCGAGGGGCAGTTGTGATAGTCGACCCCTTCGTGCGCGACGCCGAGGAAGAACATCGCGCCGGGGATTTGTTCGAGCACGTAGGAGAAGTCTTCCGCGCCCATGATCGGCGCGTCGAGCGTGCGCCATGATGGCGCGCCGAACAGGTCGGTGGTGACGGCCTCACCCATTGCGACCGCGCGCGGATCGCACAGGGTAACCGGAAAGCCGGGGGTGATCACGACCTTGGCGTTGGCGCCGTGGGCCTGCGCAATCCCCGTCGCGAGTTGGGTCAGCGACGCGTGAAGCTTGGCGCGGTGGCGCGGTGAGAGCGAGCGCAGCGTGCCTTTCAGCGTGGCGAAATCGGCGATGACGTTATGCGCCGTGCCAGCCTCGATCCGCGCCACGGTGGCCACCACCGGATCGGCCGCGTCGAACTGGCGCGCGACCAGGGCTTGCAGGGCCATCACGATCTCGCAGGCGATCGGCACCGGATCGAGCGCGTTGTGCGGCATCGCCGCGTGCCCGCCGCGTCCTTCGACCACAATGTCGAACTGATCGGCCGAGGCCATCAGCGCCCCTGCGCGCCCGGCGACCAGCCCGTGCTGGGCGTTGGGCATGATATGCAGCGCAAAGGCCGCCTCGGGGAGCGGGTTCAGCAGCCCCTCGTCGAGCATGTGGCGCGCGCCGTGAAAGCCCTCCTCGCCCGGCTGGAACATGAACCGCACTTCGCCGCGCAGCTGACCGGCGCGCGCGCAGAGCAGCCGCGCTGCGCCGGCGAGCATCGCGGTGTGGGTATCGTGGCCGCAGGCATGCATGGTCCCGGCAATGGTCGAGGCGAAATCGAGCCCGGTTTCTTCGGGCATCGGCAGCGCGTCCATATCGCCGCGCAACAGCACGGTGCGGCCTGCTCCCGCTCCGCCATTGAGAGTCGCGACCAGTCCGCTGGTGGTCTTGGCCTCGCGCCATGCGAGCGGCAGGTCGGCCAGTGCGGCGCGGACCTTGTCGCGGGTCTTGGGGGTATCGAGACCCAGCTCGGGCTCGGCATGGATCGCGCGGCGCAAGCTGACAATATCGCCGACGATGGCGCGGGCCTGATCCAGCAGAGTGGGGGCCAGCAAGGACTCATGCAGCATAGTCAGGCTCCGATTCGCAAGGCGATCCGCTGGGCGGCAGCATTGTGCATCCGCACCGAGACCACAAGCAGCACGTTCAGGACCAGCGACTGGTACAGCATGTACCACAGCGGGGTCCCGGCAAACATCGACAGCCCGAGCACGATCGCGCGCGGGTTGGGCCCGAGAAACTTGCCCAGCAGCAGCAGTGGCGGCGATTCGGCGCGAACGGCGGCGGCGATTTGCGCCAGTCGCGCCGGATCATCCTTCGCAGCGGCAACCGCGGCGTCGACCCTGAGCGCGTGCGGCGTCATCCCGTTGGCGACCGCGAGGTAAATCCCGACCAGCGCCCCAGCCCAGTTTGCGGCGACCGGCGAATCGCCCTGCGCCCGCGAAGTGCGCAGCCACGGCGTGCCATAGACCCAATATTGATACTGGCGGCGCTGGACCTCGACATGATTCGATTGCACCGCATGGCTGAGCCCGGCGAACACCACCAGCGCCCAGGCGTGCCAGCCGCCGACGTCTCCGCCATGCGCCTGGAGCCAGAAGGCCAGCACAATATAGAGCACGGCATGGCTGAGATAGTCGCACAGTCCGTCGACCATCTCGCCGATCGGGCTGGCGCGCCCGGTCAGCCGTGCCAGATCGCCATCGGCCCCGTCGACCACGTGCCAGCCCATGTGCAAGGCCATGCCGAGCGCCGCCGACACCGGCCAGGCGAGCTGGGTATAGGCCGCGCTCGCCGCCACGACCATCATCGCCCCCATCACCGAAACCGTGTTGGGGGTCAGCCGGGTCCGCGCCAGCAGCCGCGCCAATTGCCACGCGAGCGGGTGGTACAGGTAATAATTAAGCGGATCCTGCAGCTCGCGCGGACGGTTGGGCCGCTGCGGTGAAAATTGAACAATTTTTGAAGCATTGTCCGAATTCAATTCGTATCTCCCGCCAACGCGTCATTCAGCGGCCATAAACCGCCGCCCGGGCAGTGCAACCGCCAAGGAAGACAATGCTGCCAACCGCTGGTCAAAATTCCGCGCCTCATGCTCACACGTGGATTTGCGTGTCGCGCGTTTGGTGCTATACTCATAGGCCTGCATTGCGCAGGCACGTGCCGACGTGCGGCGCAAATCCGGTTGGATTTGCGGCAAAGTTGGCACCGGATACCGTTAGTTCGCGTCAGCGCGCGCTTCCGGCATCCGGCTTGACCTGCGCCAAACTTCTTGCTTTTGGCGCGCGATTTCTTATTGCGGCGACCCTTGACGGGCGCGCGCATCGACGCTCGAAAGGGAATAACAGATAATGAAGCCTATCAAGGTCGCCATGATTGGCGTCGGCAATTGCGCTAGCTCGCTGGTTCAGGGGGTTGCCTATTACCGGCAGAACAATTCGTCGCAAGGGCTGATCCACGACAAAATCGGTGGCTACGGTGCCGGTGACGTGGAATTCGTGCTCGGCATCGATGTCGATGCCCGCAAGGTCGGCAAGGACATTGCCGAAGCCATCTTCGCCCAGCCCAACAACACCAAGGTGTTCCAGCAGGACGTGCCGCTGACCGGTAACAAGGTCATCATGGGCAAGGTCTCGGACGGCGTCGCCGCGCATATGACGACGGTCGGCGACAAGGGCTTCATCGTTGCCAACGATACCGAATCGGATGCCGCCGACATTATCAAGGCGATCAGGGATTCGGGTGCCGAGGTGCTGATCAACTTCCTGCCGGTCGGGTCGCAGGAAGCCACCGAATTCTACATGGAATGCGCGCTTGAAGCGGGTGTTGCCGTGGTCAACTGCATGCCGGTGTTCATCGCCAGCCGCCCTGAATGGGAAGCCAAGTTCCGCGCCAAGAACCTGCCGATCATCGGCGACGACATCAAGGCGCAGGTCGGGGCGACGATCGTCCACCGCGTGCTCTCGAGCCTGTTCGCCGCGCGCGGCGTCACGGTTGAGCGGACTTACCAGCTCAACACCGGCGGCAACACCGATTTCATGAACATGCTCGATCGGCAGCGGCTCGGTTCCAAGAAGGAATCGAAGACCGAAGCGGTTCAGGCGATGCTCGCGCAGCGCCTCGCGGACGAAAACATTCACGTCGGCCCGTCGGACTATGTGCCGTGGCAGAAGGACAACAAGCTGTGCTTCCTGCGGCTCGAAGGGCTGCAGTGGGGCAACGTCCCGATGGACCTCGAACTGCGCCTCTCGGTCGAAGATAGCCCCAATTCGGCGGCTTGCGTGATGGACGCCCTGCGCTGCGCCAAGGTTGCGCTCGAACGCGGTGAAGGCGGCGCGCTGATCGGGCCGTCGGCCTATTTCTGCAAGCACCCGCCGCAGCAGTTCAATGACAATCTGGCCGCGCAGATGGTCGACGAATATATCTCGGAAACCCCGCTTGCTGCCGAATAGGGCCAGGCGTGGCTAAAAATCAGGAACGGCGCCGGGCAATCCGGCGCCGTTTCCATTTGAGGATCTGGCCATGGACGCTCTGATCATCGCCGCCGGATTCGGCAGCCGCTTGCGCGACATTTCGGGTTCGAAGCCGATGACCCCGGTTGCCGGGATTCCGCTCCTCGAACTCGGGGTGCGTCAGGCCAAGGCGGCGGGCGCAAGCCGCGTGGTGGTGGTCACCGGGCACGAGGCTGATCGGCTCGAAGCCGGTCTGCCCGCGCTGGCGCAGCGGACCGGGATCGCGGTCGAACCGGCGCGCGTGGATGACTGGACCAAGCCCAACGGCAGGTCGGTGATCGCCGGGGCCGAGCGGATTAGCGGCAACTATCTGCTGATGATGTCCGACCACATTTTTTCCGCGCCTATTCTCAGCGGACTGGCGCACCAAGGCGGCGCGGACCGGGGCGTGACCCTGGCGGTCGACGCCCGCATCGACGATCCCCTGATCGACCCCGACGATGCGACCTGGGTCCAGCGCGGCGAGCACGGGTTCATCCGCGCGATCGGCAAGACCATCCCCGTCTATGACGCGGTCGATTGTGGGGCGTTCCTGTGCACCCCCGAACTGGCCGAAGCGATTCGCGCGGCGATTGCCGACGGCCAGGCGGGCAGCTTGTCCGAAGGGATGCAGCGGCTGGCGGACCAGGGCCGCGCCGCGACCTGGGAAATCGGCGGGGCGTGGTGGCTCGATGTGGACGATCCGCGCGCGCATGCGCTGGCCGAGGCGCAGGCTCCGCGCCACTTGCCCGAGGTCTATGCCGCCGCGCTCAGCTGATCAATTTGCCGCCTGCCAGCGTGTAGGTCCGGTCGGCCAGATCGGTCAGCGCGCCGCGGTGCGCAATTACCAGCACCGCCATCCGGCCCTTCAGCCGGGTCAGCGCCGCCGCGATCTGCGCTTCATTGTCGGCGTCGAGCGCGCTGGTCGCTTCGTCGAGAATCAGCAGCGCCGGTCGCCGCAGCAGCGCGCGCGCCAGCACCAGCCGCTGGCGCTCGCCGCCCGACAGCATCCGCGCCCCATCACCCACCCGTGTGTCGAGTCCCTCGGGCAGATCCCAGACAAAAGTCGCGGCAGCATCCTCGAGCGCCCCGCGCAGGGCCGCCTCGCTTGCCCCCGCAGCCGCCCACAGCAGGTTGTCGCGCACGCTGGCGGCAAGCAGTACGGGGTCTTGCTGCACATAGGCCACCCGCCTGCGCCAGGCCCGGCGCATGGGGCCGACAAGCGGGCGTCCGTCGATTATCACCGCGCCGCCATCGGGGGCAAGCAGGCCGCCGGCGATATCGGCGAGCGTGCTCTTACCCGCGCCCGATGCCCCGGTCACTGCGGTGATGCCGCGCGCCGGGATGGTCAAGGAGACCTCGCGCAGCGATTCCGCCGCGCTGCCAAATCGCACGGTCACTGCATCGAACCGCAGCTCGCGGGTCAGCTCGGTCGGAGTGGCGGTCGCGCCGGCCGGCTCGCGCGCGGCCTCGGCGGCTATGGTCAGCGCCAATGCCGCATCGAGCGCCGGGCGCGCGTGAAGCCAGCTCAGCGCGGCATCCTGGAGCTGGCCGAGCAGCGGCAAAGCGCGCGCGAAGACCGCGACCATCGGCAGTACCGCCGCCGCGCCCAGTTGCCACCGCGTAACCGCGAGCCAGACCAGCAAGGCCAGCGCGGCGGCCCCGCCGATCTGCAGCAACGCCTGATTGGCGCTCTGCTTGCGGGCAAAGTCGAGCTGGACCCGGCGCAGCGCGGCCACGCTTGCCTCGGTCTGTGCGGCAGCGGCGGCTTCGCCCTCAAGGCTCTTGATGGTGCGCAGCGTGGCCAGCCCTTCATCGAAACTGGCATGCATCGCCCCATAAGCCTCGCCAACATCGCCGCCCAGCCGCAAGGCCGTGCGCCGCAGGCCGGCTTGCAAGCCGATCAGCAGAAGCCCGGCGAGCCCGGCGCCGAGCGTCATCAGCGGCGACAAAGCCAGCGCCCCGAGCAGGATCCCGCCCAGCGTCACCGCGCTGGCCAGCGCGATCAGCAAGTGCTGGACGCCAAGGCCCGCGCGCTCGACTTCGCTCAGCAGCAGGCTGGCGCTCTGGCTGCGGCGCAGGGTCAGCACAGTTCGCCATTCGCAGTGCAGCAGCGCGTCCCAGGCCCGTCGGCGGAGCCGGTCGACCACGCCGATCTGCGTTTCGAGCGTCACCAGCGCGCGCGCGCGCATGATCAGCGCGCGGACGATCACCAGCCCGACAAACATCGCGAGCAGCGGTCCGAGCGCCAATGGGACACCGATCTCGGCCAGCAGCGCCGCCAGTTTCCCCGCCGGCGCACTGCCCGGTGCCAGCACGGCGAGCAGCGGGACCAGCATGACCAGCCCGACGCCCTCGGTCAGCGCAGCGGCAATCATCAGCGCGAGCAGCCCCGCCGCCCGCCGCCGGCCGGCCAGATCGAGCAAGGTGTGCAAAGTCTTCATCGACCCGGCTTAACAGTTCCGGCCAGACACGTAATTGATGAAGCGCGCGGTGGTCAGCCCGCGGGTCAGCGCGACCTGCAGCCCCAGCGCGTCCTCGCCGATCGGGGTCCGCTCGGGCCAATCCTCCAGCGCCGCCTTGAGGCGCGGGAAATCGATCATTTCGGCGAGTTCGGGCACTTGCTCCAGCCGCTCAAGCTCGGCGTGCAGTTCGGTGCGGTGCGGCGCGAGTTTGGCCAGCCAGTCGGCATGGTGGCGGCCCGAACGCGGATTGCTACGCTGCGCTTCGGGCAGCACGCCGCGGGCCATTTCGCGCGCCAGCCAGCGCCGCTCACCGCCGCGCAGGAACAGGTCGGTGGGCAGCCCGAAGCAGAACTCGGCGAGCGGGCGATAGGCGGCGGGATCGCGCATCGGCATCCCGTAAAGCTGCTCGAAGCCCTGCCACACGTCGGCCGATTCCTCGAATGCGCCATTAAGCGTGCGCGCCAGCCATTGCCGCTGGCTGCGCGGGGCTGCGCTACCCAGCGCGCCGTCTTGGGCGTCGCCACGCGCGTTGAGCGCATGGGCTGCGACAAAGTCAGCGCGCAGCGGTGAGGCGAGCTCGCGGGTATCACGCACCCCGCGCAGAGCCCTCTGCCAGCGCCACAACGCGGGCGGCAGCAACGGCAACAGGCTTTCGCCGACGAACCGGCGCCACAACGGTCGCAGATCGTCGGGAGAGTTGCGCAGCGCAGCGAAGAGTTCACCCCAGCGCCCGCGCAAGAAGTATTCGACCTGGCCCCATCCACCGGAGTTGCTAAAGGTCTCGTTGCCCCATTCGGGTACCAGCAGCACATCGCACCCGGCTTCGCGCGCCGCCCGCCAAGGCTCGTGGTACGGACTGTAATTCGCCAGGTTAATGGGCGCGATCCCGGTCAGGTGAAACAGCTCGGTCATGCGGTGATCGAAACCCATGCCGCGATTGTCGAGGTAGTGCGGGCGCACGCGCGGGTGCATTGCGGCAAAGGCATCGACGAACGGGCGTTCATCGCCATAGGTGCCGCGCGGCACGCGGCCGTCCCAATCGGACTGCGGAACGAACGTGAAGGCGGGCAGTTCCTGCGCGGGGGGCAGGACTTCGAGCGCCTTGACCGCGACCAGCGATGAATCGAGTCCGCCTGACAGCAACACCCCGGGGCGGGTAAAGCCATCGAGCGAAGCCGCGACGGCTTCCTTAAGCAGCGCGTCCGCCTGTTCAACATAATCCTGAGCGCGGGGCAGACGCACTTCGGGCAATTCCAGCGGGTCGTAATACCGCCCGATCCGTGCTCCGCCGACATCGAATTGCACCGTGCTGCCCAGGGGCACTTTGGCCACGCCTTCATACCAGCTCGTCCGGTCGCTGGCATAGTTGAACCAGGCGCTGTCGGCCAGTTTGAGCGGATCGAGCCGGGCACCGATCCCGGCGGCCATGATCGCTCGCGGCAAGCTGGAGGCAATGACCCGCTGGCCGACGCGATGGTAATGTAGTGGTGGTGCGCGCAAGGGGCTGCGCACCAACCGCAACGTGCGGTGCGCGGGATCGATGGCAGCGGCTGCGTATTCGCCGATCAGGCGCAGATCGCAGCGTTCACCCGACTGGCGCAGCAACTTGCCATAAAGACGGGCGAAATCGTCAGTGTTGGGGTGAGGCGGCCAGCTCAGGCCAAGTGCTTCGGCCAATGACCTGGCGTTCGAGATATGCCCGGCGAACAGCACGACGAACCCGTCGGACAACACAGGCGACCAGGCCCGGGCGCGCCGGGGATCGTCATGGCCCAGCAACTGCGCGCAGTGCCAGCCAACACCCGCAGCTTCACCTGCGGCTCGGCCTGTACCGGACGCAAGCGATGCCGCCAGACGGTTTTCAGTCAAACCGGTCTGGTCGGATGCGTACCAATCGAGTGCAAACACGCCGCGCGTCGCCCGTTCATCGAGCCAAGCGGTGCGGCCTCGCGCTTAGGATTTGGTGAGGCTCTGCACAGCGCCGGGAGGCGGACCCGCCACATCGGCAATCTGGCCCAGACGCACGAGTTCAGGCTTGATCCAGGTCTTGGCGGTCGCGGTTTGTGCGGTCTTGATCATGACATTCTCCAGGGCGCTTGGGTCGGTAGCGACCGCAATTCGATGATTAATCTAACTTCTTAGGGACCTTATGGACCGATTCTGCCTCATATTGCAACTGCGAATACGGGGCCAAAGAGAACAAAATCGGCCTCACCAGTCCCTCAACGGTAAAACCAGCGTTTCGATCCATGGTCCTGATATATTTCCCAAAACAATCTGGTCGCCGCACCGCACCATGGCGTGAAGATCGTCAAGCCCCCCGCGGGCTACCATGGGGCGGACCATCAGCGCAACCTGATGGGGGATCTGGCGCGCCCGCAGCATCCAGCTGAGCGCCATCGCCTGGGGCAGACATTTGCTGGTCCCGGGCAACCGGCTGGCGGCGCGCTCAACGTGGCGACCCAGCTGGCGGGCCTCCAGCGCTTGCGCACGATCAGCGGTGCCCGCCAGACCCAAATGCGCCCGCCAGGATGAGAACCGCGCACGCCGCACCAATAGCCGGGCGACTACCAGCAGAGCTAGCGCCCGCCCGGTACGCCGCCGCATTGCCCATGTCTCACGTCCCGGCAATGAGACCCGCCGAGAGCAGCTGCGCCAGGAAAGCATCGACATCTCCTGCAATTTCAGCTGGAGCCATCGGGTATTCGATTACCAGTTCGGCGATCAGCGCCTCGCGGCTTCGCGTGCCGTCAATCCGCTGCCAAACCGCTGCGGCAGTTCCGGTGAGCGAGAAAAAGTCGCCGCTGTCCAGATCCATCACCACGGTTTCGGTATCGATGGTGGTTTCGCTGAACCGCCCGACCGCTTTGACCAGTTCGCCTGTCACAGTTGATTCTCCTTGATCGGCAATCCGAGGCGCTGCGCCGCGAGATCGAGCGAGGCGGCAAACCCTGCCGCCGACAGCGGCCGGACCAGCCGCGCCATGCCGACTTGCTGCGCCAGCCGTGCGCGCTGCGCGAACAGCGCGGCCCGGTCGGGGCGCTGGGCCTCGTGATAGATATCCTGCGTGTAGTGATCGTCGGCCAGCCGGACAAACCGCTCGGCGCCCTCGATCGTGCGCCACTGCGCGGACGGGCCTTCCTCGAGGAACACCAGCCGCGCTAGCGGCAAGGGTTCGCGCACGTCGCCGGCCGGCGGCACGACATAACTTTTGCCAGTCCCGGCCCCGACCGGCTGCTCCCCCGCCAGCCCGGTCAGCGCCAGCGCGTGGTCGGTCAGCTTGAGCCGCTTGTGCCCCGGCAAGGCGATCACGGCCTGCGGATCGGACAGGTCGAGCAGCAGCGTGTCGTCGCAGAACATCGCCAGACCGCGCAGGCCCAGCCCGGTGATCATGGTGCTTTTGCCCGCTCCGGGCGGTCCGGTGAAGGCGTAGACCTGCCCGCCCGAGGCCACCGCCGAGGCGTGGACGGGATAGAGCCCGTTCAGGCAGGCGACCGCGGCGTAAACGCTGCCATTGAGCCACAGGCTCTCCTCGTCGGGATCGGCGTGATTGGGACGCTCGATCGTGATTCCGGCGCCCGGCACGTAGTGGTAGCCAAAACCGCTTGCGCAGCGCAGCAGGAACTGTCCATCGGCGATGATCCGGAAGCCCGGTTCGACCGGCAATCCACCCAGTTCGCGCGGCACTTCGCCATAGTGGCAGCGCGTCTCGTGCGCCATCGCGGCCATGGTTTCAGCGGGTGAGCGTGGGGTTGGCATTGCCATGGGGCTGTGGCATCTTGGCCGAAAGGCGTCAATCATGGGCATAAGCGCGGGCGCGCGCGGCCAATCGCGAGATGCAGTGTGGAAAACGCGCCGATCCGCGCTTGTTCCCCCCAGATGTGGTAGGTAAGCGCCTTGCAAGGGAGCCGCCTGACCCGCCATGGCCACACCGCTGATCTCGCCCTCGATCCTGTCCGCCGACTTTGCCCGTCTGGGCGAGGAGGTCCGCGCGGTCGATGCTGCAGGGGCTGACTGGATCCATGTCGATGTCATGGACGGGCACTTCGTCCCCAACCTCACCATCGGTCCGGGGGTGGTCAAGGCCTTGCGCCCGCACAGCGCCAAGCCGTTCGATGTGCACCTGATGATCGAGCCGGTCGATCTCTTCCTCGAGGCGTTTGCCGCAGCGGGCGCGGACATCATCACCTTCCACCCCGAAGCCGGGCCGCATGCACATCGCACCGTCCAGGCAATCAAGGCGCTCGGCAAGCAGGCGGGCATCGCGCTTAATCCGGCCACCCCGGCGAAGATGCTCGATTACCTGATCGACGATATCGACCTGGTGCTGGTGATGAGCGTCAACCCCGGGTTCGGCGGGCAAAGCTTCATCTCCAGCCAGCTGCGCAAGATCGAAGCGGTGCGCAAGATGATCGACAAGAGCGGGCGGCGGGTCCACCTCGAAGTCGACGGCGGGGTCGATCTGGTCACCGCGCCACAGTGCGTGTCCGCCGGGGCCGACGTACTGGTCGCGGGCACCGCGACCTTCAAGGGCGGGCCGGAACACTACGCGGCCAACATCGCCGCGCTCAAGGGGGCGGGATGAGCGATGGTCGGCACCGTTCTTCAGCACCGCAGCGAAAGCGCAGCCGATGCGGCGGCGATTCCGCTGGCCAGCGGCGATGAGGGCGGATTGGTGAGCGACGCCGCCGAGACCGCGCCGGGCGAACTGGTCGAACCGGGCCGCGCCCTGGCGCTCGCCGATTTCGCGCCGCCCTCGGTCGGCGCGGGTGAGCGGCTGATCCGGCTCGCCTACCGCTTCGGGATTTCCGGCTCGGCGCTGTCGGCCCCGTTCCGCAAGCCGGCCAAGCCGCGGCTGCTGGCGACCGTCGCCAACCCGTTGCCGGGCAACCGGACCAGCGGAACCGCGCTGCGCGCCGGGCATTTCCTGGTCCACGGGGTCAAATCTCCGATTGCGCAGATCGACTTTGCCGGCGCCGCGCGGCTCGCCCCGCCACTTGAAAAGGTGGTCCACTCGTTCTCGTGGCTGGCCGATCTTGAGGCCTGCGCCCCGCGCGAAGCGGTTGCGCCGGTGGCTGAACGCGTGCTCGCAGCCTGGCTCGGGGCCAATCCCAAGTATCCCGCGCGTCCGGGCAAGGGTCCGGCCTGGACCCTTGCCAACGCCGGCGCGCGCGAACTGAACTGGCTGGTCCACGCTCCGCTGATCCTGTCGGGCAGCAACAAGGCGCTGCGGGCCAAAGTGCTCGCCGCGCTAGGGGATACCGCGCGCTGGCTCGATAAAAACGTCGGGCGTTCGGAAGACCTGCTGGCCGAAGTCGCCGGTTGGAGCGGGATCGCCGCCGCCGGGCTGCTGCTCCCCGAAGGCAAGCCGCGCCGCCTGTTCGGAGAAGCCGGGCTGATTCGCGCGCTGGGCGAACTGGTCGGCGACGATGGCGGGGTGCTGTCGCGCAGTCCGCTCGCGCAGATCGAGGCAATCGGCCTGATGGTCCGGCTGCGCGCCTGCTACCAAGCAGTGCGGCGCGACCCGCCGCAAGCGCTTGAGACGATCATGGGGCTGTTGGTCCCGCCGCTGCTCGCGCTGACTCACGGCGACGGCTCGCTGGGGTCGTGGCAAGGCGCCTGGGCGGTCGATGGGGGCGAGGTTGCGGCGCTGGTCGAAGCCAGCGGGGTGCGGACCCGTCCGCTGCGCGATGTCCGCCAGTGGGGCTATCAGCGCGCGGTCGCGCAAAAGGGCATCCTCCAGTTCGATGCCGCGCCGCCGCCGCTGGCCAAGCACACCCGCTCGGGCTGCGCCTCGACCTTGGCGTTCGAATTCAGCCACGCCGGGCAACGCATTGTCGTGAACTGCGGCGGCGCGGCCTGCGCCGGCGGGCTCATCCCGGTCCGGCTCGAGCAAGGCCTGCGCGCCACCGCGGCGCACTCGACGCTGGTCATCGACGACGCGAATTCGACCGCGATCATGATGGGCGGCAAGATCGGCAGCGGGGTCTCCGAAGTCGATCTCGACCGGCGCACCGTGCAGGGTGAAAAGCAGGGCGGCGCGACCCGGCTGGAAGCGAGCCATAATGGCTATGTCGGACGCTATGGCCTGACCCATCGCCGGATCCTGATCCTGCGCGACGACGGCACCGAATTGCGCGGCGAGGACTTGCTCGTGCCCGCCAAAGGCAAGGCCAGGAACGGCAAGGTCGGCTATGCGATCCGCTTTCACATCGGCCCGGGGATCGACCTTGGCCTGTCCGAAGACGGGCAAGGCGCCGGGCTCGCGCTGCCCGATGGCTCGTACTGGCAGTTCCGCATCGGCGGGGACGGCCAGATTTCCATCGAGGAAAGCATCTGGGCCGACGGGCAGGGCCGCCCGCAGCCGATCCAGCAGCTGGTGGTGCAAGGGCTGGTCTCGCGCGGCGGCGGCTCGTTCGCGTGGCTGCTCAAGAAAATGGGATAGATCAACGTGAGTGAAGTGCAGATTCGCCGGGCGCTGCTGTCAGTGTCCGACAAGACCGGGCTGGCCGAGCTGGGCCGGGCGCTGGCTTCGCGCGGAGTCGAGCTGGTCTCGACCGGCGGGACCGCCAAGGCGCTGCGCGACGCGGGCCTCGCGGTGAAGGACGTGTCCGAGCTGACCGGGTTCCCCGAAATGATGGACGGGCGGGTCAAGACGCTGCACCCCAAGGTCCACGGCGGGCTGCTCGCGGTGCGCGACAATCCGGAACACGCGGCTGCCATGCTCGACCACGAGATTGGCGCGATCGACCTCGTTGTGGTCAACCTGTACCCGTTTGTGCAAACTGTTGCGAAGGGGGCTGCGCGCGACGAGATCATCGAGAATATCGATATCGGTGGGCCGAGCATGGTCCGCTCAGCGGCGAAAAACCACGCTTTTGTGACCATCCTGACCGACTCGGCCGATTATGCCGGCTTCCTCGCCGAACTGGCCGCGAACGACGGCGCGACCGGGTACGATTTCCGCAAGCTGATGGCGGCACGCGCCTTTGCCGCGACCGCTGCTTACGATGCGATGATCAGCCAGTGGTTCGCGTTCGCCGACCAGCAGCAGTTCTTCCCCGAGATGCTCGCGGTGAACGGCAAGCGCGTGGCGGAACTGCGCTACGGCGAAAACCCGCACCAGCGCGCCGCGCTTTATGTGCCGGTTGGCCCCCACGGCAAAGGCATCGCGCAGGCCGAGCAGGTCCAGGGCAAGGAACTGTCGTACAACAACTACGCCGACGCCGACGCCGCATTGGAACTGGTCGCCGAATTTCGCGGGCAGGCCCCGGCAGTCGTGATCGTCAAACACGCCAACCCGTGCGGGGTGGCGCAGGCGGCGACGTTGCTCGAGGCGTGGACCGGCGCGCTGCAATGCGATGACGTTTCGGCGTTCGGCGGGATCGTCGCGGTTAACCAGACGCTCGACGAAGCGACGGCTGAGGCGATCTGTGCGATCTTCACCGAAGTGGTGGTCGCCCCCGATGCCGACGACGGCGCCCGCGCGGTGTTCGCCCGCAAGAAGAACCTGCGGCTGCTGCTGACTGGCGACTTGCCCGATCCGCGCCGCGCGGGAATGCTGATCAAGCCGATTACCGGCGGACTGCTCGCCCAGAGCCGCGACAATGGCGCGATCGGTCTCGATGATCTCAAGGTCGTGACCAGGCGCCAGCCCACTGCGCAGGAGCTCAAGGACTGCCTGTTCGCCTGGACCGTGGCGCGCCACGTCAAATCGAACGCGATCGTCTATGCCAGGGACGGGATCACCGCCGGGATCGGCGCAGGCCAGATGAACCGGCGCGATTCGTCACGCATCGCCGCGCTGAAAGCGTCGGAAGCGGCAGGGAAATTTGGCTGGGCCGCGCCGCGCACCCACGGCAGCGCGGTCGCTTCGGACGCATTCTTCCCGTTCGCCGACGGGCTGCTCGCAGCGGCCGAAGCGGGTGCCACCGCCGTGATCCAGCCGGGCGGCTCGATTCGCGACGACGAGGTGATCGCCGCCGCCGACGCGGCCGATCTGGCAATGGTTTTCACCGGAATGCGGCACTTCCGGCACTGATCGGACGCAGCTTACCGCAACATTGCGTCGGTTCGTCGTTGGACCGCGCAGGAATCCGCAATGTTCACTTGGCGGTAAGACAAATTTCCGCAGGAGGGCGGTCAAGCAATCCTTCCCTCTTATTCGAGTGACTTCCGATGGGCCTGTTCAAACCCGATCTTTACCGCGCCGTTGGCCTTGGCTTTGTGCTGGGCTGTGCTGCATTGGTCGCGGTGATGGGCTCGCCGTTCAGCCACAAGAGCCTCGCCGAGCAGGTCATCCCTTCGGCCACT
The DNA here is from genome assembly GCA_025359425.1 of Sphingomonadaceae bacterium. GTDB lineage: Bacteria > Pseudomonadota > Alphaproteobacteria > Sphingomonadales > Sphingomonadaceae > Novosphingobium. The sequence goes on from JANYGC010000131.1 coordinate 14,805, forward strand.
GCCGCGACGGCTGCTCCGGCCCTGCCCGACCAGACTTTGGTTGCCCCGTCGCAGGACGCTGCCCGCTAAAATTTGCGGGTAAGCCCGTCACCGCCTATATCGGGCGCATGGCCAGCCATCATCACCATCACGAACCGGTCGGCGAAAGCCTCGTCGAAGCCGCGCAGCATGCGCTTGAGGGTGCCGGCGAACAGTGGACCGCGATGCGGGCCGAGGTGTTCGGGGCGCTCGCCGCGCAGGACCGACCTGTTTCTGCCTATGACATCGCCGAATTCGTCTCGAACGACCGGGGCAAGCGAGTGGCGGCCAATTCGGTTTACCGGATTCTCGACCTGTTCGTCGCGACCAACCTCGCGCGGCGGGTTGAAAGCGCCAACGCCTACATCGCCAACCCGCACCCGGGGTGCCGCCATGACTGCATTTTCCTGATCTGCGACAGCTGCGGCAAGACCGTCCATATCGATAACGACAAGCTCACCGGCGCGCTGGTCGATGCGGCCAAGTCGGCTGGATTTGCCGATATCCGCCCGGTGGTCGAACTGCGCGGGTTCTGCGCCGATTGCAGCGCCTAACCGAACTGGGTCAGGCTGAGCACGTTGCCGTCGGGATCGGTGAACCACGCCAATTTAGCTCCACCATCGGGTGAGGCCCAGACCCCGTCGGCATCCTGGCCCATTCCATCATATGTCTTAAACGCAACACCCTTGGCTTTCAGCCCTTGCATCGCGCCGCGCAGATCGGCGACATGCCAGCCGAGCACAGTGTGGCCGACGCCTTTGTGGCCCATCACCTGGGTGAGCCGCATCGGGGTGCGGTTGCCCAGATCGAAGGTCACCGCGTGGTCGTCCTCGCCGAGCACGCGCAGCCCCAGCACCGTCTCGTAAAACGGCTTCGATTTGGCGCGGTTGCCGGTGATCACGAAAGTCATCGGCGCGGAATTGGCGGGTATCGACATGGCACGTCTCCAGCAAAAGGTTGCCCCGCCCTAGCCGTGATCGAGTGCCTTGCCCATCACCGCGCCAGGCACTGCGATCCCCTCACCCGACATCCGTTCGACCCGTTCGATCACGTGATAGCCGCAGGCGGTGTAAAGCGGCTCGCCCGCGGCGGTGGCCATCATCTCGAGGCGCTTGAACCCGGCGGCGCGCGCCGCGTCTTCGCACAGTCCCAGAATCAGCCGCCCGATCCCGCGCCGGACGTGGCCCGGATCGGTGTACATCGCGCGGATCCGTGCGGGCTCGCTGGCCGGATCGAGCAGCCGGTCGTCGCGCAATTCGGCCGAGTGATTGCCGCCGTAAAGCGTGGCGCGCTTGCTCCAGCCGCCGCAGCCAACCAGTTCGCTGCCATCGAGGATCGCGAAATAGGTCCCGTCGGCGATCAGCTGGGTGTCAAGCCCCATGCTCAGCCGGCTGGCCGCGATCTGCTCGGCATTGAGGAACGGGCGCTGCAGCTCGGCAATCGCGCGCTCCATCAGCGCGGCGATCGCGTCGGTGTCGGCGGCGGCAGCGAGGCGGTAAGTCAGCTCCATCAGCCAGCTATTTCGCGCGCGGTCGGTGAAGTCAACCTGCAGCCCGGCTGCAGCTCAACCTGCACTGGGCCTGCACGCGCTCTCCATTCGACAGGCCCGTCCGAGCGGTGTAATGCCCTGCCGATGAATGCTAATCCGGCAACCCCGCTGCTCGATACGGTGGCGACTCCGACGCAGCTGCGCCAATTGCGCCCGGACCAGCTGCGCCAACTCGCCGACGAATTGCGCGGCGAGATGATCTCGGCAGTCGGGCAGACCGGCGGGCATCTAGGTTCAGGGCTCGGCGTGGTCGAGCTGACCGTGGCGATCCATTACGTGTTCAACACTCCCGCCGACCGGCTGGTCTGGGATGTCGGCCACCAGGCCTATCCGCACAAGATCCTGACCGGCCGGCGTGACCGTATCCGCACCTTGCGCCAGCCCGGCGGCCTCTCGGGCTTCACCAAGCGCAGCGAAAGCGAATACGATCCGTTCGGCGCGGCGCACAGCTCAACCTCGATCTCGGCGGCGCTGGGCTTTGCCGTGGGCAATAAGCTCGCCGGGCGCGACGGCAAAGGCATCGCGGTGATCGGCGACGGCGCGATGAGCGCCGGCATGGCTTACGAGGCGATGAACAACGCGCAGGTCGCGGGCAACCGGCTGGTGGTGATCCTCAACGACAACGACATGTCGATCGCGCCGCCGGTCGGCGGGCTCAGCGCCTACTTGGCGCGACTGGTCTCGTCGCGCCCGTTCCTGTCGCTGCGCGACATCGCGCGGCGCATCTCGCGCAAGCTGCCCGAGCCGCTCCACCGCGCCGCCAAGAAGACCGACGAATTTGCCCGCGGCATGGCGATGGGCGGGACCTTGTTCGAGGAGCTCGGGTTCTATTACGTCGGCCCGGTCGATGGGCACAATCTCGAGCAATTGATCCCGATCCTCGAAAATGTGCGCGATGCGGCGGAAGGTCCGTGCCTGATCCATGTCGTCACGCAAAAGGGCAAAGGCTATGCGCCCGCCGAAGCCAGCGCCGACAAGTACCACGGGGTGCAGAAGTTCGATGTGATCACCGGGCAGCAGGCCAAGGCCGCCGTCGGGCCGCCCGCCTACCAGAACGTGTTTGGCGAAACTCTGGCCAGGTTGGCCGACAGCGATGAGCGGATTTGCGCGATAACCGCCGCGATGCCGTCGGGCACGGGGGTCGACAAGTTCGCCAAGGCGCACCCCGAGCGGAGCTTCGATGTCGGGATTGCGGAACAGCACGCGGTGACTTTCGCTGCCGGGCTCGCCGCGCAAGGCATGCGTCCGTTCTGCGCGATCTATTCGACCTTCCTCCAGCGTGCTTACGATCAAGTGGTCCATGATGTGGCGATCCAGAACCTGCCGGTGCGCTTTGCGATCGACCGCGCCGGGCTGGTCGGAGCCGACGGCGCGACTCATGCTGGCAGCTTCGACGTCACCTATCTTGCGACGCTGCCCAACATGGTGGTGATGGCTGCGGCCGACGAAGCCGAACTGGTCCACATGACTTATACTGCCGCGCTCCATGATTCGGGCCCGATCGCCTTCCGCTATCCGCGCGGCAACGGCACCGGGGTGGAACTGCCCGCGGTTCCGCTTCGGCTTGAGATCGGCAAAGGGCGGATTGTCAGGCACGGCAACAAGGTCGCGCTGCTTTCGCTCGGCACCCGGCTCGCCGAAGCGCTCAAGGCCGCTGATCAGCTCGAAGCCAAGGGGCTTTCCACCACCGTCGCCGATCTGCGCTTCGCCAAGCCGCTCGACGAGGCCTTGATCCGCCAACTGATGGCCAGCCACGAGGTGATCGTCACGGTCGAGGAAGGCAGTATCGGCGGGTTGGGCGCACATGTCCTGACCCTCGCCAGCGATGCGGGCCTGACCGATGCGGGTCTCAAAATCCGCACGCTGCGCTTGCCCGACCTGTTCCAGGATCACGACAGCCCCGACAAGCAATACGAAGCCGCCGGGCTCGATGCCAGCGGGATCGTCGACTGTGTGCTCAAGGCACTTCGGCACAATTCCGCCGGGGTGGAAGAGGCGCGGGCTTGACCGACACCGAACCTCAACATCCGGCGCAAATTGCAGGTGTGACCGAAGTTCCTGCTCACTGGCCGAGCGGCGTACTTCCCGTTTCGCTTGATGGTCTTAGCTACTTGGGCGTGGCTTCAGACGGAGAACTCTACTGGGATGGAAAACCAATTGCAGTCAGAAAGACTTTCGAACTAAAGCCGCTACAGATTCTATATGCGCTTGCTACATTATTGATTGGAGTGGTCGGCGCTGGTGCGGCCGCGATCTCAGCTTATGTTGCGTGGGAACAGACAATTGCTCCGCATCCTGCGATAACAAAAAAGATCAACTGAGCCAGCGCCACACCCCGGCCGTCATGCCGATCGCTGGGATATGGGCCCAGGTTGCCGCCAGCCACAGCACAATCCCGCCCAGCCACGGCACCATTCCAGCCGATGCAAACCCGCCGAGCCGCGGCCAGTAGCTGGTGCGGTGCTCCCATTTGGCCCAGGCCTCGCCCATCAGCACTTCCTTCTTGCGGTCCTGCATGTGCGCGCCGACCAGCGCGAGGAAGGCGATCGTACCGCTCAGGATGATCACCCGCACCGAGGGGCTGACCAGCACGTGCGCCGTGCTCCACAGCGCAAAACTCCACATCATCGGGTGGCGGGTGATCTTGAACACGCCTTTGGGGTGATGCACCGCAAGCGCCTTGGCATTGGGCTGCGGCAAGGCCGGGTTGCCGCTGAACGAGCCGGCCAGCAGCACCGAGGCGGCGAGCATCAACCCGGTGGCGGCGACCCACGGCAGTGCACCGGCGCCGTTCCACGGCAAGTTGCCCTGCGGCGGAATCGCGCGGAAAGCGAAGATAAGCCACGCCAAGGTGACCAGCGCGACCACCGAATAGAGCCCTTGGAAGAGGCCCGCGCCGAGCCGCTTGACCAGCCCCGCGCGCCACGGGTGCGACAAGGCGAAATGGCTGCCGACAAAGGCCAGCGCCGCTGCCACCAACTGCGCGTATTCCTGATCCATCGCTGCTCTCCCCCTGCGGTGGCGCCCTAACGGCGTCTCACCATTCGTAAGCCTTGGGCAAATCTCCTTCACCCGGATTGCTGTAACGGTCGCGCAACCGGGTCTGGTGGTTGGTCAGCGGCTGTTCGGTGCCATCGATGAACACCCGCACCACCCCCGACGACACTTCGAGCGGATCGCCATCCCAGATCACCACGTCGCCCGCGCGGCCGGGGCGCAAGGACCCGAAGCGGTCGCCCATGCCCAGCGCCTCGGCCGGGCCTGAACTGATCGCGGCAAAGGCCTGCCCCCAGGTCAGCCCACTCGCGCCCGGGACTTTGGCCAGCCCGACGAGGGTTCCGGCATACTGGGGCGCATAGCGCGGCTGATCGCCAAAATCGCCGAGCGAGACCTTGACCCCGGCGGCTTTCATCCGCCCGACATTCGACTGCGTCGAGCCCAATTGCTCGAACGAATTGGGCAAGTCGGTCAATGGCGTGGCCAGCACCGGCACGCCCGACTTGGCGAGCTCGCCCGCGACCATCCAGCCTTCGGCGGCACCGACGATCACCAGCTGCAGCAGCGGGAATTCGCGCTTGAGGCTGAGCACCATGCGGATGTCCGAGGCGCGCTCGACATGGACATAAAGCGGCTGCTTGCCGGTGACCACCGGGACCAGTGCTGCCGCATCGCGGCGGGTCAGCAGCACGTCGTCGCGGCGCGGTCCGGCGGGGGCGAGGGTCAGTTCCTTGGCCTCGGCCAGCGCGTTGAACAGCACGGCGTAAGTCGCGGCGCGGCTACCCCCGGCGCGCCGGGCCCCGGTCTCGCCCAGTTCGACATACTGGAACGCGCGCGGCACGGTCACAGCATCGGGGTCTGCGCCCAGATCGATGATCGCGCCCTGCCCGCCGAAGATCGAGGTGGTGCCGAGCGGGGCGACCGCGGCACGGGTTACCCCGCCGGCGCGGCTCACCTGAATCGGCAGATCGTCGGGATTGATCGCCGCCGAGACATCGAGCGCGGCGCTGAACAGGCTTTTGTCGGCAGCGCTGTCATTGCTGTCATCGACCGCGCCGACATCGACCAGCCCGAGATCGGTGACCGCGACCACCAATCCGGGCGTTACCCATCTGCCCCCGGCGTCGATGGTCCTGACCCCGGCGGGGACCACCACCGATGCGCCAGCGGCGACAACCTTGCCACCCTGAATTAGCACGGTGGCATCGCCTATCGGGCCATTGCCGTCACCGATCACCAGCTTGGCGTGGGTTATTGCGATGCTCTGCGCCAGCGCCGGCGCGGCCAACAGCAACGCGAGCGGGGCTGCACCGAAAAGCAGGCCGCGCTTCACTTGACGTCTCCTTCGCCGGGCTGGCCGAGCTCGAAATCGCTGACCGCGCGGCGTTTGCGGTTCGACGAATCGAACAACAACGCCCCGTCGACCCAGACCTTCTCGGGGCGCGAATAGACCGACAGCGGGTTGCCGTTCCACAGCACCACGTCGCCCATCTTGCCGGGCGTCAGGCTGCCGGTGAACTTGTCAATTCCGATCGCCTTGGCCCCGTTGAAAGTCAGCCACTTGATCACTTGCGCGTCAGGAATGTCGATCCCGATCCGCCGCGCATCACCTTGCGCCTTGGCGGCCTCCTGGTTCAAACGCTGGATGCCGTTCTCGTCGTCCGAATGGATCACCACGCAAGACCCGGCCTTGTACAGCAGCCCCGCGTTCTCCGGAATTCCGTCGTAGGCTTCCATCTTGAAACCCCACCAGTCCGACCAGATCGCGGCGCAAGTGTCCGAGGCCTTGAGCAGATCGCCGATCTTGTAGGCCTCCACCGCGTGGTGGAACGCGCTGACGTGGTAGCCGAACTCCTTGGCCATATCGAGCACCAAGGCCATCTCGTCGGCGCGGTAGCAGTGGTTCTGGACCAGGATCGTTCCGTCGAGCACGCCGGCCAGCGTCTCCATCGCCAGGTCGCGGGTCTCAAGCTTGCCGGCATCACGCTTGGCGCGGTATTCGCGTGCCTTGATCCAGGTCGCGCGGTCGACCGCAAAGTTGCCCATCCGGGTCGATGGCATCCGGCCCTTGCTGCCGTACACCCGCTTGGGGTTTTCACCGCAGGCCATCTTGAGGCCGTACGGCGCGCCGGGGAACTTCATCCCCTGCACCGTGCGGCTGTAAACATTCTTGAGCACCACCGAACGCCCGCCGATCAGGTTGGCCGAGCCGGGCAGGATTTCCAGCGTGGTGATCCCGCCGTTGGCCATCGCGCGCGAAAAGCCGGGATCCTGCGGCCACACCGAATGCTCGGCCCAGACGTCGGGGGTGGTCGGCGCAGTGGCTTCGTTGCCGTCCGAATTGGCCTCGACCGAGGGGCTGGGATAGACGCCCAGATGGCTATGGATGTCGATGATCCCGGGGGTGACGAATTTGCCGGTGCCGTCGATCCGCACCACATCGGCGGGCAAGTCCATGTCGGCCAGTGGCCCCGCCACCGCCGCGATCTTGCCGTCGCGGATCAGCACTTGGCCCTTTTCGATGCGCCCGCCCTCACCATCGAACACCGTCGCGCCCACGATCAGCGTCGGCACGCCCGGGTAGGCGCGGTAGGTCGACGGGTAAGGGTTCTTGTCGAAATCGCGCGCGGCCAGCACCGCCGGGCTATCGTCCTTCTTGTCCTTGGCGAGCCCGGTGCCGCCAATCGCGGTCAGCACCAGGGCCAGCGCGGCGCCCCGCGCCAGGCGGGGCGCCTTCACGCGCCCATTCAAGCGATCGTCTCGCTCGCCACGCGATTGTCGGGGACGCCGCGGTCCTCGAGCGTATCGAGGTGCATCCAGCGCTTGACGATGGGCGAGACCAGCAAGACCAGCACGCCAATCCCGATCGCGATCCAGCCGAACAGCTCGTAGACATCGAGCAAGCCCTGCTTGCTCATTGCACCGTCGTGACCGCCGGTGGCCTCACCGATCTTGCCGGCGACAAAGTTGCCAACCGCAGTCATGTAGAACCACGCGCCCATGATCAGCGAGGCGAGGAACTTTGGCGCGAGCCGGTTCATCGCCGAAAGGCCGACCGGCGAGAGGCAGAGTTCGGCGGTGGTCGCGAACAGGTAATAGGCGAACACCAGCAGTACTGGCGTCATCGCCAACATTCCATAGGCTTCAGCGCCCCACACCAGCACCAGATTGGCGAACCCCATCTGCAACAGCGCAAGCCCGAACTTGGCCGGGGCCGAAGGCTCCTTGCCGCGCCGCGCGAGCCATTGCCACAGTCCGGCAAACAGCGGGGCGAGCAGAATGATGTAGATCGGATTGATCGACTGGAAAATCCCGGCCGGCACCCCGCTGCGATCGACAAACCGGTCGGTGAACAGGTTCATCGACCCGCCCGCCTGTTCGAACAGCCCCCAGAAGATCGGATTGAGGCTGATCAGGAACAGGATCGCAAACATCCGCTCGCGCGGCTCCTTGGGCAGCTTGAAGCTTTCGTAAAGCACATAGCCGAGCAGCGCGATGCCCGACACTGCCAGCAGCATCTGGATCACCCCTTGTGCCTGCACCAGCCCCCAGATCACCGCGACCGCGCCAACGCCGACCGCATAGAGCATGATTTCCTTGGACCTTGCCAGCGGCTGCGGCGCTTCACCCGCGCCCCTGAGCGCGCTCTTGCCGAGCACGAACACCACCAGCCCGAGCACCATGCCGATCCCGGCCAGCCCGAAGCCCCAGCCCCAGCCAACCGTCTGGCCGAGATAAGCGACAAGGATCGTGCCGATCGCCGCGCCCAGATTGATGCCCATATAGAAAATTGTATAGGCTCCGTCGCGGCGGATATCGGTCAGCGAATAGAGCTGCCCGACCATCACCGAGATGTTTGCCTTGAGGAAGCCCGAGCCGACGATGATAAAGGCGAGCGCCAGCCAAAATACGTTGATCGTGGGATCGCTCTGTCCGCCGACCCCTTCGACCGCCATCAGGCTGTGCCCGATTGCGAGCAGGATTCCGCCAAACAATACTGCTTTGCGCTGGCCAAGGTAGCGGTCAGCCAGATAGCCGCCAAGCACCGGGGTGATGTAGACTAGGCTGGTATAGGCCCCGTAGATCAGGTTCGATTTGCCGTCGCCAAACAGCCAGTGCTGGGTCAGGTAGAAAATCAGGATCGCGCGCATGCCGTAGTAGGAGAAGCGCTCCCACATCTCGGCGAAAAACAGCATGTACAGGCCCTTGGGGTGGCCGGCGAACTCGGGTTCGCGCTGGATCGCAATCTTGGCACCGATCGCCAGGAATACTCCGAGGACGACGACCGCGATCGCCGCGATCCAGTCTTCCTGTGCCCAAAGCGCCGTGTCTTTCATGCGAACTCCCCGAATTTTGCCAGGCCCGCGCGGGGCTGTCTCATGGCGCAGGAACCTAACCTTGATTTCGCCGCTGTGAAGCGAAATTCGTTACAGTTGTTCCTTTATTACGCGGATTGAGAAAGCTTGCCTGACGCGCTGTATTATGGCACTGATGCACCATGCACACCTCAAGCAAGCCCGTGTACCTCAAATTGCGCGACCTGATCGCGGCGTCGATCATCGACGGGACTTACTCGGAAGGCGCGATGCTGCCGTCGGTGCGGGCCTTTGCGGTGCAGCAGGGGGCCAATCCGCTAACCGTCGCCAAAGCCTACCAGCAGTTCCAGCTCGACGGACTGGTCGAAGTGCAGCGCGGCGTGGGCATGTTCGTCGCGCGCGGCGCATCGGACAAATTGCGGCGCAGCGAACGCGAGGCGTTCCTGACCAGCGAATGGCCCGCGCTGGCCAAGCGGATCGCGCGGCTGGGCATTGCCCCGCACGAACTGCTCGCCGAAAAATTGTAGGGTAATCAGCAATCTCCGATTGCGCTTGGCTATAGCATTTGGCACACTGCCGCCACTGGGGCGCTTGTCGTATCGGGCCTTTATCGGCTCCGGGCATTGTGGCGAAGTTGGGGACAGGCTGCCGGTTTGGCGCCTGGGGAAAGGCGTAACATGATCCGATCGGAATTGCTGCAAGCGCTGGCTCAGGAGAATCCGGGCTTGCGACTCGAAGAAATCGAAAAAGCGGTGAGCACTTTCTTCGACGAGATCGCCGGGCGGCTGACCGCCGGCGGCCGGGTTGAACTGCGCGGCTTCGGCGCTTTTTCCACCCGCAGCCGCGATGCCCGCAAAGGCCGCAACCCGCGCACCGGCGAAGCCGTCAACGTGCCGGGCAAAAGCGTGCCCTATTTCAAGCCGGGCAAAGAAATGCGGGCAAGATTGAACGCGGATTAGATTTGTTTGGTGCGCTATTTGCATCCGCAAATAGCTTGGCAACACCGGCCCGCTCCCCCGGCCCGACCACCCGTTAAAGGTACCCTGGGGGTGGTCGGGCCGGGGG
>JANYGC010000135.1 GCA_025359425.1 Sphingomonadaceae bacterium
TCGAGTTGAACTTGGGCATATGCGCCGAGGTGTAGGCGATGATGTCCGAGACGATCCGCATGCTCGGCTCGGGCGGGTAGATGTAGGTGTTGCGGACCATGAACTCCTTGAGGATGTCGTTCTGGATGGTCCCGTCGAGCTTGCTTTGATCGACCCCCTGCTCCTCCCCCGCGACGATGAAGAACGCGAGGATCGGGATCACCGCGCCGTTCATGGTCATCGAAACCGACATCCGGTCGAGCGGGATGCCGTCGAACAGGATCTTCATGTCCTCGACCGAATCGATCGCGACCCCGGCCTTACCGACATCACCGACCACGCGCGGGTGATCGGAGTCATATCCCCGGTGCGTGGCGAGATCGAAGGCGACCGATAAGCCCTTTTGGCCCGCAGCGAGGTTGCGGCGGTAGAAGGCGTTGCTTTCCTCGGCAGTGGAGAACCCCGCGTATTGCCGGATCGTCCACGGGCGGCCAGCGTACATTGAAGCACGCACGCCGCGGGTGAACGGGGCGAAGCCCGGCAGGCCGGGCCCATCTTCGACATTCGGCGCATCGTCCGCCGTATAAAGCGGCTTGATGGCGAAACCCTCGGGGGTTTGCCAGGTCAGATCACGGCCCTTGACCTCCTTGGTTGCGGCGGCCTGCCAGTCGGTCACGGTCGGTTTGGTCATGCTACTCTCTTAGGCCGCGGCGCTCGGCCGGGCCGAGACTCGCGCGTGCCAGGCTTGCAGGTGGGTCAGGTCTTCGGGCATGGGAATGCCGATGAAGCCCGCGAAATCGACCGTGGTCAGCAGCAGGATGTCGGCGATCGAATAACTGTCCGAGGCGAGGAATTCACGGCCCGCGAGCGAGGCATCGAAGAACCGCAGCGCATCATCCACGCGCGGGCGGTTGCTCTCACCCCATTCCAGATTACGGCCGGGCAGCCGCTCGGTGAAATTGTGCGTATGGACCCAGACAGCGCCGACCGGCGGCATCAGGATCATCTCGACGCGGCGGTCCCACATCTCGATCAGCGCCTGTTCCTTGGGACTGGTGCCGAACAGCGGCGGCGCGGGATGCAACCCCTCAAGATAGCGGCAGATCGCCACGCTCTCGGCAATCACCGTGCCGTCATCCAGCTGCAAGGCCGGGGTCTGCCCGCGCGGGTTGAGCGCGACGAATTCCTCGGCCTTGTGCTCGCGCGCCGGGATCGAGAGATCGCGCGTGTCGAGCGCGATCCCCTTTTCTGAGGCGAAAATACGCACCCGGCGCGGGTTGGGGGCGGGGTTGGGGCTGTTGTAAAAGATCATCGTATCACCACTTTCCAAAGTTCCGTTCGCATCGAGCGAAGTCGAGATGCCGCGCGCAGTGTCTCGACTTCGCTCGACACGAACGGGCGTGGTTTACTTGCCCTGGAACGCAGGCTTGCGCTTTTGCAGGAACGACATTCCGCCTTCCACTGCGTCCGCGCTGGCCCCGGCGACGCGCTGGCCCTCGGCCTCGGCGAGCAGGACCTGCGGCAGCGTCCCGTCCAGCGCGGTCAGGATGTTGGCCTTCATGGTCGAATAGGACACGGTCGGCCCCTCGGACAGCCGGGTGGCGAGCGCCATCGCCTCGTCCATCAGCGCTTCGTTATCGACCGCCTTGTAAATCAGCCCCCAGTCCTCGGCCTGCTCCGCACCAATTTTCTCGCCCAGCATCATCATCCGGGTGGCGCGGGCGCGGCCGATCGCGCGGGCCAGCAGCCAGGTCGAGCCGCCGTCCGGCACCAGCCCGATGTTGACGAAGGCCTGGAGGAAATAGGCGCTCTTGGCCGCGAGCACGAAGTCGCCCGCCAGTGCGATCGAGCAGCCCACCCCGGCGGCCGCGCCGTTGACCGCGCTTACCACCGGCACCGGGCAGCGCAGGATCTGGCTGACCAGCGGGTTGTAATAATTCTGCAGCGCGCGGTGGCTGCCGCCCTTCGCCTGGATCGCACTCGCCTCGCCCCGCGCGGCGAGGTCCGCGCCCGAACAAAAGCCCTTGCCCGCCCCGGTGATCAGCACCGCGCGGGCGCCATCCAGATCATAGAACGCAGCGCTCAGCTCCTCCGCCAGCGGAATCGATGCGGCGTTGAGCCGGTCGGGCCGGTTGAGCGTGATCTTGAGCACACCCGCCACGCGCTCGGTCAGGATCGTTTCGTATTCAGCCATGTCTCTCTCCAATCCAAAAATCTCGTCACCCTGAACTTGTTTCAGGGCCCATTTCGCCGCACGCCCCGGAGTGCCGTGAGGCGGCTTAACCTCTCCGTCGTGGTTCCTACCGCGCTCCGGATTTGCGGCACGATGGGTCCTGAAACAAGTTCAGGATGACGGGGTTTTTCAGTTCGACCAGTGCGTGCCTTCTTTTGGTGTTTCCATAATCTCAGTCAAAACCCCCTGCATGTCGCGGGGGTGGACGAAGAAGATCAGCGTGCCGTGCGCGCCGATCCGGGGCTGCCCCAGCACGCGCTTGCCCATGGCCTCGAACTCAGCCTTGGCGGCGTGGATATCGGGCACTTCGTAGCACAGGTGATGCTGTCCGCCGGCCGGGTTCTTCTCGAAGAAGCTGGCGATGCTGGCGTTGCCGGGCAGCGGCTCGATCAGCTCGATTTGGGTGCCATTCAGCGCGCCATCCGTGCCGGGGGTATCAACGAAGCAGACTTTCACCCCCTGGTCGGGCAAGTCGAACGGCGCATGGATCTTGGTCGCGCCCATCACGTCACGGTAATGCAAGATGGAGTCCGCGATGGAGGGCGTGGCGACACCGATGTGGTTGAGGCGGCCTAGTTTCATTTCGTGTCACCCCCAATGCTCGATGGAACAAGGAGATATTCATCAAAATCTCCGGTCTTCAACGTATCGCCATCGAACCAAACGCATCGATATTCTCGCCAAAGGATTTCCTTCAGCCCGCTCCACGACAGTTTAAAATGCCCGCTTTCTTCACCCGGATACCTGTCAACCGTCATCAGGGGTCCGCCCGATTTGAGTCGAACTAGATCGCCCTTTTTAAATTTTGGCATCAATTGAACCCTCGCTACAACGGAATATTGTCATGCTTCTTCCACGGATTCTCGAGGCTCTTCCCCCGCAGCTTCCGCAACCCCAGCGCAATCCTTCTCCGCGTCGAATGCGGGTGGATCACCTCGTCGATAAACCCCTTGCTCGCAGCGACGAAGGGGTTGGCGAAACGGTCTTCGTATTCCTTCGTCCGTTCGGCGATCTTGTCGGGGTCGCCGATGTCCGAGCGGAAGATGATCTCGACCGCGCCTTTTGCGCCCATCACTGCGATTTCGGCGGTGGGCCAGGCGTAGTTGAGATCGCCGCGCAAGTGCTTTGAGGCCATCACGTCATAGGCCCCGCCATAGGCCTTGCGGGTGATGACGGTGATCTTGGGCACGGTCGCCTCGGCATAGGCGAACAGCAGCTTGGCGCCGTGCTTGATGATCCCGCCCAGTTCCTGCGCGGTGCCGGGGAGGAAGCCGGGGACGTCGACAAAGGTCACAATCGGAATCTCGAACGCATCGCAGAACCGCACGAACCGCGCGGCCTTTTTCGACGCATTGATATCGAGACAGCCCGCCAGCACCATCGGCTGGTTGGCGACCACCCCGACGCTGCGCCCCTCGATCCGCCCGAACCCGATCAGGATGTTGCCCGCATGGCCCGGCTGGACCTCGAAGAATTCGGCCTCGTCGAGCACCTTCCTGACCACTTCGTGCATATCGTAGGGCTGGTTGGCACTGGCCGGGATCAGCGTGTCGAGGCTGTCCTCGAGCCGGTCCCACGGATCGGTGGTCGGCCGCTCGGGCACGCCGGCCTGATTATTGAGCGGCAGGTAGTCGAAGAAATCGCGCGCGGTCAGCAGCGCTTCGATATCGTTCTCGAGCGCAAGGTCGGCGACCGAGGTCTTGGTCGAATGCGTGATCGCGCCGCCCAGCTCTTCCTGCGTCACCACCTCGTTGGTCACGGTCTTGACCACATCCGGACCGGTGACGAACATGTAGCTTGAATCCTTCACCATGAAGATGAAGTCGGTCATCGCGGGCGAATAGACCGCGCCGCCCGCACACGGCCCCATGATCAGGCTGAGCTGCGGAATCACGCCCGATGCCAGCACGTTGCGCTGGAACACCTCGGCATAGCCGCCAAGGCTCGCCACGCCTTCCTGGATGCGCGCGCCGCCACTGTCGTTAAGCCCGATCACCGGCGCGCCGACCTTCATCGCGTTGTCCATCACCTTGCAGATCTTCTGCGCGTGGCGTTCCGACAGCGAGCCGCCGAACACGGTGAAATCCTGCGAATAGACGAAGACCAGCCGGCCGTTGATCGTGCCGCTGCCGGTGACCACCCCATCACCCGGGACGATCTGGTTTTCCATCCCGAAATCGGTGCAATTGTGCTCGACGTACATGTCGAGCTCCTCAAAGCTGCCTTCATCGAGCAGAATCGTCAGCCGCTCACGCGCGGTCAGCTTGCCCTTGGCATGCTGGGCATCGATCCGCTTCTGCCCCCCGCCGAGCCGCGCAGCGGCGCGGCGGCGTTCGATCTCGGCGACGTTGGCGGACATGGTTGCTCCGGGACAATTGGCGAAGCGTGCGGTCTGCGGCGCGGGGCAGGCAATGTCCAATGTGAATTTGCAAAGTTGCGAAGCACGTATTTGCAAAATCCCGCGAAGCTGCTTAATCCTCTTTGCGATCTTTGCGGCCTTTGCGCGAACCCCAAAAGCGTCAAGATTTCGCGCAAAGACCGCAAAGATCGCAAAGGGTAACCATGCTCGTACCAAAGCGCCGCATATTCGCTGGAGACCGGTTGAAGGCGCTGCGCGCGGAGCGGGGGTTGAATCAGGCGGCGATGGGGCGGTTGCTGGAGATTTCCACTTCGTACCTGTCGCAACTCGAGCATGACGACCGCCCGCTGACCCCGGTGCTGGTCGAGCGGCTGGCGCGGGCCTTCCCGCTCGACTGGCGCGAGATTGGCGCTGGACCGAGTGAAACGCGGCTCGCGGCGCTGCGCGAGGCCAATGCCGATCCGTTGTTTGCGGAAGCCATGGATCCGGCGCAACTTGCCCGCTTTGCCGAACAGCAGCCGGTGCTGGCCGAGCGGTTCGTGGCGCTGCACGAGGCCTATCGCCGTTCCGGTCAACGCCTGCAGATGATCGACGAGGCGCTCACCGCCGATACCGGCGGGGGTCCCCGGCTGCCGTGGGAGGAGGTGCGCGACTGGTTCCACCTGGCGGGCAATTACGTCGACAGCATCGACCGCGCGGCCGAAGCTCTGGCGGGCAAATTGGGCGGGCTGTCTCCTGCAACCGGGGCGATCGAAGCCTATCTGCGCGATGCGCTGTCGGTTTCGCTGATCTATTCCGGGCAGGCCGGGCTGCGCAGTTTCGATGCCGAGATGGGCCACCTGACCATCGATCCCGGCCAGCCCGCCGAAAGCCGCCGCTTCCAGCTTGCCCACCAGCTCGCCGCGCTGGCGCTCAAGGACGAGATCGCCGGGGTGGTCGAGGGCGCCGCGCTGAAGAGCGCGGCATCGCGGCAATTGCTGTTCGTCGGGCTGTGCAACTATGCCGCGGGCGCGCTGCTGATGCCCTACCGCCGCTTCCGCACCGAAGCGCGGGTGCTGCGCCACGATATCGACCGGCTGGGGCAGGTGTTCGGGACCAGTTTCGAGCAGAGCTGCCACCGGCTCTCGACCTTGCAGCGCGAGGACATGCGCGGGGTGCCGTTCTTCTTCTGCCGGGTCGATATGGCGGGCAACATCACCAAGCGCCATTCGGCCACCCGCCTGCAATTCGCCCGGTTCGGCGGGGCCTGCCCCTTGTGGATCGTCCACGAAGCGGTGGCGATCCCCGACCGGATCCTGGTCCAATTGGCCGAAACCCCCGACGGGGTACGCTATGTCTCGATGGCCAAGGGGCTGGTCAAGCCATCGGGCAGCTATGCGCGCGCGCCGCGCCGCTATGCCGTCGCCTTGGGCTGCGAGGCCGAGCATGCATCCGAATTCGTCTATGCCGATGGCCTCGCGCTGACCGCCGCCAGCGCGGCCACGCGGATCGGCATTTCATGCCGGATCTGCCCGCGTGCGGATTGCGACCAGCGCGCCTTCCCGCCGAGCGACCGCAAGATCAGTGTCGATCCCGATCACCGCGGGGTGGTGCCTTACGCGATTGGCTGAAAGTGGCGGGTGAATTCGAGGTGGTGTTTGTGCGGCTAAACGGCTAGGGGGCGCGGCATCCCGTGCTTGTCGCGCCGCCGTTGCCGCGGTGCGCGCTAGAACCCATTTCCCCAGTCGTCCGCCCCGCCCTGCCGGAGCGCCGCGCCGCAGCCCGTGTTGAACCGATGTCCGAAGCCGTTACCCCGCCCGAAGCCCTGCCTGAAACTGAAGCCCTGCCTGAACCTGCGGCGCTCACCCCGTTTTCCAATCTGCCCGCGCCGCTCGCTTCAGCGCTCGCTGAGCGCGGCTATGCCGAGCCCACGTCGGTGCAGGCCGCAGTGCTCGAACCCGAAGCGCTGGGCCGCGACATGATCGTCTCGGCGCAGACCGGATCGGGCAAGACTGTCGCGTTCGGGATCGCGATGCTGCGCGAACTGCTGGCCGATGGAGCCACTCTGCCGGTCGCGAAAGCACCGCTCGCGCTGGTCATCGCGCCGACCCGCGAACTGGCCTTGCAGGTCAGCCGCGAGCTGGAATGGCTGTGCGCCAAGGCGAACGCCCGGATCGCGACCTGCGTCGGCGGGATGGACCCGAGCAAGGAACGCCGCGCGCTGCACCACGGCGCGCACATCGTAGTCGGCACCCCGGGACGGCTGCGCGATCACCTCGAACGCGGCGCGCTCGACCTGTCGCAGCTGGCCTACATCGTGCTCGATGAAGCTGACGAGATGCTCGACATGGGCTTCCGCGACGATCTGGAACAGATCCTCGACGGCACGCCCGATACCCGCCGCACGCTGATGTTCTCTGCCACCATGCCGCGCCCTATTGCGGCGCTAGCGCAGCGCTATCAGCACAACGCGCTGCGCATTTCGACCGTCGGCGACGATCGCGGCCACGGCGATATCGATTACCAGACTGTCGCAGTCTCGCCCTCGGACATCGAAAACGCGGTGATCAATCTGCTGCGCTTCCACGAAGCCGAAACCGCGATGCTGTTCTGCGCCACCCGTGACAACGTCCGCCACCTCCATTCGACTTTGGTCGAGCGCGGCTTTGCGGCAGTCGCCTTGTCGGGCGAGCACAGCCAGAACGAGCGCAATTATGCGCTGCAGGCGCTGCGCGATGGCCGCGCCCGGGTCTGCGTCGCAACCGACGTTGCGGCGCGCGGGATCGACGTCGCCTCGCTTAGCCTGGTGATCCACGTCGAAGTGCCCCGCGATGCGGAAACCTTGCAGCACCGCTCGGGCCGCACCGGGCGCGCCGGGCGCAAGGGCACGGCAGTGATCATCGTCCCTTACCCGCGTCGCCGCCGGGTCGAGGAAATGCTTCGCCGCGCGCGGATCAACGCGACCGTGGCCGAAGTGCCCAGCGCCGAGATGATCCGCGAACGCGATCGCCAGCGGCTGTTCGAAGCCCTGCTCGAACCGGTCGAAGGTACGCCCGAGGAACTGGAATTGGCGCAGCGCCTGCTCGATCAGCGCGGCGCGCTCGACTTGGCCGTCGCCCTGGTCCGTCAGCACAGCAAGGCGATGCCCGAGCCCGAGGAACTGATCGACCTGTCGCAGCGCAGCGCCGATCCGCGCGCCGACAAATCGCATCACCGCGAAGGGTTTGACGATACGGTGTGGTTCCGGATGGATATCGGCCGCCGCCAGAACGCCGACCCGCGCTGGATCCTGCCGCTGCTGTGCCGCCGCGGGCACATCACCCGCAACGAAATCGGCGCGATCCGGATTGCCGCCAACGAAACCTTCTTCCAGGTTCCGCGCAGCATCGAGGCCAAGGTGCGTGAGGCGCTTCAGCGCACGCTGACCGAGGGCGCCGAGGACGAAAGCGGGATCCGCATCGAGCCCTCGCCTGATGGCGGCCAGCAGGGCGGCGGTCAGCCAGCGCGGCAACCTGCCCGCGCGCCGGTGCGCCGGACCGAGTCGCGCCCGCCCGTCCAGCACCGCGACGATGCGCCCAGAAATGCACCGAGCCCCGCACCCAGCCCAGCGCCAGCCCAAGCGGCGAGCAAGCCGGCCAAGCAACCCTACAAAAAGCCATACGAACCGGCGGCCAAGCCCGAAGCCCGCAAGCAGCTTGGCGTGACGCCCGGTTCGGCCCCGCGCACCGACCGCAAACCGCCGCGCGCCGGTCGCCCGGGGCAGAAGCCGCCGTTCAAACCCGGCGGGTCAAAACCATTCAAGCCAGGCGGCCCAAAAGCAACGGGCGCGAACCGTAAAGGTCCGCGCCCGCGTTAGCTTACCAATATCACCGCAGGTTTAGGCCTGCGGTGACGAAACAGCTTAAGCCGCTTCGAGGTTCACAGCCGAGGTCTTGCCGCGCTGATCGGTTTCCAGCTCGTACTTGACGCGCTGGTCCTTGTTGAGCGTCGACATGCCCGAACGTTCCACGGCACTGATGTGCACGAAGTTGTCAGGTGCGCCATCGTCCGGTGCAATGAAGCCATAACCCTTGTCGGTATTGAAGAATTTTACGGTGCCTACTGGCATAATCTGTTCCTTTCACGGATTTCAGAATGATCCGCAGGCA
>JANYGC010000015.1 GCA_025359425.1 Sphingomonadaceae bacterium
GATGAGATCGCACAGCCACGTATAGCACAGCATCCGGGGGAACAGCGGCGCTGCGCGCAGGGCCATGGCGATGCACACAGCATAGAGAAAGCTGAAAAAGACCAGGTCGAAGGTCATGACCCGGAACATGGCCACGGCCCATTCCGGCGCGATATCGGGCACCGCTGGCATCGCCACAAAATACTCGATCATCCGCAGGAAGATCGACAACAACAAGCCGCCGACCAGCGAAACGAGCAGACCCGACATGCCGAAGTTCGGCCGCTGCCGGGCTTCGGCGTGCGGGACGGTGACCCACCGGCCGAACCGGCACAGCCTGACCGATGGCTGCGCGGCAAGCCGGCCTGCGGGAAATATGCTGCGCACCAAGGCAAACCCGGCCACCGGAGCCGCAGCGATCAGCAGGTAGGAAGCGATCAGGCTGGCAAGCAGATCGACCTGCGCAAGTTTGGGATGAGCCGCAACCAGCAGCGCCAGCTTCACTCCGCCAGCCAGCAGCGTGAGGATCACCCAGCCGGCCAACAGCGCGGTCAGGCGGCGTTCGATGAAGGCGGCAACGCGCCGACTTTCGGTCATCAGCCGCGCCGCCAGCCTCTGCCGATAGCGTTCAAACAGGCTCTGAACCAAACTCACGGTCATTGCTGGATCCTCGGATTCAAGGCTCTGGCATCGGGCCACAAGGTTAATTTCGCGTTAGGACAGCAGTTTGCGAGATCCCCTGATTTGCGAGTCGCGCCAAGATCGGTGTTACATTTTTGCATTCGCGACCCCGTCGTTAACTGACAAACTTCATATTCTCGGGAATTTTGTCTTTGAAATTATTGGTTAAAAATTTGTTACCTAATTCACGTTGACGCTCGCTGCCGATGTGAGACACTTAGGACGTCCCGTGGATTACGTGCGCAGTTGGGTCGGCGTTGCTTGCTAATTAACCAACAAACTCTGGGTCGCGCCGAATCCATATTGCCCCACGGAGATGGGTGCGTTGGCAACAACAGTTGCAGTGCATCTTTGTCAGAACGCTTCGGAGCCGCCTTCGGTTCCGATCGATAGGGGTAATTGAAATGAAGAAACTGCTGAAAACTCTTCGTCTCGACGAAGCGGGCGCTGCGGCGGCCGAATATGCACTGATCCTCGCTGTTGTCGGTGGCGGTATTGCCGTGGCCGCACTGGCGCTGGGTGTGTCGATCTCGGGCGCAATGGACCGCGCGGCGATTATAATCGGCGGCGTAGCTGCGTAACTTTCCCCAATAACAGGAGTAATAGAAATGAAGAAACTGCTTAAGTCACTTCGTCGTGACGAACTGGGCGCTGCGGCGGCCGAATATGCCCTGATCCTCGCCGTTGTCGGTGGCGGCATCGCCGTGGCCGCACTGGCTTTGGGCGTATCGATTTCGGGCGCAATGGGCCGCGCCTCAGCGATAATCGGCGGCGTAGCCGCCTAAGAGTTGGTGACGCCGTGCCCCCGCGGGGCGCGGCGTTCAACCATAGAAATTTTTTGAACTCGGTGACGCTTAACTCAGTGACTTGGGGGGCCCATGAAGTCGCGAAATTTACTGGTTCTGGCTGGAGCATTGCTCATTGGTCTGATTGCCGTGCTGATCGTCAATGGCGTCTTCAGCGGGGTTGAACAGCAACAGCAAAAGATCGCCGAACAGAACCGGATGATCCGCATCGTGGTTGCCAGCCAGGCGCTGGCGTTCGGCACGCCGCTGTCATCGCAGAATGTGCGGCTGGTCAACTGGCCCGCCAACTCCCAGCCCGACGGCGCCTTCACCTCGCTCGAGGAAGCGACCAAATCGCGCGTTGCGCTCCGGCCAATCGTCGCCGGCGAGCCCGTCCTGGCCTCGAAGGTCTCGGGCGCCAATGGCCGCGCCACCCTCTCAGCCAATCTGCCGGTCGGCCAGCTCGCCTTTGCGGTGCCGATCAATGACATCACCAGCGCCGGCGGGTTTATCCGCCCCGGCGATGTCGTCGATGTGCTGGTTACCCGCAGGATCCCCGGCGACGGCTCGTCCGAGATGGACAAGATGACCGACGTCGTGCTTGAATCGATTCCGGTGCTCGGGATCGATCAGGTTTCGGACGAGAACAAGACCGACCCGGCCATCGGCAAATCCGCCACGCTGCAAGTCGATACCTTTGGCGCGCAGAAACTTGCCTTGGCGCAGCAGCTGGGTGTGCTCACACTGGCGCTGCGCAACGTCGCCGATCCGACCACCGGCGCGCGCAGCACGGTGACCGGACGCGATATCACCGCCAGCCGGATGTCCATCGGCTCGCGCTGGCAGGGGCCAACGCCGGTCCGGTCCGCGCCGATCCTGGCGACGGCCCGGCCGCCGCTGCGCGCGCCCACCTCTGCCGCCCCGCCGCCGGCCTTCGTCGGCCCGACCATGACCGTTGTTCGCGGCACCAAAACCAGTGAAGAGAGCGTCTATCATGGCTTCTAGGACCAAAACCCTGCGCCTGATCTTGCTGTGCCTCGTCGCCCCGGCGGCGGCGCTGACCTTGCCGGCTGGCGCACAAGTGGCATCGACCGCTGGCCCCGGTCTGCACGCCGGGACGCTGGAAGTCCCGCTTAACAAGAGCGAGGTCGTCAACGCCGACCGGCCCATCGCCAAGGCCATGATCGGCAACGATCAGATTGCCGATATCCTGCCGCTGACCGATCGTTCGATCTACGTCCTGGGCAAGAAGATGGGGACGACCAGCCTGACGCTGTACGATGTCCGCGGCCGCGTTATCGCGGTGATGGACGTGGCCGTCGGCCCCGATTTCGAGACGCTGCAAACCCAGATCGACGATATGGTGCCGGGCGAAAAGATCGTGGCCCGGATGTCGAACGAATCGATCATTCTGACCGGCACCGTTTCGAGCCCGGCCGCCGCGCAGCGCGCCGACCAGCTGGCGCGGACTTACGCCGGGGACAAGGTCGTCAATCTGATCAGCGTCGGTTCAAGCCAGCAGGTCATGCTCGAAGTGCAATTTGCCGAGGTCAACCGCTCAAGCGGCAAGCAAATTGGGCTCGGCATCACTGGCAACAGCGCGGGCGGGTCGTTCTCTGGCGGCTCGGGTGTCGGTTCCAGTCTGATCCCTGGGGGTGCGGGTTTGGTCAAGCTTGACTCCATCACCGGCATGTTCGGCATCTTTCGGCAGGATTTCTCAATCGGAGGGCTGAGCCTGCAAGGCATCCTCAATGCACTGGAGTCCAAGGGACTTTCGCGAACACTAGCCAAGCCTACCTTGATCGCCCTGTCAGGCGAACGCGCCTCGTTCCTGGCCGGCGGAGAGTTCCCCGTCCCTTCTGTCCAGAACGGCGGAACGACTCCCTCGATCTCGGTCGAGTTCAAGACCTTCGGGGTCAGCCTGGCGTTCACGCCGACGGTGTTGACCGACAGCACGATCAACATGGTGGTCGAGCCCGAAGTGAGCGAAATCGATCCGTCGGCTTCGCTGACGCTTGGCGGGATCACGATCCCCGGGCTGCGGACCCGCCGGGTCAGCACCACGCTGGAACTGCGCGACGGTGAAAGCTTTGCCATCGCCGGGCTGCTGCAGAACGATACCAAGGTCAATATTTCGCAACTGCCGATTCTCGGCTCGCTGCCGATCATCGGTTCGCTGTTCCGCTCGACCCGCTACCAGAAGGGTGAAACCGAACTGTTGATCATCGTCACCCCGCATCTGGTTGCACCGATCCGGCCCGGGCAAGTCCGCTTGCCCACCGACCGGGTGGCTGAACCCAACCAGCTGAAAACCTTCCTCATGGGTCAGCCTTACGAACAACGCGAACTGCCCCCGGTGACCGATCCCAGGACCGGGGCAGCAGCAGTGCCCGATGCCGCCGTACCGGGCACGAGCAACGCGCCAGTGCCCAAGCCGGCGAAGCCGGATCCGGCGGTGCCGATCACGCCAGCCACCAAACCCGCGAACAAGGACGACGACTATGCATTCTGACCGGCTTCGCGCACTTGCCCTGATCGTCCTTGCCGGGAGCATCGCCGGGTGCGCCAGTTCCGCTGACGGCGGACTGCACCTGGGGAAGGCGGACAACTGGGGCGAGGCTTACCGCCAAACATTCGCGGCGCAGATCATCAATCCCGCACCCGAATATGACGACCCTATTCCCCTCAGCAGCGGTGCCCGCGCGGTTGCCGCGCTCGAACGGTATCGCACCGATGCGGTCAAGCAGCCGGCGCGTCAAAGCCTGTCGACCATCGGGCGGCAAGGCGGCGGGTCATCTGGCGCTTCGGCCTCGCCCAGCGGCGGCAATTGATCGTGTCATGTGGAGACATACCATGCGCGGTACGGCGTTAAATGCCCTGATCCGGAATGACGACGGCGCGGTCGCGGCGACGTATGCGCTGGCGCTGACCGGCCTGATCCTGATGGCCGGGGTGGGTTTCGACTACGGCCGCCTCGCCGCCATGGACAGCGAACTGCAAAACGGTGCCGATCAGGCGGCGCTGGCCGGGGCGACGCAGCTCAACGGAGCCAGCGGGGCTTGCTCGCGCGCCTCTGCCGCTGCGATCGGACTGGTCACCAACACCACCGTGGTTGCCAATGACAGCAACACCGTGTCGATCACGTCTGAACCGGCCTGCGACGCCACCGGCAACATCAGATTCTGGCAGGACAAGGACCGCGCCACGGCCGCGACCAGCTATACCAACGCCCGTTTCATCGAAGTCACGGTCGCCACCCGCTCGGTCGACTATGCCTTTACGCCGATCACCGGGCTGATCCGCGGCTCGTCGCTCGCCGCAGCGATGGCTGGGCTGGGTTCGTCGATCTGCA
>JANYGC010000042.1 GCA_025359425.1 Sphingomonadaceae bacterium
GTTGGGTTCTGTACCCGCCGCTGTCCTCCAAGGAAGACGGCTACGCGATGGATCTGGCGATCTTCGCCGTCCACCTGTCGGGTGCCTCGTCGATCCTCGGCGCCATCAACTTCATCACCACGATCTTCAACATGCGCGCACCGGGCATGACGCTGCACAAGATGCCGCTGTTCGTGTGGTCCATGCTGGTGACGGCATTTCTGCTGCTGCTGTCCATTCCCGTGCTGGCCGGTGCGATCACCATGCTCATCACCGACCGTAACTTCGGCACCTCGTTCTTCGATCCGCAGGGCGGCGGCGACCCGGTGCTGTTCCAGCACCTGTTCTGGTTCTTCGGCCACCCGGAAGTCTACATCATGATCCTGCCGGGCTTCGGCATCGTCAGCCAGATCGTCTCGACCTTCTCGAAGAAGCCGGTGTTCGGCTACCTCGGCATGGCTTACGCGATGGTCGCAATCGGCGTGGTCGGCTTCGTCGTGTGGGCGCACCATATGTACACCACCGGCATGAGCCTCGACACCAAGATGTACTTCACGCTCGCCACGATGGTGATTGCGGTGCCGACCGGCATCAAGATCTTCAGCTGGATCGCAACGATGTGGGGCGGTTCGATCGAGTTCAAGAGCCCGATGGTCTGGGCGATCGGGTTCATCTTCCTGTTCACCGTCGGCGGCGTCACCGGCGTCTATCTCGCCAACGGCGGGATCGACGACGTGGTGCAGGACACCTACTTCGTGGTTGCGCATTTCCACTACGTGCTGAGCCTCGGTGCGGTAACCTCGTTGTTCGCAGGGTTCTATTACTGGTTCCCCAAGATGAGCGGCAAGATGCATTCCGAGTTCCTCGCGCACCTGCACTTCTGGGTGTTCTTCATCGGCGTGAACCTGATCTTCTTCCCGCAGCACTTCCTTGGCTACCAGGGCATGCCGCGCCGTTATCCGGACTATGCCCCGGCGTTCGAATACTGGAATACGGTTTCGTCCTACGGCTATCTGGTGATGGCGAGCTCGATGGTGATCTTCTTCGTCAACGTGTTCTACACGCTCGCCGCGGGCAAGCCGGCCGGCGATAACTACTGGGGCGAAGGCGCGACGACGCTCGAATGGACCCTGTCGAGCCCGCCGCCGTTCCACCAGTTCGAGACGCTGCCGGTGATCGAGGATACGCCGCATCATTGAGGCGGTTGGCACGTCTCTGAAATGCTTTAAGTCCCGGCCCCAGTGGCCGGGGCTTTTCGTTTAAGGATGCCAGTTCGATGACTGACCAACGTTCGATCTTCATCACCGGTGCGGCCTCGGGCATCGGCCGTGCGGCGGCAGAGCTGTTTGCGCAGCGCGGCTGGCTGGTCGGTGCGGCTGACCGCGACGCAGCCGGGCTCGCTACTTTGGCTGCGACGTCTGAGGCGATCGTTCCGATCACCCTCGATGTGGCGAACCGCGATGCCGTGGTCGCGGCCTTCACCACGTTTGGCGAACAAACCGGCGGCAGTCTCGATTGCCTGCTCAGCAACGCCGGGATCGACGCCAAGGGGCCGTTTGGAGACATGGCGTGGGACCGGGTGCGGCTGTTGGTCGAGGTCAACCTGCTCGGCGCGATGAGTGTAATTCACGCGGCGCTGCCGCTGCTTCGCGCCGCGCCAAATTCGCTGTGCCTGTCAACCGCATCGGCCTCGGCGATCTTCGGGGTCGGCGGGATGGCGGTCTATTCTGCGACCAAGCATGGCGTGCGCGGCCTGACCGAGGCGCTGTCGGTCGAGCTGGCGGGCAGCGGAACGCGTGCGGCCGACCTGCTTCCGGGGATTATCGATACCGGCATGCTGACGGCGGCGGACAAGGCGGCATTGCCAACCGAAGGCATGTGGCGGGTGATGCCGGCTGAAGCGGTGGCCGAGGCCGCGTGGCAGGCTTATCATGGCGACAAGGTGCACTGGTTTATTCCGCCCGAGCTGACCGAACTTGACCGCCAATCAACTGCCGCGCCCGAAGCCGTACGCGATGAGCTGGTCGCGCGCTCGATCGTTTAGAAGGACCGCCTCGTGCCTGAATTCCGGATGATCGACGTCGGCGAAGTTACTCTGCGCTGCGCCATCGAAGGGCGCGGGCCGCTGGTCATCATGGTCCACGGCTTTCCCGAAAGCTGGTATTCGTGGCGGCATCAGCTGGGCCCAATTGCCGACGCCGGGTTTACCGCCTGCGCGATCGATGTGCGCGGCTATGGCGGGTCGGACAAGCCAGCGGAAATTTCTGCTTATGCGATGGAGCG
Source organism: Sphingomonadaceae bacterium (assembly GCA_025359425.1). Lineage (GTDB taxonomy): Bacteria > Pseudomonadota > Alphaproteobacteria > Sphingomonadales > Sphingomonadaceae > Novosphingobium. The sequence goes on from JANYGC010000042.1 coordinate 2,263, forward strand.
GATTGTCGGCGATCTCGTCGGGCTGCGCACAGCCTTGTCACCGGACCAGCAGGCGGTGCTGATCGGGCACGACTGGGGCGCGCCGATCGTGTGGAATTCGGCTTTCACCAATCCGCAGCACTTTCGCGCTGTCGCCGGGCTGTCGGTGCCGTTCAGCGGCGCGCCGCAACGTCCGTTTACCGAGGTGTTCCGCGAACACTTCACCGCGCAGGGACGGTTCTTCTATCAGGAATACTTCCAGGAGCCAGGCGTGGCCGAGGCCGAAGCCGAGGCGGACCCGCGCGATTTCGTGCAGCGGATGATGTATTCGATCTCGGGCGATGTGCCGGTCGGCGATTACTGGTCCAAGCTGCTCGGCGCGACATTCCTCGAAGGGTTGCCCGACCCGCAGCCGGTGCCGTGGCTGACGGCGGCCGATCTCGATTATTATGAGGCCGAGTTCAAACAGTCGGGCTTTGCCGGACCGCTGGGTCGCTACCGCAACCATGAGGCGGATTTCGATTGGCTGCGCGCCTGGCAGGGCAAGCGGATCGAGCAGCCCAGCCTGTTCATCGGCGGCACCCGCGACCCCGCAACCACGCTGTTCGGCGCGGTGGAGGACCCGGTCGCGATGATGCGGCTGTTCGCGCCGAAGATCGAGGGGCACGTTCTGCCCGGCGTTGGCCACTGGACCCAGCAGGAACGCCTGGGCGAAGTGAACACACTGTTGATCGACTGGTTGAAGAGGCTGTAAGGTGCGCCTATAGGCCGGCTCAGCCATGAGCACCGCTCCCGTCCAACCGATTCCCTTGCCCGCCGACTGGCGTGATTTCTGGTCGTTGACCAAGCCGCGGGTGATGAGCCTGGTGATCTTCACCGGGCTGTGCGGCCTGCTCGCTGCGCCCCGAGGCGCTCACCCGATCAACCCGGTGATCGGGTTCACTGCCATCCTGTGCATCGCCATCGGGGCTGGCGGCGCGGCTGCGCTCAACATGTGGTGGGAAGCCGATCTCGACGCCAAGATGAAGCGCACCGCGAACCGCGCATTGCCGGCGGGTCGGATGGATCGCACCGTCGCGCGCGATTTCGGGATCGCGCTGGCGGTCGGATCGGTGCTGGTCATGGGGCTGGGCGTGGGCTTGCTTGCATCGGCAATCCTGGCTTTCTCGATTTTCTATTACGCGGTGATCTACACCATTTGGCTCAAGCCGCGCACCCCGCAGAATATTGTGATCGGCGGCGGAGCGGGGGCGTTCCCGCCAATGATCGGCTGGATCGCGGCGACCGGTGATATCACGCTGATGCCGGTGCTGCTGTTCGCGATCATCTTCTTCTGGACCCCGCCGCATTTCTGGGCGCTCGCGCTGTTTGTCGAGACCGACTATGCCGCAGCGGGCATCCCGATGATGCCGGTGGTCGCCGGGCACCGCTCGACCCGGCGGCAAATCTTGATCTATGCGGTGCTGCTGCTGCCGATCGCGCTCGCGCCGTTTCTGCTCGGGCTGACCCACTGGCTTTACGGCCTTTCGGCCCTGTTGCTTGGGGCCGCGTTCCTGATACTCAGCTTGCGTGTGGCGACTTTCCGTACTCCAGCCAACGATGCCGACATGTGCGCCGAAAAGCGGCTGTTCGCTTTTTCGATTGTCTACCTGTTTGCGCTGTTCGGCGCCTTGGTGGCCGACCGCTTTATCCTTGGATGATGACCCATGACCGAGCTTGATCCGAATGCCGAACGCCAGCGTATCATCAAGGGCCGCAACCGCGTGCTGGCCTTGGTGCTGTTCGGGCTTGCGGTGCTGTTCTTCGCGATCACCATCGTCAAGAAGATCCCCTGAGCATGGCTTCGCGCGTCGTCGCCGATCCCAAGCGCAACCGCAAGGTCGGGTTGATAGCGCTGGCCTTCGCGTTGTTCATGCTCGGCATGGGCTTTGCCGCAGTGCCGCTCTACCGGATGTTCTGCGCCGCGACGGGCTTTGGCGGCACCACCCAGCGCGCCAGCGCGGCCGAAGCGGGCGGGGTGCAGGTCGCCGCGCAGCGCATCTCGGTGCGCTTCGACGGCAATGTCGAGGGCGGGATGCCGTGGCGCTTCGGCCCCGAGCAGGTGACCGAGGAGATGCGGATCGGCGAACGCAAGATCGCCTATTACACCGCCGAGAACCTGTCCAAGCACCCGATTACCGGGATTGCCAGTTTCAACGTCGAGCCAGAAAGTGCCGGACTTTATTTCAAGAAAATCCAGTGCTTCTGCTTCAACGAGCAAACGCTCAAACCGCATGAAAAGGTGCGGATGCCGGTGCTCTATTATGTCGATCCGGCGATCCTCAACGATCCCGAAACCGCCGGCACCACACAGATCACCCTGAGCTATACCTTTCACGACACCGCGCCGCGCGGCAAGCCCGCTGCGGCACCGGTGAAAGCTGCGTCAAAGGCACTGGACCACGCGCAGACGGCGCGATAAGGGCGGGTTGAAATTTGCGCTGTCGGCTGAGGCTGGCAGGATTAGAACGACAGGGACCGAAAGCATCATGGCCGGCACCAAGAACCACCAGTACCACATCCTCGATCCCGATATCTTGCCGTTCATGGGCGCGGTTGCCGCGCTGACCATGACCAGCGGGCTGGTGCTGTTCATGCACGGGATGACTGCGGGCAAATTTATCTTCCCGCTGGGACTGGCCGGGATCCTGCTCACGATGTGGCAGTGGTGGACCAAGGTCGTCGTTGAAGCCCATCAGGGCCATCACACCCCAGTGGTGTCGCTGCACCTGCGTTACGGGATGATCCTATTCATCGCGTCCGAAGTCATGTTCTTTGTCGGCTGGTTCTGGGCCTTTTTCGACTTTTCGCTATTCCCTTCGACGATTTCGGACGTGGTCGGCGGGCAGTGGCCGCCCAAAGCGCTCGAAGCGGTGATGAACGCGTTCGATCTGCCGCTGCTCAACACGCTGATCCTGCTGTGCTCGGGCACGACGGTCACGTGGGCGCACCACGCGCTGATCCACGGCGATCGTGACGGTCTGAAGAAGGGCCTGTGGGCGACGATCGTGCTCGGCATGGTGTTCAGTGGCCTGCAGGCCTATGAGTACATCAACGCGCCGTTCTCGTTCGGCAAAAACACCTATGGCTCGGCGTTCTACATGGCGACCGGGTTCCACGGCTTCCACGTGATCATCGGCACGATCTTCCTCGCGGTCTGCCTCAAGCGCACTTACAATGGTGACTTCACCCCGCGCCAGCACTTCGGCTTCGAAGCGGCGGCATGGTACTGGCATTTCGTCGATGTGGTCTGGCTGTTCCTGTTCCTGGCCGTTTACGTGTGGGGCAACTGGGGCTTCGCGGTCGAGTAAACCTGCCCACTGGCGGTTACGAAAGGGCAGCCCGGGACGACCGCGGCTGCCCTTTTCGTTTGGAGAGACACAATGCTGCGTCGCATTCCGGTAATTCCCACCATCGTGGTTATGATCGCGATCGGCATCATGGTGCGGCTGGGGTTCTGGCAGATCGACCGGATGCAGCAGAAGGAGGCGTTGCTGGCAATGTATGCCAGCAACGAGTCTGACAAGTCCGTTCACCGCTGGGAAGACGGCGATCTCGCCGCGATTGCTTACACAACGGTCGCAGGCAAATGCGTCAAGGTTCGGGGAATTTCTGCTCAAGCGGGCCGAAACGCTGATGGCGATGTCGGCTGGGCGCAGGTTGCCGAATGCGACATGCAGGGCATCTCTCCAGCGCGTGTTATACTTGGTTGGTCGAAGCAACCGCCAACGGCCAAATGGAGCGGTGGTCCGTTCAGTGGAACCTATGTGCCGCCCGGGAATAAGAAAAGGCTTCTCGAAATCGTGGCCGATCCGCCGCTAGCGGGCCTAGCCGCCAACGCCCGGCCCGATCCCAAGGACCTCCCCAACAACCACTGGTCCTATGCGATCCAGTGGTTCCTGTTTTCGGTGACCGCGCTGGTGATCTACGGGCTGGCGCTGCGGAAGAGATTACAAGCCTAGCCCACTGCCGATGCGAACAGGTGGTGGTGACGGGGAGGGTTTCCATTCACGTGAGCGCAGGCTAACGGCGCAGCCATGGAATACGTCTCCACTCGCGGCAGCGCGCCCGCGCTCGACTTTGCCGGCGCGACGCTTGCGGGCCTGGCCAGCGACGGCGGGCTCTATGTGCCGCGCGCGTGGCCGAAGTTCACACAGGACGAGATCGCCGCGATGGTGGGTTTGCCTTACGCCGAGCTCGCCGCGCGGGTGATGCAGCCGTTTGTCGGAGATAGCCTGACCCTCGAAAAGCTGCTGGAATTGACGACGCAGGCTTATGGCCGCTTTGCCCACACCGCCGTCACCCCGCTCAAACAGCTCGACCAGCAGCACTGGCTGCTCGAACTGTTCCACGGCCCGACGCTCGCGTTCAAGGACGTTGCGCTGCAATTGCTCGGGTTGCTGTTCGAGGAATTCCTCTCGCGTGGCGGCGATCCGCTGACCATCGTCGGGGCGACCTCGGGCGATACCGGATCAGCCGCGATCGACGCAGTGGCGGGCCGCGCGCGGATCGACATTTTCATGCTCCACCCCAAGGGGCGGGTGAGCGACGTCCAGCGCCGCCAGATGACCACGGTGCTCGCGCCCAATGTGCACAACCTCGCAGTCGAGGGCACGTTCGACGACGCCCAGGCGGTGGTGAAGCGGATGTTTGGTGATCCGGCGATGACCGGGCGGTTCGCGATCGGCGCGGTCAATTCGATCAACTGGGCGCGGCTGATGGCGCAAGTGGTTTATTACTTCGCCGCCGCGCTGCAACTGGGTGCGCCGCGCCGCGAAGTGGCCTTTGCGGTGCCAACCGGCAATTTCGGCGATGTCTTCGCTGGCTACGTCGCTGCGCAGATGGGCTTGCCAATCCACCGGCTGATCGTCGCCACCAACGTCAACGACATCCTCCACCGCGCGCTGACCAGCGGCGACTATTCGGCCGGGACGGTCACGCCGACCGCTGCGCCGTCGATGGATATCCAGGTTTCCTCGAACTTTGAGCGGCTGCTGTTCGACCTTGGCGGGCGCGACGGCGCGGCGCTGGCAGCGCAGATGGCGGGGTTTGAATCCACCAAGGCGATGCAGCTGAGCAATGCCCAGCGCGAAGGCGCGGCCAGGCTGTTCTCCAGCGCCCGCGCCGATGCCGACCAGATGACCCAGGCGCTGCGCTGGGCGTGGGAGAACACTGGCGAGCTGCTCGATCCGCACACTGCGATCGGCTTGCATGCCGCGCGCGCAGCAGGTTTGCCCGCGCATGTTCCGGTGGTCACGCTCGCCACCGCGCACCCGGCAAAGTTCCGCGACGCGGTCGAACGCGCCACCGGCCAGCGCCCGATCCTGCCCGCGCGGATCGGTGACCTGTTCGAGCGCGAGGAACGCATGACTGAGTTGCCCGGCGGCTATGACGCAGTGGCCGAATACGTCTCCGCGCATGCGGTACCGCGCGGCTGATGGCTGCACTGACCCTCCAGCCGCAGCTTATGGTCGGCGAAGGCTGGGACGATTACCGGCTGATCGACAGCGGCCATGGCCGCAAGCTCGAAAGCTACGGCGCCTACCAATTCGTCCGCCCCGACGCGCAGGCACTGTGGACCCCGCGGCTCGAAACGTGGCGAGCCGAGGGCGAGTTCGTTCCCGGTTCGGATGAAGACGGCGGCGGGCGCTGGCAATATGCTGCGCCGGTCCCGGCCGAGGGCTGGCCGCTCAGCTGCGGCCCGGTCAAGTTCACCGCGCAGTGCACCCCGTTCCGCCACCTTGGTTTCTTTCCCGACATGGCCCCGGTGTGGGACTGGATGGGGGGGCAGCTGGCGGGGCGCGGCGATGCCGCGACGCTTAACCTGTTCGGTTACACGGGGGTCGGCACGCTTGCGCTGTCCGAATATGGCCCGGTTACCCACGTCGATGCCTCGAAGAAATCGGTCGCGCAGGCACGGCTCAATGCCGAGCTATCGGGGATGACCGAGCGCCCGGTCCGCTGGATCGTCGACGATGCGGCCAAGTTCGCCGCGCGCGAAGTTCGCCGGGGCAAGCATTACGACGGAATCATCCTCGATCCGCCCAAGTTCGGGCGCGGGCCGGAAGGTGAAGTGTGGCGGCTTGAGGAGCATCTGCCCGGACTGTTGGCCGATTGCCGCGCACTGCTCAGCGCCGAAAGCCGTTTCCTGTTCCTCACCGTTTACGCGGTGCGGATGTCCTCGCTTGCGCTCGCCGGGCTGATGGCCGAGCTGTTCGCCGACCTGCCGGGCACGATCGAGCACGGCGATCTGGCGGTACAGGAACAAGGTGACGGTGCGCGGTTGCTCCCCACCGCAATCTTCGCGCGGTGGCGCAACAGCTAGCGCGGTTTGCGGAACCGCAGCACGAACTGGTCGGTCTTGTCGCGAATCCCGCTCTCGACGACTTTCAGCGTGTGATCGTCGCCTGCATGCGCAAGGATTGCACTGCGCCCGTCGAGCTTGAACCCGGCGGCCTCGACCTCGCGGATCACCGCGACATCCTCGATCCGGTGCAGCGTTGCGGTTTGCGTCGTGCCCAAGCCCTTGGCGGTCTGGTGGTCGTTGATCAGGTAGACGCCGCCGGGTTTGAGCGCCTTGAACGCGGCATCGTTGGTCACCGCTGCGGTATCGCGGTCACCCACCTTCGAATTCTTGAGATCGTGGTAGTTGAGCGTGGTCCAGACCACATCGACCGGGACCGGGGCGATCGGCGTGCCAGCCCCGGCGATACCCTCGGTCACGTTGGGATTGGTCATGGCCCATGCCGCGACCGCCGGATTGACCCGCAGCCCGTAGGTATAGACATGCCCGCTGGGCCCGACCGCGAGACTCAGCAGGCGGGTGTAATAGCCGCCGCCGGGCACCAGTTCGGCCACCAGAGTGCCCGGCTTGATCCCAGCAAAAGCCATCATCTCTCCCGGCTTGCGATCGGCATCGCGCACGGTGTCAGTGGCGGGCCGGGCCGGATTGGCCAGAAACGCAGCATAGTCGGGCACTACGGTGGCGCAGCCGGCCAGCACGGCTGCTCCGGCCAGTGACAGCGCCAGCGCGGCGTGGGTCAACGGATTGCGCATCGTTACTCTCCCGGGAATATTTGTCAGGCGCATGATAGCGCGCGGCAAGCAATGTCCCAAGGCGCGATTTGGCACCCGCACTGGACTTGCGGTGCTTGGCGTGTCAGTGCGCCGCCCCATGGCCGATAGCCTGATCCTGGAAGTTGCCGATTTCGAGCACGATGTCCTGACCGGCATCTATTCGGAGGAAACCGGCCGCCCGCAGCCGCTGCGCTTCACGCTGAGCGTCGAGCTCGCCTGCGCGCCGCACTACGCGCCCGAAACGCCGCTCAGCGCCAGCAAGAACTACATGGACCTCAAGTTCGCGGCGAGCGAGGCGCTGCCCCAAGGGGTGCATTTCAAGCTGATCGAGGCGGTGGCCGACCATGTCTGCGAGACGCTGTTCGTGCAGGATAGTCGGGTCAAG
>JANYGC010000107.1 GCA_025359425.1 Sphingomonadaceae bacterium
GTAGTGATCAACTCGGCGGTCAAGCTTTACCCGGCGGCGATCAGCCACGGGAAACTGACTGTGCGGATCGATGAAAGCCCGCAAGTGGTTCAGCCCGGACCGTTCAGCAGGGGCAAAACCGCAGTCCAGCAGGACAGCACACTGAGCGCCGACGAGGACCTGCACCACGTGGTGCTGTTCAAGCCGGGTGCTTCGCTCGCCAAGCTGGTCGATGCGCTCAACCTGCTGGGGGTGACCCCGTCGGACCTCGTCGCGATCCTCGAAGCGCTCAAGCAAGCCGGCGCGCTCAAGGCCGAGATCGAAGTGATATGAGCGCGCTGTCCGCCCCCCTGCTGGCGACCGGATCGCTCCGGGCAAGCCACGGCACCGACCGCGCCCAGCTCGCCGCTGCGGCCAAGCAGTTCGAGGCGATCTTCGTGCGCCAGATGCTCGCCGCCGCGCGCAAGTCCGACTTTGGCGGCAACACGCTGGGCGGCCAAGGCATGGAAACGTTCCGCACAATGCAGGACGAGAACTTTGCCGACCTCGCCGCCGATACCGGTGCGTTCGGGCTGGCGAGGATGATCGAGAAGCAGTTGAGCGCGCAGCTTGGGGTCGAAGGCAGCGCGGGTGTGGTGCCAATTCCCAAGTCCGCTCAGCCTGAGCCTGTCGAAGGCCACGCGCAACGCATCCCCAGAGGTCGGACCTGATGGCCTCCGACCTTCTTAACATCGCCGCCAGCGGCATACGCGCCGCCCGCGCGGCGCTCGATGTCTCTTCACAAAACATCGCCAATGCCGCGACCGATGGCTATGTCCGCCGCTCGATCCGGCTGAGCGAAGTGGCCGGAGCGAGCGGCTATGCCCGGGTCGGCGATTTCTCCTTGTCAGGCGTGCGGGTCGACGGCCTGACCCGCAATGCCAACAGCTTCCGCCAATCCGAAGCACGCCGCACCGGCAGCGATGCCCGCCGCGCCTCGGGAGAGTTGCAGGCTTACCAGAACGTCGAAGCCGCGCTCGACCAGTCGCGGTTGTATCCGGCGCTGACTGCGTTCGAGACCTCGCTTCAGCAACTGGCGACCGATCCGGTCGATCCCTCGCTGCGCAGCGCCGTGCTGGAAAATGCCCGCACCCTGACGCGGACTTTCACCATCGCCGCGCAAGGCCTCGATACCGTCGCGGCGGGGCTGCAGTTCGGTGCCACGGACGGGACGACGCAGGTCAACCTGCTCGCCGCGCAGCTTGCGCGCGTCAACGTCCAGCTGGTCCGCACCCAGCCCGGCACCAGCGACCAGGTCGCCTTGCTCGACCAGCGCGACAGCTTGCTCAAGGGCCTGTCCGATTACGTCGACGTCACCGCGACGTTCGCCGCCGACCAATCGGTCGAAGTGCGGATCGGCGGCGCGGCCGGGCCGCAGCTGGTCAGCGGCAATTCGGCGACCAGCTTTGCCATGGCCGCCGCCGCCGACGGCACCCTCTCATTTATGCTCGGCGCGGCAGCAGTGACGCCCGCATCGGGCTCGCTCGCTGCCGCTGCACAGGGGCTCGTCATGGTCCGCGATACCCATGCCCGGCTCGATTCTGTGGCATCCTCGCTGATCGTGGCGGCCAACACAGCGCAAGCGGGCGGGGCTGCGCTCGACGGTACCGCGGGAGCGCCGTTGTTCTCCGGAACCAGTGCCGCGACCATCGGACTGGCGCTCACTTCGGGAGCAGGCCTCGCCACTGCACCTGCGGGAGCACCCGCCGGGAGCCGCGATCCGGCCGGGCTAATCGCCTTGCGCGATGCTTTGGCGAGCGCCGACATCGCCGGCCAGGCCAACGGGCTGCTGTTCGACGTCTCCAGCGCAACCCCGGGCCGCAAGCTGACCAGCGATGCGCTGAGCGGAATTGCCGGGGCGGCCAGACTCGCGCTCGACAGTCAGGCCGGGGTCAACCTCGATGAAGAGGCGGTCAATCTGGTCCGCTACCAGCAAGCTTTCCAGGCCTGCGGCAAGGCGATCCAGGTCGCCTCGACCCTGTTCGATACCCTGCTGGCAATTCGATAGGAACCGCCCATGACCACCGTCAGCACCAGCGCATTCTACGATCGCAGCAACCTTGACATGGGCACGCTCCGGGCGCGCGCCGATGCCTTGCAAGCTGCAATCAGCAGCGGTCAGCGGCTCGGCCGCGCCTCGGACGATCCGGTCGCGGCAGCGCGGGTGCGCAGCCTGACCCGGCAAGACAGCTTCGCCGCAGTCGACACCGCCGCCTCTGGCCGGGCGAGCGGCGACCTGATGCTCGCCGATCAAACGCTGTCGCAGTTCAGCAGCTCGCTGATCCGGGTCAAGGAACTGGCGATACAGGCCGCCAATGGCGTGCTGACCCCGGTCCAGCGCGCCGGGATTGCCACCGAGCTCGACCAGATCCACAGCGAGCTGGGCCGGCTGGCCAACGCCCGCGATTCGGCCGGGCATGCGCTGTTTGGCGGTAATGCGGTCGGCCCAGCCTACGCCTTCGATGCGAGCGGCAATCCGGTCTATGTCGGCACCGCCAGCGCCAGCGATCTGCCGCTGGGCGACGGCCAGACCGTCACCCGCGGGCTGACCGGGCCGGAATTCCTCAACTTCACCGGGGCCAGCGGTGCGACCAACCTGTTCGCGGTGGTCAAGGGGCTGAGCGACGCGCTCAAGGGCGGGGTGGCCGACCCGGCTCAGGCCGCGCGCGATTCGCTGGACACGCTCGACACCGGGCTCGAAACCATCACCACCCAGCAGACCGTAATCGGCGCGCGGCTCAACTGGATCGACCTCAATGCCGAGCGGCGGATGCAGATGAGCGAGGCACGCGCCGACGAAGAAGCTCAAGTGGGCGGCACCGACCTGTCGCTCGCGGTGTCGCAGTTGCAGCAGACGATGACCGTGCTCGAGGCCAGCCAGGTCAGCTTCGCCAAACTTTCGCAGCTCAGCTTGTTCGACTTCCTGCGCTGATCCGCGCCGGTCCAGATTACGCAATTCGGGGAATTTTCAGAGATGTACGCGATAGCCGGGGTCGTAATCCTGATCGTGATGGTATTCGGGGGCTTTGCCATTACCGGCGGGGCGCTCGGCCCGGTGATGGAGGCAATTCCGCACGAGATGCTGATCATCATGGGCGCCGCGCTCGGCGCTTTGGTTACCGGCAACAACATGCACGGGATCAAGTCGTTCTTCGGTGGGTTCAAGAAGGTTTTCAAAGGGCCGCGCCACACCAAGCAGGACCACATCGACGTGATCGTGCTGACCACCAAGCTGATGAAACTGCTTCGCGCCGAAGGCCCCGTCGCGCTCGAAAGCCATGTCACGACGCCGGCGGATTCGCCGATTTTCGCTGAATTCCCGCGGCTGCTCGCCAACCAGCCGCTGATCGCACTGATCGCCGATACCCTGACGCTGATCGTGGTTTCGTCAGGGACGCTCGAGGTTCATGCGGTCGAAGAGGTGATGGACAATGCGCTCAAGCAGCATTTCCACGAATGCCACGAACCGCAGCACGCGCTTGCCAGTCTGGCCGATGCCTTGCCCGCGCTGGGCATCGTCGCGGCGGTGCTGGGCGTGGTCAAGACGATGGGCTCGATCGACAAGCCGCCTGCGGTCTTGGGCGCGATGATCGGCTCGGCGCTGGTCAGCACTTTCATGGGGGTGCTGCTCGCTTACGGGATCGTCTCGCCGATGGCCGGGCGGCTCAAGCAGGTGATCGAGGCCGACGAACAGATCTTCCACGCGGTCAAGCAGGTGATCATCGCGAGTCTCCACGGCTGGCCGCAACCGCTGGTCGTCGAAAGCGCCCGCTCGGGGCTCGGCCACGATTTCCGCCCGGGCCTGTCCGACCTGCTCGATGCGATGCGCGGGCGATAGGCCGTGCCAGCCCCCAGCAAAGGCAGGAACGAGCCGCTGCGTCCGATCATCGTCAAGAAGATCACGATTGTCGCCGCCGGACATCACGGCGGCGCGTGGAAGGTTGCTTACGCCGACTTCGTCACCGCGATGATGGCCTTCTTCCTGCTGCTGTGGCTGCTCGGCGCGACCACCGAGAAGCAGCGCAAGGGCATTGCCGATTATTTCACCCCGACGCTGGTCAAACTGCGCGAGCAAAGCGCCGGGTCGAACGGCCTGCTCGGCGGATCGTCGATCACCGAGGTCGACAATTACCCCAACCGCGCCGGGCAGACCGGCAACAAGGCACTGACCATCCCGCGCAACGCGGTGGGCGGGCCCAAAGAGGGTGCCGACCGCACCAAGCAAGTCAGCCAGATGCAACAGCGGCTGAAGGCCAAGCTGACCGCCAATGCCAAATTGTCGCGGCTCGCCAAGCAAGTGCGGATGATCGACACCGCCGAGGGCATCCGCATCGATCTGGTCGACGATGCCGACTTCTCGATGTTTCAGCTCGGCACCACCGTGCTCACCCCGGACGCCGCCGCGCTGCTTGACGCGATCGGCGAGCTACTGACTGGCGAACTCGGCGGGGTCTCGATCCGCGGCCACACCGATGCGCTGCCCTGGAACGGCGGAGCGGGCGCGAACAACTGGTCGCTCTCCGCCGGCCGGGCCGAGGCGACCCGGCAGGCCCTGCTGGCCGACGGCATCGGCGAGACCCGGTTCCGCAAGATCGAAGGCGTCGCCGACCGTGAACCGCTGGTGCGCGATAACCCGTCCGACCCGCGCAACCGGCGGATTTCGATATTGCTGATGCGGTGATGGGTCCAATCACTTCCTGGTTAACCCAACCAACCAGCTTTCCGTGCCAATTTGCCAATTTTGCGGCATTTGGATTGCGGGGAATGGAGCAAACTCAGTATGTTTTGCGTCTCCCCGTACTTTTTTACGCGGGGACGATTGACATGATCGATTCGTGAGCGCAAAAAAGGTGCCGGCAGCGCTAAACTGCCGACACCCACTGAAATTGCCCCAAGGAGGACATCATGCTTCAGACACCCGATAATACCATAAATTTGGCCCCAAAGGAAAGCCAGGCGATTAGGTCCGTTCGTTCACGGCAATCCTACGCTGCAATGGCAGGCCTTCACGGTCCGAGGCTGGCGACCTATGCCACCCAGATCAACCCGCTCGACATTACGATTGTGCTTGGTCACGATCCGCGAAGCGAACGACGCCGGTTTCTCAACGACCAAAAGTTGGTCGAGCTTTACAGCTATATGCAGCGTAAGACTACCGCCAGCCGCCGGGATGCGATCAAGAACTATATCGAGGATCGACTGTTCCCGAATTCAGATTTGGTCGGTGGTTTTCCGGCCATCAGCATAGCGGTCCAATACCCGATTGAGTTCGAGGAAATCGATCCAGCGTTTCAAGGCGTTGTTAACATGTCGATCGACACCGGTGTGCACAACAAGCGGGTCGCCTTGGATGGCCTAGGCCGGATCACAGGCGCTTTGGCGTTGGTCGATCTGGCACTCGGGGGCGAGCTACTTCCGGATCAAGCGCAAGAACTCCAGAAGGCGCTCGAACAAATCTCGATTCCATGTGTTTTCTATTCGCCGCGCCCCGGTCAAGCGCCGCTGACGCAGGAGGAAATCGGCCAACTTTTTCATGACTTCAACTTCAAGGTAACACCGGTCTCGGCGAAGGACGCCATCGCGTTGGACAAGAGCGATCCCTACATCCGGGCCACGTACTTCCTTGCGCAGAATGTCGAAAACATCCGGCGGTTCGGCATGGATACAAAAGCTGCCTCGTTGGGCTCCAAGTCAAAAGCCATTGTCGTTCAGCCTGTCCTGTTGCGCTTCATTCGGGCCGCGCTTGAAGGCGAGCGGGTTGCAGAAGGGGCACGAAACATCAGCATCTCCGATGGCGTTCTAACGCGCAGCAACGCTCAGCAGATTCTCGGTTCTCTGTCCGAGTTTCTTGACACTTTTGCCGACGAAATGGGCGAAGAATGGTACCAGCGGGAAAGCGTCCACCTCAGCAGTGCTGGTTGGCAGGCCCTCGGCGTGATCTATCACGACATTGCTTTCACAAAGAACGATGTTGATCGCATCGCCTTTGCTCGCGCGCTGGCCAAGCGTATTAATTGGAAGCGCGATGCTGCCATCTGGTCGGCGCTGGTCACCGAGAAGACCAATCGCAACGGCGAGACTGTCTTGTCCTTCTTGGGAGCGGGCGCTTCGACTCGCCGCGATATCGTGAAGATTCTCCGTCGAGAGATGGGACTCAAGGTCGCCGACGACGAAACGGTCGCCGCATAGGCATAGGCAGCCCGGGTCTGCTGACCCGGGCACCCTTGGCAAGGACAACTGCAATGATGGAAACATCAAACGCGGATCGCGCACAATGGGCGCTTTTTGCTCTAACCGATTTTGTTGAGGCAACCGGAGTTGATACTGCATCGTCTGCGATCTGCGACCTCATTACCAACCTTTTGCATCTAGGGCGTGGCCGCGGCTTCGACCCTCAGCAGCTGATCGAGCGGTCGTACGGAATGATGCTCGAAGAACACCGTGAGGACCCCGAAGGGGACATGCCTGCGGTCCAAGTTTCGTTTCGGTCACTTCTTGATGACGATGGTTTCTCGGACGAATAGAAGCAAATTTGGTCTACCTTTCACCCGTCTTTCCTGAGCTTGTCGAAGGATTGTCCTTGTTCTTAGATTCCAACGTGGCGACATGAACAAAAAGGACGATGCTTCGACAGGCTCAGCATGAACGGGTATGGGTTGGAACACAGTTGATTGAGTTCAATCCACCCAACCCCGGCTCAACCCCACCGCCTTGTTCCACCTGGCATAAAGCGCAACGCGCCGGTCCTCCGCCATCCCCGGCACCCAGCGTTTGTCGACCCCCCAGTTGGCGGTGATGTCGGCGGTCGATTGCCAATAGCCCACCGCAAGCCCGGCGGCGTAGGCGGCGCCCAGCGCGGTTGTTTCGATCACTTTGGGGCGGACCACCGGCACGCCGAGGATATCGGCCTGAAACTGCATCAGCAGTTCGTTGACCACCATCCCCCCATCGGCGCGCAGTTCGACAATCTCGACGCCCGAATCGCGGGTCATCGCTTCGACCACTTCGCGCACCTGGAATGCGACCGCTTCGAGCGCGGCTCGGGCGATGTGGGCCTTGGTCGCAAACCGGGTCAGCCCGGCGATAATCCCGCGCGCATGGTCGTCCCAGTGCGGCGCGTAAAGCCCGGAGAAGGCCGGGACGCAATAGACGTCGCCGTTGTCGGGCACCGAGGCCGCGAGCGCCTCGATCTCGGAGGCATGCGCGATCAGCCCGAGGTTGTCGCGCAACCACTGGACCAGCGCGCCGGCGATCGGGATCGAGCCTTCGAGCGCATAGACCGCCGGGGCATCGCCCAGCTTGTAGGCCAAAGTGGTGAGCAGGCCCGAGGTCGAGGGAAACGGCTGCGCGCCGGTGTTCATCAGCATGAAGCAGCCGGTGCCATAGGTGTTCTTGGCCTCGCCCGGAGCAAGGCAGGCCTGCCCGAACAGCGCGGCCTGCTGATCGCCGAGCAACCCGGCGAGCGGGACGCCGCCCAGCACCCCGGTGCAGGTGCCATAGACCTCGCTCGAGGACCGTATCGCGGGCAGGCAAGCGCGGGGAATGCGCATCAACGCGAGGATGTCCGCATCCCAATCGAGCGTTACCAGATCCATCAACTGGGTGCGTGAGGCGTTGGTCACGTCGGTGATGTGGAGCCCGGTCAGGTTCCACGCGAGCCAGCTGTCGATCGTGCCGAACAGCAGCTCGCCCGCCTCGGCCCGCGCCCGCGCATCCGGCACCGTATCGAGCAGCCAGGCAAGCTTGAGCCCCGAGAAATAGGTCGCGAGCGGCAGGCCGGTCGTGCCGCGCAGGCGGTCTTGTCCGCCGTCACGCTCTAGTTCGGCGACGAGGTCCGACGTGCGCGTGTCCATCCACACCAGCGCGTTGTGGACCGGCTGGCCGGTGGCCTTGTCCCACAGCACGGTGGTCTCGCGCTGGTTCGTAATCCCGACCGCTACCAGATCGGCGAGCGTCAAGCCGGCCTTGGCCAGTGCGCCCGCCACCACCTGTTGCGTGTTGGCCCAGATTTCGAGCGCATCGTGCTCGACCCAGCCGGGCTGCGGCATGATCTGGGCGTGCTCGATCTGGTCGACCGCCACGGTGGTCCCGCGCTGGTCGAACACGATGAACCGCGTGCTGGTGGTGCCTTGATCGATTGCGCCGACGTAGTTCGTCATGCTGGTCCTCCCTGCCCGCCGGGCTATGCCAAGCGCAGCGCCGCTGCAAGGTTGAACCGCGCTGGAATTGCTGCAAGGCTGGCACAATGCAATTGGCCTTCCTGCTTTTTCCCGGGATTACCCAGCTCGATCTGACCGGCCCGGTCCAGTTCCTCTCGCGCTTGCCCCATGCCAAAGTCGATCTGGTCTGGGACAGCCTCGATCCGGTGCCGACCGACGCCGGGTTCTCGATCCTGCCCACCGCGACCTTCGCGCAGATCCCCCGCGCCGACGTGCTGTGCGTGCCGGGCGGGATGGGGGTGGCCGGGGTCATCGATCATGCCCCCGCGCTCGATTGGGTGAAGCAAGTGGGTGCTGAAGCGGAATGGGTCACCAGCGTGTGCACCGGGGCCTTGGTGCTGGGTGCGGCCGGGCTGCTGCACGGCTACAAGGCAACCACGCACTGGGCGTGGCACGATCTGCTCAGCCTGTTCGGGGCCGAGCCGGTCGCGGCGCGCACGGTGTTCGACCGCAACCGGGTGACCGGCGGCGGGGTGACCGCCGGGATCGACTTCGCGCTCGCGCTAATGGCCAAGATCGCGGGCGACGACCACGCCCGCGCGGTGCAATTGGCGCTCGAATACGATCCCGCACCGCCGTTCGATGCGGGCAGCCCGGACAAGGCGGGCGCGGCGCTGGTCGAGGTGTATCAGGCCCGCGCCAATCGCCTCGCCCCGCACCGCCGCACCGACCTGATCGCGGCGGCGGCGCGGCTGGGGTTTTCACTGCCCGCTTGACCGGGCCCCCACGCGAAACCCTTTCCAGCCGCGCCGAGTTCTGACATTTATCGCTGCAATGGTTTTCCGGTCGATCTTGCAAGTCTGCGCTGTTGTGGTCCTGGCGGCAACGCCGCTCGCCGCTGCGCCATCCACTGCGGTTATTCCGATTGTGCCGCCGCCGCCACCCCGGGCCGCGCCCGTCAGCCCCACCAAAGTCATTCCGCGCATCTTCCTCTCGCCCGATGGGACCATCGTCTATATCATCGGCGCGCTGATGGATGACAGCTTCCTGCGTTTCGATGCGCTGCTGCTGAACGCGCCCAGGGTCCGCACGGTGTTCCTCGCCTCGCCCGGCGGGCTGACCATCGAAGGCCGCCTGATCTCCGCGCTGGTGCGCAAGCGGCAGCTCGACACCTATGTCGAAAACTACTGCGCCTCGGCCTGCACGCAGGTGTTCGTCGCGGGACGGCAGCGCACACTTGGGCCCGACGGCGAGCTGGGCTTCCACCAGGCGATCGGGGTCGACAACAGCGGCGAAACTTCGGCGATTGCGACGGCGAGCAGCCGCCACCTCTCGCCGCTGACGGTGTTCGGGATCAACGGCAACGACACGCTGCGGCTCGCTTACGAACAGGCCGGGATCGAGCCGCCGTTCGTCACCAAGGCGCTGGCGCGCAAGCACGAGGACATGTGGCTGCCCGCTGCCGCCGAGCTGACCGCTGCCAAGGTCATCACCCGCCGCGCCGAACGCTCCGAGCTGGCGCTCCCCGAAGGCAGCCGCAGCCGCGCCGAGATTGCCGCGATGCTGGAGAGCCAGCCGATGTGGCGCGCGGCCAAACCCGCGCTGCCCGCAGCTTACGCCGAAGGGGTCAAGGACGCATGGCGGCGGGCCAATACCGGCAGCGGGCTCGATGAGGCCGTCAGTTCGGGCCGCGCGGCGATCGTGGTCGCGGCCTGGCCGCTGCTCGCCGTGTCGAGCGATCCCATCCTCGACCGGATGCTCGCGCTCTATGCCGGATCGGCGCGCGATCAGCGCCTGCGCGGCTATCCGATGTGCAAGGAAGCGGTCGAGGACGGGTCC
The DNA here is from genome assembly GCA_025359425.1 of Sphingomonadaceae bacterium. Classification (GTDB taxonomy): domain Bacteria; phylum Pseudomonadota; class Alphaproteobacteria; order Sphingomonadales; family Sphingomonadaceae; genus Novosphingobium. The sequence continues at coordinate 10,017 of JANYGC010000107.1, forward strand.
GGGCCGGCCGATCCCCGCGACCGCAAGTTCGAAGCCAGCGAGGACCAGCTGCTGATCGAACTGTTCGGCTCGCAGGAGCGGGTCAAGCCGCTTGGCCTCGCCGATGCGCGCAAGACCTTCGACCGTGATGTGGTACCCAAGATGGTCCAGTCCTATCTGGCAACCGACCTCAAATCGACCTCGGCCAGCTGCCGTCTGGGGTTCAAGATCTTCGAGGCGATCGACGAGCTACCGGCGAAGAAACGGCTCAAGGCTTACCGCGCTTTGCTGTCCTTGCCCGAGATGGCGGGCGGCCCGGTTTAGCCTTGGCCCCGGCCGCTATCGGGTGCGCCGCGGCGGCGGCGAACGACAGCGCCTGGCGATCGCGCGCGAGCAGCGATTCGAGGTAGAATTCGGCGACCCCCAGCGTCGCAGTCTCACCCTTGGTCCAGCCCTGATCGACCAGATAGGCGCGGAACCCATCGGCTCGGTCCCCTTCGATCCGGGTCAGTCCGGCCAGTTCGCTGCGATGCTGGGCGTAATAATCCTCGATCTTGCCGGTGGTGTGACCTTTCGATTCGAGCGCCTGCGCCACCCCTTCGCTCATCAGCTCGTTCATCGCGTAAGCGATGGCCGCATCCGAACGGCCGCTCGACCAGGCAAACGGCCGCGCGCATTTGAGCCGCGCTTCGGCGACCAGCCGGTCGATCACTTGCAGATTGCGCGACCCGGCATGGAATTTGGATGCGGAGGCAACCTCGCGCTCGAACAGCAGCAGGGCCATTTCGCGATCCTCGGTCGACATCAGATCGTAAACGCAGTGCACGCTGTTGCTCGGCACCAGGCTGGCGGCGGTCGACACTTGCGCCGGCAGCGCCGGTTCGGCCGGCGCGGCGGCGGGCGCAGCCAGCGCGCCAGCCCAGACCAAGGCCAAATGGTACGATTTGAGCAGTTTAGCCAGCGCCGTCACTCCGATCCGTCGCGGCCATGATGCCGCGCGCGGGCGCCTGTGTCGAGATGCTCTCACGCGACGCAAAAATGGCCCGGCGGTAAGGAATACCGCCGGGCCAGACCCGACCGCGAGGTCAGGCCGGGGGAACTCTGGAATTAACGCAGCAGCGAGAGGACGTTCTGCTGGCTCTGGTTGGCCTGCGCGATCATCGCAGTCGAGGCCTGGCTGAGGATCTGCGCCTTGGCCATCGCAGTCGTTTCGGCCGAATAGTCGGCGTCTTCGATCCGGCTGCGCGCATCGGCGAGGTTGGTGGCGTTGCTGGTCAGGCTGGAAACCACCGATTCGAGGCGGTTCTGGCCGGCGCCAAGCGAAGCGCGCGAACTCGAGATCGAATTGAGTTCGGTATCGAGCGTGCCAAGCAGGGTGTTGGCCGAGGTAGCAGTCGATACGTTGTACGAGCCCGCTGCACCGCCGTTGGCTGCCAACGTGGTCAGGTTGGCCATGGTCAAGTCGACCGTATCGGCGGTATTCGCACCGGACTGAACCTTGACGCTGGCGGTCGAAGCATCGAACAACACCACCCCGTTGAACTTGGTGTTGGTGATGACCTGGCCGATCTGCGCGGTCAGCTGATCGACTTCGGCCTGCATGTAAGTGCGGTCGGTGGCGTTCTGGTAGGTGCCCGACGACGACTGGACGGCCAGTTCGCGAACCCGCTGCAGCATGTTGGTGACTTCGCTCAGCGAACCTTCGGCGGTCTGCGCCAGCGCAATCCCGTCGTTCGAATTGCGGATCGCCTGGTTCATGCCCTTGACCTGTGCGGTCATGCTGGTGGCGATGGCGAGCCCGGCGGCGTCGTCCTTGGCGCTGTTGAGGCGCTTGCCGGTCGACAGGCGCTCCATCGCGGTGCCGAGCATCTTGGCGGCCGAATTGGAGGCGTTGGCGGCGCGGATCGCGCTGATGTTGGTGTTGATGACAGTCATGAATTGCTCCCGTGGATAGTCCTTGCGGATCAGCCGTGCGGACCATCCGTCGCGGCTGCCACAGCAAAGAGCGGCGCGGGGCGGCAAAAGTTAAGCGCCGGGGTCTGACCGGGCTGCGCTGGGCAGCGCCGGCATAAGGGTTAATCCCGGGGCTTAAATTACCGATCCGTTGGCCGTTATGCGCGCAGAGAGGCCCCGCAGCGTGGTTAACAGGGGTTTGACGGACATGAGCGCAGAGGCATCGAACAACCGGCTCGAACGCGAGCACGCGCCGCTGGTCCAGCGGGCTGCGGCGATTATCGGGTCGGGCGTTGGCGCAACGCTCCCGGCCTTGCGCTGCGCCGGGCAGCCTGCCGCGCCCGGACCCGGGCCAGGTGTCAGCCTGGAGCGCGGCACCCGCAACCAGCTGCGCCGCGAAGGGCCGCGCGGGTCCTATGCGCTGACTTATCAGAACCCCGTCAGCGACACCGCGCTCGCCGCGCTGCTCGCCGCTCTGGCCGCACCGGGCATGCCGATTGCTGCCGATCCCGAAACGCTGTCGGTGCTGGCCTTGGCTGACCGGCTCGCCGCGAGCGAAATCCCGGTGCTGATCGGCGGGCCGACCGGCACCGGCAAGGAAGTGCTGAGCCGCTTCATCCACGCCCGCAGCCCGCGCAGCGCCGGGCCGTTCGTCGCGGTCAATTGCGCTGCGATGCCCGAGACGATGCTCGAGGCGCTGCTGTTCGGCCACCGCAAGGGCGCTTTCACCGGGGCGAGCGAGGCCAACGAAGGCTTCTTCCGCGCGGCCGATGGCGGGACCTTGCTGCTCGACGAGATTGCCGAGATGCCGCTCGCGCTCCAGGCCAAGCTGCTGCGCACGCTGCAAGAGGGTGAGGTCGTGCCGATCGGCTCGACCCAGCCGATCAAGATCGACGTGCGGATCATCGCTTGCGCCAACCGTGACCTGCCCACCGAAGTTGCCGAAGGCCGCTTCCGCGCCGACCTGTTCTACCGGCTCAACGTCTTCCCGCTAAGCCTGCGCCCCTTGCGCGAACGGCCCGAGGATATCGCCCCGCTGGCCTTCGCGATGGTGCTGCGCCACACGCGAGCAGCCAAGCCGCTGCCGTGGCTGTCGGACAACGCGCTTGCCCTGCTGCGGATGCACGGCTGGCCGGGCAATGTCCGCGAACTCGAAAACGTCGTGCGCCGCGCGCTGCTGCTGGCCGAAGGTCAGGACGACATCACCGCCGCGCACATCGTATTCGACAGCCCGGCGCGGCTCGTTGCCCAGCCCGGCGAAATCGACCCTCCCGCGCCGCGCCGCCTGTCGAGTATCGTTCAGGTCTCGGAAGAGCGCGCGATCATGGCGGCGCTCGATCAATCCGGCGGCAACCGCATCGCTGCGGCGCGCGAGCTTGGCATATCCGAGCGCACCTTGCGTTACCGCCTCGCCGCCTTCCGCGACGGCACCCGCACCGCGATCGGAGCGGGACGATGAGCGGCATCGGGCCGATCGGCAGTGGCGGCGGAGGCATCCAGCAAATCCTCGCGCTGCGCCAGCAGATCCTTGAACGCTCGAACCTGCTCCAGGATGTTCACAAGGCCAGTCAGGGCGCACCCACCACCACCACCACCACCACGCCCACTGGCGGGTTCGGCGCGGCGCTGACCGATGCATTGCACGGCGTCGCCGCCTCGCAGCAGAACGCCGAGGCGCTTTCGGCCGGGTATGAGCGCGGCGAAGTGACCGACATCGCCAAGGTGATGCTCGCCCGGCAGGAATCCGGAGTCGCCTTCGAAGCCACCCTGCAAGTCCGCAACCGGCTGCTGTCCGCCTACCAGGACATCATGCGGATGGGAGTTTAAGTAGATGAGTGACTTCTCCCCAAGTGCGATGGGCGCGATGGTTCCCCCCGGCAGCCCGATGGAACGCTTGCGCGGCTTGTCGGGCCAGCCGCTGGTGCGCAAGGCACTACCGTGGATGCTCGGCGCGAGCGCCATCGGCGCGGTGGCGCTGACCTGGTCGATGCTCGCCCCCGCGCCGCAGCGCATCCTCTATGCCGAACTCGATGATGGCGAGCGCGCGGGGGTGGTCTCGAGCCTCGACAAGGCCGGCATCGCTTACACCATCGACAACCAGACCGGCACGCTCACCGTGGGCCAGGACGATCTCTACAAGGCGCGGATGCTGGTTGCGGCCGATGGCAAGCTGGCCAGTCCCGACGCGACCACCGCGCTCGACAACCTGCCTTTGGGCGCGAGCCGGACGATGGAGGGCGAGCATTTGCGCGCCGCGCGTGAGCATGAGCTGATGCTCACCATCCAGGAGATCGACGGGGTCGAAAGCGCCCGCGTCCATCTCGCCGAAGCCAGCAAATCGGTGTTCGTGCGCGACGATGCGCCGCCGACCGCTTCGGTGATGGTGCGCATGGCCAAAGGCCGGCAACTGGCCGACAGCCAGGTCGCCGCAGTGGTCAACCTGATCGCCGGGTCGGTCCCGGGGATGTCAGCCGACGCAGTGCGGGTGGTTGACCAGCGCGGGCGCTTGCTCAGCCAAGGCGGCAGCCCCGATGCCGACCGGCTCGACCTGCAAGGACGAATGGAAGACAAATTGCGCGCGCAGCTCGATACGCTGCTTTCGCCGGTGCTGGGGCAAGGCAATTTCACCAGCGAAATCCAGGTCGAGCTCGACATGGACCAGGTCACCTCGGCGCGCGAAAGCTATGACAAGAACGGCGTGGTTCGCTCCGAAACGCAGGCGCAGTCGCTGGCCAACAGCACCCAGCCGGGTCAGGCCGGAGGCATCCCCGGCGCGCTCTCGAATACCCCCCCGCCCGCCACCGTGGCGCGGCCGGGCGCACCCCAAGGTGGGCCGCCCAGCCCCTCGCCCACCGCCAGCGCCACGCCCGTAAACGGCGAAAGCTCGGCAACGCGGACCTATGAACTCGGCCGCGAGGTCTCGGTCGCCAATTCCGCGCCGGGCAAGATCAAGCGCTTGTCGGTCGCGGTGGCGATCAGCCAGGAGGCGATGAAAAAGGCCAAGGCCGCCGATCTCGATCAGATCAAGGCGCTGGTCAGCGCCGCGATGGGGGTCGATCCCGCGCGCGGCGACCAGATTCAAGTGATGGTCCGCGCCTTCGAGCCGGTCGAGGACACTGCCTTGCCGTTCTACGAAGCGCCGTGGTTTGCGATGGTGGTGCGCAGCGTCGTTGCGTTGCTCGCGGTGCTGCTGGTGCTGCTGCTGGGGGTCCGGCCCTTGGTCCGCGCGCTCAAGCGCGGCGGCAATGCAGCAAGCGGCGATGGCGACCCGGCCCCACCGCGCAAGGCCCCCGCAGCCACCGATCCAGCGATGCTCGGCCGCCAGGTTGGCCTTGCCCAGCGGATCGTCGAGGAGAAGCCCGATGACGCGCTGGTCGCATTGCGCGCGCTGCTTGGGCAGAACACCACCGAGCCGGCGGCATGAGCGCGCCGCCCATCCCCGCGCTCGGCGATCCCGAACGCGCCGCAGTGCTGATCATGCTGCTCGAAGAAGATCAGGCGGCGCAGATCCTTGCGCAGCTCGGCCCGGCTGAATTGCAGCTGCTCGGCGAGAAAATGTGCAGCCTTGGCCCCATCGGTCCCGAACAAATCACCCAGGCGATCAGCGGTTTCGTCGGCGGCGCGCAGCAATCGGGGATCAGTGACCGGGGCCGCAACACGCAGGTCCGCAGCCTGATGCACAAGGCGGTGGGCGAAGTGAAGGCCGAGAGCCTGATGGAGCGGATCCTGCCGCAGGGCGACCAGGCCGGCCCGGCGATCGAGCTGGCGCGCTGGCTCAATCCCTCGGCGTTGATCCCGCTGATCAAGGACGAACACCCGCAAGCGATTGCGGTGCTGCTGGTCCAGCTCGATCCGGACGTTGCTGCCGCCGTGCTCCACGCCCTGCCCGCGCCCGCGCAAAGCCAGGTGTTGCACCGCGTCGCCACGCTCGGCGCGGTCAACGCCGACACTCTGGCTATGCTTGAAAGCCTGCTCGAACGCCGCATCGGCGAGCGTCACGGGACCAGCACGCTCGCACTGGGCGGGGCCAAACAGGCCGCCGACATCATCAACCAGATCGGCAAGGTATCCGAAAAGCGGATCATGCCCGAACTGGCGAAAATCGACCGCGTACTCGCGCGCGAGATCGAAAACGAGATGTTCAAGTTCGAACACCTGTTCGTGCTCGATGCGCAGGCGATGGGCATTCTGCTGCGCGAGGTCGAAAGCGAAATTCTGATCGACGCGCTCAAGGGTACCGAAGAAGACAAACGCGAAGTGTTCTTCCGCGCGATGTCGAGCCGCGCCGCCGACGGTGTGCGCGACGAGATCGAAGCGCGCGGGCGGCTCAAGCTGGCCGATGTGATCGACGCGCAGAAGGCGATCGTCGCGGCGGCCAAGCGGCTCGCCGCCGATGGCACCTTGCAGTTTGGCGCGGGCGGCGGGGACGGCGATTATGTCTAGCCTGCCGCTGGCGCTGCTGGCGGCGGACAGGGGTTTCGCCCCCGATCCGCGTTTTGGCAGCCAATTGCCGATGCCGGCCCAGCCCGATGACTTGCATGCGCGCGGCTGGGACGAAGGCTATGCCGCGGGTTGCGCCGAGACCCAGCGTGCCGCCGCCGATGCCGCGGCCGAGCAAACCGCAGCGCGCGGCAAGATCGACCTGACCCTCGCCCGGCTCGATGCCGAGCAGCAGGAACTGCTGCGCCAGAAGTTGTTCACCGCGATCGAAGTGCTGTGCGAGGCCAGCCTCGCGCCGCTGCTGCTTGACCGGGAGGCTTTGGCCGCACGGGTCGAACGCGCCGCCGCGATGCTCGCGCGGGCCGACGATGAACGGGTGCTGCGGCTCCATCCCGCCGATATCGCACTGGTCAGCGGTGCACTGCCCGAAGGCCTCGAACTGCGCGCCGACCCCGCGCTCGAACGCGGAGCCTTGCGGCTCGAGACCGCCAACGGCGGGGTCGAGGACGGCCCGGCGCACTGGCGCCGCGCAATCGCCGAAGCGCTCGCGCAATGCTGAAACTTTACGAACCGCATTTTGACACGCTTACCGCCACCCGGATCGATCTTGCCCCGGGCCGCTACGGCCTGCTCACCGCCTGCGACGGCGGGCTGCTCGAGGTCTCGGGGCTGTCGGCCCCGGTCGGCGCGCTGTGCCAGGTCGAGCATGGCGCGAAGACCTCGCTGACCGCCGAGGTGATCGGCTTCCGCAGCGGACGCACCTTGCTGATGCTGCTGGGCGACACGGTCATGTTGCGGCCCGGTGCCAGGGTCAGGGCCGAGGGCCGCCCCGGCATGCTCCCGGTCGGCGATGCCTTCCTCGGCCGCGCGGTCGACGGCCAGGGCCAGCCGATCGATCTGGGTCCGCCGATCCACGCGCGGGCGCAATGGCCCGCCGGCGGGGTGCGCGCTTCCGCGCTCGATCGCAGCGGGGTGCGCGAGCAATTCGATTGCGGAGTGCGCGCGCTCAATGCCCTGACCACGCTGGGCGTCGGGCAACGGATCGGGATCATGGCGGGATCGGGGGTCGGCAAGTCGGTGCTGCTCGACATGATCGCGAGCGGATCGGAAGCCGAAATCGTGATCGTCGCGCTGATCGGCGAACGCGCCCGCGAGGTCTCGGACTTTGTCGAGCGCCACATGACCGGGACCAAGCGCGCCCGCACCGCAGTGATCGCGGTCCCCGCCGACCATGCCCCCAACCTGCGGCTGCGCGGGGCGATGCTGGCGACCAGTCTCGCCGAACATTTCCGCAGCCGAGGTCGCCGCGTGCTGCTGATCATGGACAGCCTGACCCGCGTTGCGCATGCCGCGCGCGAAATTGCGCTGCTGCTGGGTGAGCCCGGCGCGGCGCGCGGATATCCGCCGTCCGCGCTCGCCGCGATTACCAAACTGGTCGAGCGCGCGGGCAATTCGGCCTTGAGCGGCGGCTCGATCACCGGGCTCTACACCGTGCTCGCCGACGGCGACAACCAGGACGATCCGGTGGTCGATACCGCGCGCTCGATCCTCGACGGCCATGTCGTGCTGAGCCGCGAACTGGCGCAGCGCGGGCAATATCCCGCGATCGATCTTGCCGCTTCGCTGAGCCGGGTGATGGACGATGTGGTCGCCCCCGACCATGCCGCGCTGGCCCGCCAGTTCCGCTCGCTCAGCGCGGCTTACGAGGCCAATCGCGATCTGGTGCTGATGGGGGCCTATCGCACCGGGGCCGATCCGCAGCTCGACATGGCGATTGCGATGCACGCCGCGCTGTCTGACTTCCTGCGTCAGGATGCGCGCAGCACGGTCGATTTCGGCGCAAGCCTGGCCGCGCTGCACGCGCTGCTGAACGATGCACCCTGAACTGCGCCGCCTGCGCCGTTTGCAGCGGCTCGAGCAAGTCCGGGCGATAGCAAAGCAGGCCGCTGCGCAGGATGCCGCGCAGGCCGAAACTACGCTGCAACAGTTACGCGGGTTGGCCGAACGGACCCGCTCGCTGGCGGATGGCTACGATGTGCGCAGCTTGGCCGCTGACGGGTTGGCGCTGCGCCAGCTCGGCAGCTTCGTTGCCGGACTGAGCGGAATTTCGGCCAGCACCGAGCGCGATGCCACGCAAGCCCAGTCGCTCGCCGATCGCAAGCAGCACGAACTGGTCCTGGCCGAACGCGCGCGGGCCGCAGTGGAAACCCGCGCCGCCGGGCAGGCCCAGACCCTCGCCCAGCGCCTCGCTGAGCCAGTGCTGGGCGCGCGCCGCGCGGTTGGTGCCGCACTTGGCACAGGGCTTGAATAGAACTGCGTGAACCCGGCGCGCGAGGAACCCTGCCCATGATCCAGTCTGTAATCCCGACCCTCGCCGTGACGCCAGCTGGAGCGCTCGAAGCCCTGCTCCAGCCAGGCACCGGCACCCCGGAACTACCCGATTTCGCGGCTTTGCTAACCCTAAGCGCTGCCCCAGCCGTTCCCGCCGACACGGCAGCCGCGCTTCCAGTGGCGCCGCCTACCATAGCTGACGACCCCGCTGCCATGCAGCTTCAGACGGCAGAAACCGGCAAGAGCTTGCCGCCCGCTTTGCCGCAAGTTGCCGCACCCGTGCCGCTGGTATCGCGCTTGCCGGTCAGCTCGGCCGCCAGCACCACGGCGCAGCCCGAAGCCGCAGCAGAAGCGCCCACGCCGCTGCAGGCTCAAGCTGTGGCCGGGCAACTCGCCCACCCGCAGCGGACTGGCAAGACTGCGCATGCTGCACCGCGCGCACCGGCTGCCCGCGCAGCCGAAAAGGCCGATCTCCACCCTTCCGAGCTGAAGCCAGCCGCGCCCGCAAGCTTGCCGCAGGTCAGTCTGGCACCCGGGCCAATCGTTGCCGACCAGACCGAACCGCAATCACCGCTGGCCGAAAAACCCGCGCTGGATCCTGCCGCTGCGCCGACCAGCGTAGCGATGCTCCCTGATTTCGCCGTGGCCGCGTCAACTGAGCCTGCATTGGAAGGTCCGCAACGGCAGCGTCCCGCCATTCGAGGAACGCCCGAGCCCGCCGCGCAAGCAGTGGCGCACGCCGCACCGCAAGCCGCCTTCCTGCGCGCAGCGCTGCCGCCGCCGGTCACGCCCCAGCCCGGCCCGCCCGCTCCCGCGTCGGAACCGGCGCCGCACGCTGCCCGCGCGCCGGGCTTGCTGCGGGTTGAAATTGCTTTGCCGGGCGCGATCGAACCGGCGGCCAAGCCGCTGGAAAAGCTCCAGTCGGAGGCGCGCCGCGTGGTGCCATCTCAGCCCGCACCGGTTGCGACGGTGCTCGCCAGTGCAGAGCTGCCGCAGCTTCACACCGGACCCGCAGCAACCCCGCCGCCGCTGATCGCCAGTCCGCGCCCGCACGACTTTTCCGCGCTGGTCGATCGGCTGGTTGCGGCGCGTGAGGCGGTGCAGCCGCAGGGCGCGACGCTTACTGTCGCGCATGCCGAATTTGGCCCGGTCGAGCTGCGCTTCCGCCACGAGGAACGCGGGCTGGCGGTGTCGCTGACCAACGCCGATCCCGATTTCGTCCGCGCCGCTGCCGCCGCTCCGCCGGTCAACCTGCCGGTCAGCACCGGTGCCTTCGTCCCCGCCGAGCCGGGCCAGTCCGCAGCCGCGCGTGAGCACGCTTCAACCGCCGGCGGCTCGGCCAGCGGGCAATCGCGCGGCCAGCAGTCCGAGCGGCGCGGGGATAATGCCCAGCACTCCCATCACAACCCGCAGCGGACATCCACTCGCGACACCGCGCGGCGCAGCGGCATCTTTGCCTGAACACGATTTCCACAGGGGACACGACGATGAGTGACGAAGAACAGCCGGCCCCCCAGAAGAAGGGCAAGAAAGGCCTGCTGATCAAGCTTGTGCTGGCCCTCGTGCTGGTCGGCGCGGGCGGCGGCGGGACTTACGCATTCGTGTTCGCCGGCAAAACGGACAAGCCGGAGGCCAAGGTCAAGGACGAACCCAAGCTCGTCAAGAAGGGCGAGGACGACCCCTATGCGCCCAAGGCCGAGGGCGGTGAAGGCGGCGAAGGCGGCGGCGAAATCGATGGCGAAGGCGGCAGTGAATACCGCACTGCCTATTACAAGTTCTCCGACGACTTTACCTCCAACCTCAAGAATTCGAGCGCGCTGATGCAGCTCAGCCTGGCCTGCTCGACCCGCCGCGACGGGCGGGTGCTGGTGTGGCTCAAGAAGCACGAACTGGCGATCCGCAGCGAGATCCTGGTGGTGCTCGCCGACACGCCCGAGGAAGATGCTTACACGCCTGCGGGCAAGGAACACCTGCAACAACGGCTGGCCGCAGCGATCAACAAGGTGCTGGTCCAGACCGAGGGCTTCGGCGGGGTCGACCGGGTCTATTTCAAGAGCTTTCTGGTCCAGTGAACAGCGAACATTCCTTTGTTGCAGAGCGCTTTGCTGCGCAGCATTGTGCAGCATTGCTGCGCCGCGCGCCCGAGCCAGCCGAGCAGATCGGCGCGCTTGCGGGGTTGGGTCAGCGGCTCGCGCCGCTGCTGGCGAAAGCACTCGGGCAGATGCTCGGCGGCGAGCTGCCGGTCGTCACCGCGCTCGCGCCGCACGAGCAAAGCGAGGGCGAGTTGATCCTGCAGGTCGGCCCGCTCGCCGCCAACAGCCTTTACGCCTCGGGCATTCCGGGGGTGACGCTGCTTGCTGCAATCGAGGGCGCTGCGGTGCTGCGGCTGGTTGACCGCGCCTATGGCGGCAGCGGCGAACACAACGGCACTCTGCCCGAAGCTTTCCCGCTCTCGGCGCAGCTGCTGGTCCAGCGGCTCGAAGCTCTGCTGGCGGAGTGCCTCACCGGCGCGCTTGGCCAAGCCGAAGTGCGCGCCTTGCGCAGCTCGGCCCGGCTGGCCGAACTCGCGCCGTTTCCGGCCGGGGCCAAGCTGGCGGTGCTGCCGATTGAGGTGATGGACGGGGCCAAGCCGCCGTGGAGCCTGGTGCTCGCGTTGCCGCTCGCGGCGCTGCCCAAACTGCTTGGCAACATCGGCACGGCGGCCCCGAGCGGAACGCGGCGCACTGGCTCGGCCGATCCTGCCGCTGCACCGTTCGCCGCAGTGCCGCTGGGGCTGACCGCCACGCTGGTCGACATGCCGGTCTCACTTGCCGCGATTGCCGCGTTGGCGCCGGGCACCGTGCTGCCCGTCGCGATCGCGCGGGCGGTGCCGCTGGCGATCGGCGGCCACATCATCGCGCGCGGCACGATCGGCGCGCAGGACGACCGGATTGCGCTGCGCCTGACGCAGCTCGCCGGCTGACGATTATTTAGGGGGATTAGCATGACCATTCACACGCGCGGGTTCGATTTGCTCAGGGAGGTCGATGTCCGGCTTTCGGTCGAGCTGGGCCGGACGCAAATGCCACTCAAGGACGTGCTCGCATTGGCTGAGGACAGCGTCGTCATGCTCGACCGGCTGACCGATGAATTGCTCGACGTCCACGTCAACGGCACGCTGATCGCGCGCGGCGAAATCATCGCGCAGGGCAATCGGTTCGGGCTCAAGATCGTCGAGATGATCGGGTCCGAGCCGGCGCATGCGGGCGGCGCGGCATGATCTGGTACCTGCTCAAATTGCTGGTGCTGCTGCCGCTGATCGGCGGGCTCGCCTGGGCCAGCCTCAAACTCGCGCAGCGCATGCAGGCCAGGTTCGGCGTGGTCCAAGGCACCGCCAAATCGGTGCGGATTATCGAGACCACGATGCTGTCGCCCACGCTCAAGCTGGCGGTGATCGAGTTTCACGGGCGCGAGATCTTGGTCTCG
>JANYGC010000073.1 GCA_025359425.1 Sphingomonadaceae bacterium
ATCAGCGAAGACCTGAAGGTCATGCGCCCGTCGCTGCTGCCGGGCCTGCTTTCGGCGGTGCGCCGCAACCTCGATCGCGGCGCCGCAACAGTGCGGCTGTTCGAGATCGGGCGGCGCTATCTGGCGGACGGCGAGTACCCGGCGCTGGTACTGGTGCTGGCGGGCGACAAATCGGCACGCAGTTGGCAAAGCGGCAAGGCGCAAGTGTTTGACGCCTTCGACGCCAAGGCACTGTGCCTTGAACTGCTGCGCGAAGCTGGTGCACCGGTCGATAACCTGATGGTTATGGACGATGCAGGCAGCGCTTATCATCCGGGCCAGTCAGCCACGCTTCGGCTCGGGCCAAAGACCCAGCTGGCGAGCTTCGGCATGGTCCATCCCGCGGTGCTCAAGGCGTTCGATATCGGCGTGCCGGTGGCGGTGGCGGGCATCCATCTCGATGCGATCCTGCCGCGCAAGGCGGCAAGTTTCGCCCGCGCAGCCTATGCCCCGCCAGCGCTGCAGGCGGTGACCCGCGATTTCGCGTTCATGGTCGATGCGGCGCTGCCCGCCGGCGATCTGGTTCGCGCGGTCCGCAATTGCGACAAAGCCAATGTGGTTGCAGTACGGCTGTTCGACGATTTCCGCGGGGCGGGCGTGCCCGACGGGCAGAAATCACTCGCCATCGAAGTGACCTTGCAACCGGGCGAGAAGAGCTTCGACGAGGCCCAGCTCAAGGCGGTTGCCGAGCGGATCACCGCTGCGGCTGCGAAGCTGGGCGCGGTACTGCGCGGTTAGATCCTCCCCGCGCCCGGGAGGATCTAGAGTTTCCGCGCCAGGTCCAGCACCTCGGAGTAAAGTTCCGGCGTGGCAGTGCCCCGCACCAGCATGACCGCATGATTGAGCCGCACCCGCCGGTCCGCGCTGCCTTTGGCGATCCGGTCGAGCTGTTCGGCGACCATCCGCTCGCTTGCTCCCCGTTCGCCTTTGACCGTGCCGATCAGCAGGGAAGCGAGGCGCTGCTGGCCCGGATCGGCATCGCACCGCTGCTGGCGGCGGTGGTTGTAGAGCCACAGCACCAGCGCGAAGGCCAGGATCGCCGTGAAGTAGAACCGCATTCGCCCGGCCTGCTCAGCCGCACTGGCCGCGGTGCAGCAATTTGTGGTCGGCCAGCACCAAGGCCATCATCGCCTCAACCACCGGCACGCCGCGAATCCCGACACACGGATCGTGGCGGCCCTTGGTGCGGATTTCGGTCGCCTGGCCGTCGCGGTCAATCGTCTCGACCGGGGTCAGGATCGAGCTGGTCGGTTTGAACGCGACGCGGACTTTGACCGGCTGGCCGGTGCTGATCCCGCCCGCAATCCCGCCGGCATGGTTGGCAGTGAACACCGGGCCCGCATTTCCGGGGCGCATCGGATCGGCATTGCCCTCACCGTTCAGGCGGGCGGCGGCAAAACCATCACCGATTTCGATGCCTTTGACCGCGTTGATCCCCATCATCGCGCTGGCCAGATCGGCATCGAGCTTGCCGTAAATCGGCGCGCCCCATCCGACGGGAACACCGCTGGCGACGCATTCGACCACTGCGCCGAGCGACGAGCCCGCCAGTCGCGCCTCATCGACCAGCTTTTCCCAGCGCACTGCGGCGACCGGATCGGGGCAGAAAAACGGGTTGCGGCCAATCTCATTGGCATCGAAGTTCGCGGGATCGATCGCGTCACCGCCAATTTCCGCAACCCAGCCGATCACCACAACCTCAGGAATGACCAGCCGCGCCACTGCGCCTGCCGCGACCCGCGCCGCAGTCTCGCGCGCCGAACTGCGCCCGCCGCCGCGATAATCGCGGAAACCGTACTTGGCGTCATAGGCATAGTCGGCATGGCCCGGGCGGTACGCTTTGGCTACTTCAGAATAGTCCTTGCTGCGCTGATCAACATTCTCGATCATCAGCGAAATCGGCGTGCCCGTGGTCTGGCCCTCGAACGTCCCCGACAGGATCCGCACCTGGTCGGGCTCCTGCCGCTGGGTGGTGAACTTCGATTGGCCCGGCCGCCGCGCATCGAGGAACGGCTGGATTTTGTTTTCGCTGATCGCCAATCCCGGGGGGCAGCCATCGACGACAGCGCCCAGCGCTGGACCGTGGCTTTCGCCCCAGGTGGTGAAACGCAACAAGCGGCCAAAGGTGTTGACGGACATGGGTCAGGCTTTGCCGCCTGATTGCGCGGCTGTCCACATCCGGTTTAGGAGAGCCTCATGTTTGTGGTCGTCTTCCGCAATCGCAAGCGCGCCGATATCGATGGTGCGGCCTATGGTGCCGATGCCGAGCGGATGGAGCAGATGGCCGGCGCCCAGCCCGGGTTCGTCTCGTTCAAGAGCTATACCGCCGATGATGGCGAAGTCATCGCGCTCAGCGAATGGGACACCGCCGAAGCGGCCCGCAACTGGGGCAGCCAGCCCGACCATGCCACGGTTCAGGCCCGGGGCCGCGCCGAATACTATCAGGATTACACGCTCTACACCTGCGACCAGCCCCGCACCCACCGCTATGAACGGCCCGGCGAATGAGCGTCACGCTGTACGGCATTCCCAACTGCGACACGGTCAAAAGGGCGCGCAGCTGGCTAGACGCGCGCGGGGTGGTCTATGTCTTTCACGACTACAAAAAGCTGGGTGCAGACCCGGCCAAGCTTGCGCAATGGATGGCAGAAGCGGGTTGGGACGTGGTGCTCAACCGGGCGGGCACCACCTTCCGCAAGTTGCCCGAAACTGACCGTGCGGACCTCGATGCGGCGAAGGCCGTGGCCCTGATGACCGCCAATCCATCGTGCATCAAGCGCCCGGTGGTCGAGCATCCGGGCGGGCTGCTGGTCGGGTTCAAGCCCGACATATGGGCGGCAGCATTTTGAGCGCGACCGTGATCGATTATCTGCGCGCGCACTGGACCGAATTGCTCGGCTCGGTGCTGGGCCTGATCCAGATCTGGCTGCTGGTCCGCCGCTCGATCTGGAACTTCCCCGTGGCCATGGCGATGGTCAGCCTGATCGGTGTCACCCTGTTCGAGGCGCGGCTCTATTCGGAGTGCGGCCTGCAGGCGTTCTTCTTCGTCGTGAACGCGATCGGCTGGGTCCAGTGGAACCGCGTGACGGACGATGCCGATAGGGTTCCGGTGACCTGGATGCGCAACCGCTCACGCGTGGTCTGGGCCGTGGTAACCGTGTTGCTCAGCCTCTCGCTCGGCTGGCTGATGCACACCTTGACCAACGCCGCGCTACCCTTTGCCGATTCTGCGGTGACCGGCGCGAGCATCGCCGCGCAGTTGCTTTTGAACAACAGAAAGATCGAAAACTGGATGCTGTGGGTCGTGATTGATCTTGTTTCGATCGGTCTCTACCTCTACCGCGATCTTAACTTTCTCGCGATACTTTATGTCGTATTCTTGTTCATTTCCATCATCGGCCTGCGTGAATGGATGCGTGGCGCCCGTTCTCTCCCCTCGGAACAATTTGCATGATTACAGTATGTTTCCACGGTGCCGAAAGCACCGGCAAATCGGTGTTGGCCGAAAAGCTCAGCCGCGAACTGGGCGGCACCTGGGTCCCCGAATATGGCCGGACCTATTGCGAAGAAAAAGGCACCGATCTTGCCATGGCCGACCTGCTGGCGATCGCCGAGGGGCAGGCCATGGCGGTCACGGCGGCGGCCAGCGCCCGTCCCAAGCTGCTGCTGCTCGATACCGACCAGTTGATGACCGCGGCCTGGGCCGAGATGCTGTTCGGCGAAGTGCCGGGGGAATTGACCGTCTATCCCAAGGCCGATCTTTACCTGCTGTTCACCCCCGACGTGCCGTGCATCGATGACGGCACGCGGTTCTTCGGCAAGGGTCCGCTGCGCAGCCGCTTTGCCGCGCTGGCCGAAGACGTGCTGGTCCGCGCCGGGGTCAAATATGTGACAATTTCGGGCGGGTGGATCGACCGCGAAAAGGCTGCGCGCGCGGCCATCACCACGCTGATGGCGGCACAAGCGGTGTGGCCGTCGAAATAGGCTCGGCTTACCGCATTCACCGCGATATTTAATTATTTAGCGGGTCTTTTTGATGGTAGCGAAAGCTGACCATGAGAGAACGCCCCCCTATGTTCCGGCTGGCCCGCGAGACTGGCGCTTGACCCTGTTGCTGGCGCTCGCTGCGTTGACCGCTGCCGGGACCGCTGCCGGCGGTGCGCCGGTGAATCAGGTGGCCCTGCCGCCGGTTGTTACCGCCCCGGCTGAAGCCAGCGTGCCGGCAGATGCCACTTGTCCGGTGCTGATTGCTCCGCCTGCTGCTGCGGAGCCTGCCATTGCCCAAGCCCCGGCAACGCCGGCATTCGGTCCGGTAAACAGCGATCAGCCCAGCGAGATCGTCGTCAGCGGTGATGTGCTGGCGCGCAAGCAGGATCCGCTGCGTGCGATCAATGCGCAGAGTTTTGCGGTGGTCAACAAAGTAGACGATCTGTTCGTGGGTCCGATTGCCAAGGGGTACCGGCACATCGTGCCCGAACCCGCGCGCGACGGGCTGCACAACGCGCTGTCCAACCTGACCGAGCCGGTGGTGTTCGTGAACGACCTGCTCCAGCTGCACCCGGTGCGCGCGGGCAAAACCCTGCTGCGCTTCGTGATCAATTCGACGATCGGGCTGGGCGGGCTGTTCGATGTGGCCAAGAAAAAGCCGTTTCACATCCAGCATCACAACAACGGTTTTGCCGACACGCTGGGCTATTACGGGGTCAAGCCCGGTCCGTTTCTGTACCTGCCGCTGATCGGCCCGACCACGGTGCGCGACATGTTCGGGCGGGTGATCGACCTGGCGATGTTGCCCACCTTGGTTGGTGTGCCGTTCAACAAGCCCGAGTTCTCGATCCCGCAAAGCGCGCTGAAATCGCTCGACGACCGGATCACCTTCGACGCGCGTCAAACCTATTTCCGCGAACAGACCAGCGACCCCTACGCGTCGGAGCGGATTTACTACCTGCAGATCCGCGCCAATGAGATCGCCGGGCTGCATGGCAGCCATCCCGAACTGTCCGAACGGTTCGGTTCGGCGCCAATTGCGCCCGTAATTCCGCGCTCTTGCGTACTTGCACCGCCGCCGCGTCCGTGATCAAAGCTTGACCGCAGAGGCATTTTGCGGCTTCGATGGCGCGCAAGAAACTCTGGGAGGCGACCCATGGACTTCTTCAAGGCCCTGATCCCCGGTTCGATCCTCACCTTCGTGGTCTGTATGATCATGGGTGCGGGTCACAGCACCGGCGGCTGGCTGCAGATCCAGCATTACCATATCCAGGGCCACAACCTTTACTGGTCATGGGTCATGTTTGCGATCGGCACCGGGCTGTCCTGGATGATCATGGCGATCACCCCGAAATAGTGGCGGTCACGATATAGTTGAGCGCAAGGTCGCGCGACAGGTGCAGGCCTTTGCCGGGCGACCAGGCGATGCCCTGCGGCTCACCCATGGTCAGGCCAGCGCCAGCGAGCAGATCGCGAAGTTCATCCGGCGTGATGAACTGGTCCCAATGGTGCGTGCCGCGCGGGATCATCCCGCTGCGTTCCGCCGCCTCGACCAACAGCAACCGCGATCGCGCGGTGCGGTTGGGGGTGGACAGGACCATCAGCGCGCCCGGGGCCATGGCACCGCGCAGCGCGGCGATGAAGGCAGCGGGATCGGCCACGTGCTCCAGCACCTCGAGCGAGGTGACCAGATCGTATCCGTTGAGGCCAAGCGCACCCACATCGCCGCAGCGATAGTCGATGCCAAGTCCAGCGCCTGCCGCGTGGGCCTGTGCGGCGGCAATGTTTTCAGGCGCCGCATCGACCCCGGTTACCGCCGCGCCAAGCCGGGTGAGCGGTTCGCACAACAGGCCCGCCCCGCAGCCGACATCTAGCGCGCGCTTGCCCGCAAGCGGGCGCACTCCGCGCAAGTCGCCGGGCCAGTGCGCGTCGATTGCGGCCCGAATGAAGCCCAGCCGGACCGGGTTGAGCCGGTGCAGCATCGCTGATGATCCCTTGGGGTCCCACCATTCGGCGGCCAGTGCGCCGAAATGCTGCGCCTCGTGCGGAAGAATGGTGCTGGTCGAACTTGCATTAGCCATGACCCGTCCTTAGAGCCTCCCTCGCTGCAGAGCGAGCGGTTCTGTGGGCAAT
>JANYGC010000111.1 GCA_025359425.1 Sphingomonadaceae bacterium
GTTTTTCAGCATCTTCAAGCGCGGCATGAAGGGCGTTTACCAGCACTGCCAGAAGAAGCATCTGCACCGTTATCTGGCTGAATTTGACTTCCGCTATTCCAACCGCGTTGCACTCGGCTACAATGATAGCGACCGCGCCGACGCGCTGCTTTCGGGTGTTGTCGGCAAGCGTTTGACCTATCAAACAGTTGGTGCAGCGTAATGCCGAAGCAAAGCAAGAAAGAGACCCCGAAGCAGCAAGCCGCAAGGTTCGCTGCCGAGGTCGAGCGCATGAAGGCCGCTGGCGAACTAAACTCCACCGAGGCCGATGAGGCGCTCGATAGATTGGTGCGGGTTGCTCCAAGCAAGCCAAGTTAGCGCTTCCCGCCAATCCAATCTTTGAGCCAGTCTGCATTGAAGGTAAGGCCCTTCTTGCGCGGGCGCGCCACCCGCCTCAAGCGTTCTTCGAACAGCGCAACATCGAGGAAGTAGTTAGGGTATGCTGCGCGCAGATCACCGACCTTATCCACCGCCACCAGCACCGAATTGAGACCACCGGACATTTCCGCGTCATCAAGGCTGGTGGCCGACGCTGCCACAGTAACCCCGCGCACTCGAAGTTTTTCGGTCTCTCTATCAAACTGGATCAAATAGTAAGGAGAATAGGTCTTTACGTTTTCGGTGATTTTGACCGCATTGCGATAATTGGAAAGGGTCGCCAGCGCATCTAGTGAGCGTTCAATCTCGATTATTTCCTGCCGTCGCGCGGTCTCATCGACAGAGGTATCCGGCACGATTGCTGTGCCCTCTTGTGCTGCCATTTCCGACCCCATTAGCGCGAATAATCGCAGCCAGGCTGCATCGCCTTGTCCGCTCTTGAGCTCTTCACCTCTGACCATGCCAACAGCTTCAACGGCAGTTGCCCAAGCGTGTTGCAGCTTGGTCCGTATTTGGATTTCCACGAATTGCGGGTTGCTGTTGAGCGCCACGAATGGCCCGCGCCCATGGTAGCGATAAATCAAGTGATGGCCCCGATAGCCGAGCACTTTGGGGCTGGCGATGTAGTCATCTTGATCGATGAAAGTATGCCTACTCTCCTTGCGCAAGAGCGCGATGAGATAGTCAGCGTCATCTTGGTTTGACATGATGGCGCGGCAGCCCGCTATGTCCTGCATCTGATAGAGGGTGTGCGGCGCTCTCCTCAATTTCGCTCGGATTGAGGTCATGCGCTTAAGACGGGCGGCAGTTATTCCGCCGCCGATCTTCTTCACCTTGGCGTGTAGCTCCATTCTAACGTGGCGCATCGGTATCAGGTGCGCGGCCCGCCAATTGCGTGCGATCTTGAAGGTTTCCGCAGTTACCTCACTGGGCCACGGCAGGCTTCCCTTCAGAAGCTTTCCAGCACCGACCACGCGACGCTTCGAATATTGAGGGGCTTCGAAATCGGCCATTTCTTCAGTCTCGACCGACTCTTGCCATGGGAACGGGAAGCTAATCACTTAGCACCCCCAATCCTGCTTGGGTATCCTTTGTATAATAACGCCTATCACAACGATGGTTACCGAGTCCAGCACCATTTGACGCAAAAACCGTTATAATCAGCGCATTGGGTTAAATCGCCGCACTGCATCAAATCCGCAACGCAATTGCAGCGCAATCGTTCCAGAGAAAATCTGCGGCAAGCGGGGTTTGGGTTCGGTCGGTCAGCACTCGCGCTAAAATGCCTGGTCGTGAACCAGCACCCCCAGGGTACTGAAAACGATCTGGATATCGCGCGCCAGCGACCAGCCGTCGAGGTATTCAAGATCGGCTTGCAACCGGTCGGTCAAATCGCCCTCACTTGCAGTTGCGCCCCGGAAGCCGCGGATCTGGGCGAGCCCGGTCAGCCCGGGCTTGAGCGCGTGGCGTTCCCAATACCGTTCGTCGACTTCCCAGAACAGCTTGGCCCCGGCTTGTGAGCCGAGCGCGTGGGGCCGGGGGCCGACGATCGCCATCTCTCCTTTGAGCACATTGAACAGCTGCGGCAGCTCGTCGATGCTGGTGCGGCGGATGAATTTACCCACGCGGGTGATTCGCTCATCCCCGCGCGCGGTCGAGCGGTGGCCGTCATGGTCGGTGCGGCCGCTCTTCATCGAGCGGAATTTGTACATCTGGAAGAACCGATTCGCGCGGCCCACGCGGCGCTGGACGAACAGGACGGGGCTGCCGTCCTCGATCAGGATCGCCGCTGCGACGATCAGCAAGAGCGGGCTGAGCAGCACCAGCGCGGTGCCGGCAACCGCGATATCGAACAAGCGCTTGGTCACCCGCGCGCGCATACCGAGCGGGCCGATCGACACTCGCAGGAAACCGTGCCCGCCCACCGTCCGCGCGCCGTGTGCGCCCAGTTCGGCCACGGTATCGTCGACCACCTCGCCGTCGATATTGGCGCCCTTGAGCAGGCTGGCCCAGGCCGCGCGGCGTTCAGGGGGGCAAGACACCACCACCCGGTCGATCGACCTCAGCACGGTTCCGATCCGGTTGAGCGCGTCGGGGTCATCCAGCGCCGGGATCAGCTTGAACTGGGCCGCATTGACCCGCATGGTGCCGGGCAGGTCAATGCTTGGCCCGGCATCGTCGATCAGCAGTTCGTTGATGACCCTTGTCCCGCACCGCTACTTGACCAGCGACCGCATCTGCAAACGCATCCAGCACAACAGGACAGCCGACATCATGGTGCCGGCCGTGAACGTCACGCGCGAGAACGCGGCGCTGCTCTTGGTATAATAGGCGATGAACACCACCGCCCCGGCAGAGATGCCCAGCGCGCTCATCGCCCGCAGCATCCCGGTTTGCGAGCTTTGCAGCGTGGCGTGCGAATAGGCTCCGTTATAGAGCGCGACGGTCAGGAATACCGGCAGCAGCAATTGCGCCAGCAGCGCGGCCTGCGCCAGCCCCGGCGTCGTCAGGTAGAGAAACCCGGACAAGCAGAACGCCGCGAAAATCGCCACGATATCGCCCGTCATCAAGGCCAGGTAGGCCTGCAAGCGGCGCTGGTGGAGCGGCTGCGCCTGTGCAAATTCCATCGCTTTACTGGAGCGGTTGCTATCGGGCGCGGTCGCCGCCGGGGCAACGGATTGGTTCATCGTGAATGCGCTCGTACAACCCTGACGCTCGAGGCGTCTTGCGCGCTTCCTTGCCCAAACCTACGCGTTTTCACAAGGGCTTCGTCAGACCCGTCGATCTAGCTCCGTTGCGCCGCGAACCGGGCGATGTCGCTCAGCCCTTGCGCCAGCAGCAGTTCGGCGGACTGGCTGTTGCCGAGCAGCGCGCGGTGGAGTGCGGTGAGCCGGGCGACCAGCCGGGCCAGCCGCTTGCCGCGCCAGCGCTTGAGTTGGTCGGTCAGGTCGCGGCGATCTTTCCAGAACACCCGCCGCGCCTGGACCTCGGCCTCGAGCAGGGCATGAACGTCGCCGCGGGAGCCGAGCCGCGCGGCCAGTTGCGCCAATTGCGCGGCGCGGCGCTCGAACGCGAGCAGCAGCCCGACCGGGCTCATCCCCAGCTCGCGCATCCGCCTGAGTTCGCTCGCCAGCTTGCCCAGCTCGCCGCCCAGCACGACATTGACCAGCGCGGTGAAGCCGTCGTCCTCGGTCGGCGCGCCGATGGCATCGAGCGCCTGCATATCGGCCTTGCGCGGAGCTTCGGGCGAGGCATCGAGGTAGAGCGCGAGCTTGGTCACTTCGGACTGGGCCAGCCGGGTATCCAGCGCGGACCCGCGCGCGATCCGTTCGGCGAGATCACCGGCGAGCTGGACCCCGGCTCGATCGCCCATGATCTTCACGGCTTCGGCAACGCTGCGCAGGTCGGGCGGATAGAACATCGCGACCAACGCATCGGGCCGCGGCGCGAGCAGCTTGGCGGTGCGCGATTTGTCGCTTGCGCTGCTGGCGACGATCAGCACCGGGCAGGGCTCACCTTCTCCGTCGATCAAATTGGCCACGGCATCGTAAGCCTCGTCGCCGCTGGCACGGACCCAGATGTGGCGCTTGTCGCCGAACAGCGAAATCGAACGCGCCTCGTCGCCGAGCCGGACCGGGTCTTTTTTGAGTTCCGCCCCGGTCAGCTCGATCCGCTCGCCCGGATCGGGCAGCAGCGCAGCGATGGTATGGGCCGCATCATGCGCGCCTGCTTCGTCGGGACCGCAGAAGTAGAACACCTGCGCGGTGCGGGCCGCCTTCGCCGCCTGAGCCTTGAAATCCTTCTGGCTGGCCTTCACGCCGCGGCCTTCACTTGGCGGGAGTATCGCCGCTGCGCAGCTTGAGCGCGATGCGCACCACGATCCGGTCGGCCACTTCCTTGGCGAGGTTTTCAAGCGCGGTCTGCTCGGCGGCGATGGTCGCATATTCGCTGCTGACCACGTCGATCCCGGCGTCGGACCCGGCGGTCTCGTCGAGCGCGATCTTGCCGCTGGCCAGATCGACCAGCTGGTAACGCGCGCGCAAGGTGCGGCGTTCGCGCGCGACAGTATCGTCGTTCAGCAGGCCGAGCCCTTCGACCTTGTCGTCGAGCCGCACGTCGAGCCGGTAGCGCGACGGCCCGCTGTGCTGGTTTGCGCCGAGCCGGTCGACCAGCGCATTGCGCACCAGCCAGCCCGGCTTGCCCTCGATCGCGGACACCTCGACCCCGGCCAGCCCTTGCGCAACCTGGCCGCTCGCGCCGCCGGCGTACATCGGGTGCAGCCCGCAAGCGCTGAGCGCGAGCAGCAAGGGCAACAGCAGCAGCCTCATGCGACGAGATTGACCAGCCGGTCGGGCACCACGATCACCTTCTTGATTGCCTTGCCATCCAGTGCACGCTGCACCTTGTCCGAGGCAAGGGCAAGCGCCTCCAGCTCCTCGCGCGGCAGGCCCTTGGCGACAGTGATGGTGTCGCGCAACTTGCCCAGCACCTGGATTGCGACGGTGACTTCGTCCTCGATCAACAGCGCGGGATCAAACGTAGGCCAGGCCGCATTGGCGATCAGGCCGTCGCCGCCGGTGGCCGCCCAGGCCTCTTCGGCGAGGTGCGGCATCATCGGCGCGGCGAGCAGCAGCAAGGTGCGGATCGCGGCCGAGCGGCTGGCCGATGGTGCAGCCTTTTCCGCCGCACTGGTCAGCTCGTAAATCCGCGCGACGGCCTTGTTGAAGCCGAGCGCTTCGATGTCGGAAGCAGCGGCGGCAACGGTCTGGTCGCGTTTGCGGTCGAGCGCCTTGTCCTCGCCGCTCGCCGCAGCATCGTACTGCCCAGCCAGCCGCCACAGCCGCTGGACGAACCGTGCGCAGCCCTCGATCCCGGCTTCGGACCACGGCAAGTCGCGCTCAGGCGGGCTGTCCGACAGCACGAACCAGCGCACCGCGTCGGCGCCGTATCTGGCAATGATGTCGTCGGGATCGACCACGTTCTTCTTGCTCTTGGACATCTTGATCACGCGGCCGATCTCGACTTCAAGTCCGGTGGCGCGCTCGGCGAGATAACGTCCGTTGGTGTCGTCGCGCCATTCAACTTCGGCCGGGGAAAGCCATTGAATGTGCTCCACTCCGTTATGTGAAGCGTCTGGATACTTTATGAAGTAGGTCTCATGCGTCACCATGCCTTGCGTAAACAGGCTGGCGAACGGCTCCTTGACGTCGATCATGCCGATGTGCGCCAAGGCGCGGGTCCAGAACCGGGCGTAGAGCAGGTGCAGGATCGCATGCTCGATCCCGCCGATATATTGCTCGACCGGCAGCCACTTGGCGACCACCTCGCGGTCGAACGGCTTGTCGCTCGGCTGGCTGGCAAAGCGCAGGAAATACCACGACGAATCGACGAAGGTGTCGAGCGTGTCGGTCTCGCGAACTGCCGCCTGATTGCAGCCGGGGCAAGCGACGTGCTTCCAGGTCGGGTGCCGCTCGAGCGGGTTGCCGGGGGTCTTGAAATCGACATCCTCGGGCAGCACCACCGGGAGCTGCTCCTTGGGCACCGCGACCACACCGCAGTGCGCGCAGTGGATGAACGGGATCGGCGTGCCCCAATAGCGTTGGCGCGAAACCCCCCAGTCGCGCAGTCGCCACACGGTTCGTCCTTCGCCCCAGCCACCGGCTTGGGCGCGGGCGATGACTTCGGCGCTGGCGGCAGCGACGCTCAGCCCGTCGAGGAACTGCGAATTGACGCAGACTCCATCGACCGGGTCGGCTTCGCTAAGCGGACTGTCCGCGTCGACCGCGCTCCGGGCAATCACGCGCGGGATTGGCAGACCGTATTTCCGCGCAAAATCGAAATCGCGCTGGTCGTGGCCGGGCACCCCCATGATCGCGCCGGTGCCGTATTCGATCAGCACGAAATTGGCGATAAAGACCGGCAGCGGATCGTGAGTGAAGGGATGGCGCGCGGTCAGGCCGGTGTCGAAGCCCAGCTTCACCATCGTTTCCAGTTCCGCCGCAGTGGTCCCGCCCTGCTTGCACAGCGCGATGAAATCCGCCGCGGCGGGATTGCTCGCGGCAACCTCTTGCGCGATGGCATGGTCGGCCGCCACTGCGACAAAACTCGCGCCGAAAATCGTATCGGGGCGGGTGGTGTAAACCGGCAGCTGCACGCCGTTCGAGGCCGTGAAGGCAAATTCCAGTCCCTGCGATTTGCCGATCCAGTTTTCCTGCATCAGCCGGACCTTGTCGGGCCAGGTATCGAGGCTGCCCAGACCCTCAAGCAATTCCTCGGCAAAGTCGGTGATCTTGAGGAACCACTGGCTCAGCTTGCGCTTTTCGACCAGCGCGCCCGAGCGCCAACCGCGTCCGTCGATCACTTGTTCGTTGGCCAGCACAGTCATGTCGACCGGGTCCCAGTTGACCGCCGATTCCTTGCGGTAAACCAGCCCGGCGGCATAGAGATCGAGGAACAGCGCCTGTTCGTGGCCGTAGTAATCGGGCTCACAAGTCGCCAGTTCGCGGCTCCAGTCGAGCGCGAAGCCCAGCCGCTTAAGCTGCGCTTTCATGCTGTCGATATTGGCGCGGGTCCAGCCGCCGGGGTGGACGCCCTGTTCCATCGCGGCGTTTTCGGCCGGCATCCCGAACGCGTCCCAGCCCATCGGGTGGAGCACTTCATGTCCCTGCATCCGCTTGTACCGCGCGAGCACGTCGCCCATCGTGTAATTGCGGACATGGCCGACGTGGATCTTGCCCGAGGGATAGGGAAACATCTCGAGCACGTAGGAGCGCGGCTTGGCCGAATGATCATCGGCGCGGAAGGTCTGCTGCGCATCCCATTGGTGCTGCCAGCGCGGGTCGGCGCTGGACGGATCGAAGCGTTCGCTGGTCATGAGGGCACGCTCTAGCCGCTTGGCGCGGCTTGTCGAGGGGGCAGGGTGGCGGGGTTACTTAACCCCGGAAGCCTGGCGGCGCAGGTCGCGGGCGCGGGTCAGGATCACGTCTTCGAGCTTTTGCACCGTGGCGGCCTGAACCGGGGCATCGACCCACACGCCGTTCTGGTTGGTCTGGCGGCTCGCAGCAACGCGCAGCGCATCGGCGCGCAGGTCCTGATCGAGGATCGTGACGGTGACCTTCATCCGTTCGTTGGGATTGTTCGGGTTGGCGTACCAGTCGGTGACGATGACCCCGCCATTGCTGTCGGTCTGGAGCAGGCCCATGAACGTGACTGCTTCAAGGCTGGCGCGCCACAAATAGGAATTGACCCCGATGGTGGTGATCCGCGAGGCGGCGAGATCGGACTTGGGGCGGCCCTTGCCACCGCCGCAAGCGGCCAGCGACACTGCGGCCAGCGCGACAAGCCCGGCGCGGGCGGCAAAACGAACGGTGCTGGCGCGGGTTGAGTTGGAGGCAATCATTGCGTTTGTCCGGATCCTGTCGCTCGAATGGTGGCGTGCCTGCACGCGCCGAGCCTCTATAACCGAGGAGGCCAAGGCGGCAAGCCCGCATCTGGCTCTTTGCCGGTCTGGGCGGTTAATGCCTGCTGAATGATTCGCAAATGCGGCGGGTTCAGGCTAAATTCACCGCGCCGAGTCCACGTGGCGCTTGGCTAATGGAGCGAACTGCGCGATTGTGCGGTGGTGAGGTTCGCGAGGAGCACAAGGGACGCCATGACCCAGTTGGTAGCAAGCACGCGCAAGCGCAGCGGTTCGGCTGCGGCGATGCTGCTGTGCGGCGCGGTCAGCGTGCTCGCTTTGCCCAGCGCGGTGCTGGCCTTTTCCAGCCGGTTCGATCCCGATTCGATCGCCGGAGTGAGCACCGATGGTGCCAGCGGGTTCATCCCCGCCGAAGTCGATCCGCGGCTCGCCCGCTCGATTACCGTGCGCGCCTTGTCCAAGGGCCGCTCGTTCCGCTTTACCCCCGCCGCAGTGCCGAACGGGATGGATCGATCGGTGGTGACCGTCGCGGTCCGCCTCAACAATGGTAACGCTCAATCGCTGGCGCTGCGCCACACCACGAGCGGCGAGAATGTTGCCGCCGGGACCGCGCTGCCGATTGCCCCGACCGCTTACAGCCTGGGCGCGGCGCGCGGTTATCGCAGCTTTGCGCAGAGCGCGGTTCCCGCCACGCCAATCCGCCAGCTCGATGCGCCCAATCTCGCCAGCTACCGGCCCAAGCCCGGGGTCGCCTCGACCCCGTCACGGTTTGCCCCGGCGATCGTGCTCGACGAACGCGAAAAGACCGGGCGTGCCCCGCGCACTTTCGAACAATCCGATCGGCAGGTCGATCTGGGCGGCAGCTACCGCGTGACCCGCAACCTCAATGTGACTGCCGGGGTGCGTTATTCGTCCGATCGTGACCGGCTGCGGCCGCTGACCGATGGGCGGCAGGATAGCCAGGCGGTCTACGTCGGCACCCAGTTCCGCTTCTAAGCCCTGATTCTGGCGACTTTACGTATGCGGCATGTTGCGCGCGCGCGCTGGCCGCGTAAGCTTGTCCCAACGGCATAAAAGTTGGGAAAGGCTGAACCATGGCGCGTGTAGCGATCGTAACCGGCGGCACGAGGGGGATCGGACAGGCGATTTGCCTGCGGCTGCAAAAGCAGGGTCACTTGGTGATTGCCAGCTATGGCGGCAACGATGAGAAAGCGAAGGCTTTCACCTTTGATACCGGGATCCGCGCTTATCGCTGGGACGTCGGCGATCATGAGGCCTGCATCCACAACTGCAATGACATCGCCGCCGAGCATGGCCCGATCGACATTGTCATCAACAATGCCGGGGTGACCCGCGACGGCGTGCTCCACAAGATGACCTTCGACGACTGGAACGAGGTCATGCGGATCAATCTGGGCGGCTGTTTCAACATGGCCAAGGCGACCTTCCCGGGGATGCGCGAGCGCGGCTGGGGACGGATCGTCAACATCGGTTCGATCAACGGCCAGGCCGGGCAATACGGCCAGGTCAACTATGCCGCCGCCAAGTCCGGAATTCATGGCTTTACCAAGGCGCTGGCGCAGGAGGGGGCCAAGTACGGCGTCACCGTCAATGCGATCGCGCCGGGCTATATCGATACCGACATGGTCGCCGCAGTCCCAACGCCGGTGCTCGAAAAGATCGTCGCCAAGATCCCGGTCGGACGGCTCGGCCAGGCCGAGGAAATCGCCCGCGGGGTGGCGTTCCTGACCAGCGACAATGGCGGCTTCGTGACTGGCTCGACGATGAGCATCAACGGCGGGCAGCACATGTATTGAGGATGGTGCGGCACCGGGTTGCACAAGTGCGGCACAGCCGGGTCTAGCGGGGGCCGGGCGCGGTCAAAGCCGGGTTGAGACGGTGCAAAATCCGCGCGAATTCTGAAAGAATATCTTATTTTTACAACAAGATAACTCGGGCAAAGGCTGTTGTAGAGCGCCTCTGATCACTTCCCCGCTGCGATCCCCCGCCTGTGCCACAACTTTCGGTTGTAGGAAAATCGCGGCGCG
The DNA here is from genome assembly GCA_025359425.1 of Sphingomonadaceae bacterium. GTDB lineage: Bacteria > Pseudomonadota > Alphaproteobacteria > Sphingomonadales > Sphingomonadaceae > Novosphingobium. The sequence goes on from JANYGC010000111.1 coordinate 9,883, forward strand.
GGCCAGGCACCCGGGCCGGGGTCAATCGATCACGATCCCGACCACCTTCCAGGTCCCGCCTTCCTCGGCCAGCGAGAGCGTTTCGGTGATCATGCCCTGATTGCTGGTCAGGGTGCGGAACTTGACGATCCGGTAGCCGTTCGGCGGAGCCGGCACCCATTCGCTGCTGATCAGGCTGCGCCCGCTGGTCGTGCCATATTTCGCGCGCACCCCCGTGGCGGCGGCGGTCCAGCCTTCCACCGTGTTGTTTTGCCGGAAGGATTGGCCGGTTTCGGCCCACGCCCCGTTCCAGTCTTCGCCGTCGACCAGCGCCAGCCACTGCAGCGCGGCACCGGCTGCAGGGGACTGGGCGGAACTGGTGGCTGGCGGGGCTGCGGCGGGCGCAGCGGCGCCGCCGGACAGGGCCGACAGGGCAAGCAAGGCAAGGCTGATGGTCATCACAAATCCTCCAACAATCCAGCCGGTGCGGCGGCGCGTGCCGTCACCTTGGGCTGGCTGGCGGACCCCTTGCGCCGCGCCGGGGGCGGCGGCATCCCCCAAAGTCTTGTCCCCAAGCAATTCGGGGGCCGGGCCTTCGGCCTCGCGCAGTTGCCGGGCCGCCTCGCGGCTGCTCGAAGTGGCCATCTTGCGCCGGGCGTCGCGCAGCCGTTCGTTGATGGTGTGGACCGACAGCCCCAGATGCCGCGCCATCGATTTGGCATCATAGCCGCTGACCAGCAGCCGCAGGGTCTGCTTCTCTTTCTCGGTCAGAGCGTGGTGGCCGTGGGTCATGCACGGGGTTTAGGCCGGGGTATGGGCCCGGACCACCCCAAATAAATCGTATCTGTACGGCGCGGATAGGCGCTAGATGGCCTGGATGACCACGCCCTACCACCCCCCGGTCAAGCGCTCGGTCGAGATCGCCGGGCACAAGACCTCGATCAGTCTGGAGCCGCTGTATTGGGAGCTGCTCAAGCAGGCGGCGCGCGCCGAGGAGCTGCCATTGAACGCGCTGGTGGCCCGGATCGACGCTGAGCGAATCCAGGCTCCGGTCCCGCCGGGGCTGGCGGGGGCGGTGCGGATCTGGCTGGTTGCCTGGCTCGCCGCGCGGCTGGCCTGAACAACCGTTCACGCAACCAATCGGCGGCCCGGGCGTTTGTTGAGCAGTCATTCCGAATTACATCCAACCTGAGGAGAAATATCATGCGCACAATGCTACTCGTGCTCGGCGCCGCAGCCATGGCTGTTCCGCTGTCCGCCCCGCTGCCCGTCGTCGGTGCAGCCAAGGCTGAAGCCCATGCCAAGAAATACCATAGCCGCGCCTATTATCGCAGCTGCCGCCATTCGCCCGGCACCACCGGCCTGATCGCTGGCGGCGCGACCGGCGCGGTGGTCGGCTCGAAGGTGCTCGGCGGCGGGATCGTCGGCGTTGCAGCCGGTGCCGTTGGCGGCGCGTTTGCGGGCCGTGCGGTCGATCGCACGATCACCGCCAAGAAGCGCTGCCACAACTACCGCCGCTAAGCGGTGAACCATTCGCCCGCATGGACCGGCCCGCAGCTGGACCGGTATCATGCGCGCGGACCCCGGGGCCGGGCTGCCATTGCAGCCGTGGCTATCGAGGCACTGATCATCGTCACGTTGATCTATGGACTGGCCGGACCCTTGGCGCTGTTGCCCAAGGCTCCGGCCAGCCTTGTGTCGATCAACCTGGATTCGCCGCTCCCGCCTGAAAAACGCCTCAAGGCCAGCGCCTCAGCCGATAACGGCCGCGCTGCACCGCCCTCGCTCAAGGCTGAGGCGGCGCCGCTGACCGAACCGCTCAGGATCGTGGTCCCGCCCAAACCAATCCCTGCCGCCAAACTGCCGGCTGCTTCGGTCGGCCTGAACCCCGGTGCAGCGGTCCAGCCCGGTCCCGGCAGCGGTGCCGCAGGCCAAGGCACCGGCACCGGATCGGGCAATGGCGGCAATGGCCCCGGTGCGGGCAGTGGTGATGGCGACGGCGGCGGGACCGATGCTGAATGGACCGGCGGCAAGATCAAGAACGGTGACTATCCCAAGGCACTGCGCGAGGCCAACATCAGCGGCACCACCGAGACCGAAGTGGCAGTCGGTGCCAATGGCCGCCCGACCGCCTGCCGCGTGATCCGCACCAGCGGCAGCCGCGAGCTCGACGCGACCACCTGCCGGTTGATCATGCAGCGGTTCAAATTCAAGCCCGCGCGCAACGCCGCGGGTCGAGCGATCGACAGCCACATCGAATACGACCAGGAATGGGACGCCCCGCCGCCGCCGCCGCCAGAGCCGGGGGAGCGCTAATCGTCCCCAACCCGTTCGATCTGCGCCCCCACCAAGGCCAGCTTCTCCTCCAGCCGCTCATACCCGCGGTCCAGATGATACAGCCGGTGGACCTGCGTCTCGCCTTCCGCCGCCAGCCCGGCGATCACCAGGCTCATCGAGGCGCGCAGGTCGGTGGCCATGACTTCAGCGCCGGTCAGCTTGCCCACCCCGTGAACCACCGCGGTGCGCCCCCGCGTCTCGATATGCGCGCCCATGCGGTTGAGCTCGGGCACGTGCATGTAGCGGTTTTCGAAGATCGTTTCGGTCAGCACCGATGACCCTTCGGCGAGGCACAGCATCGCCATCAGCTGCGCCTGCATGTCGGTGGCGAAGCCGGGGTAGGGGGCGGTCGAGAGCGTGACGGCTTTGAGCTTGCCGTCCGAGGCGATCTGGATCCCGCCGGCCTTGGGCTCGACATGGACCCCGGCATCGCGCAGCGCTTGCAAGGTTGCGTCCATTTCCTCGGCCACCGCGTGCTTCAAGAACACCTCGCCGCCGGTGATCGCCGCCGCGCAGGCGTAGGAGCCGGCCTCGATCCGGTCAGACATCACGCGGTAGGTCGCGCCGTGCAGGCGGGGGACGCCGTGGATCGTCACGTCGCTGCTGCCGATGCCTTCGATTTGCGCGCCCATCGCGACCAGCATGTTGCACAAGTCGACAATCTCGGGTTCGCGCGCGGCGTTGTGGAGCGTCGATTTGCCGGTGCACAGCACCGCGGCCATCAGCGCGTTCTCGGTCGCACCGACCGACACCACCGGGAACGAATAACGCCCGCCGGGCAGCCCGCCGTCGGGCGCGATTGCGCGGACATAGCCCGCCGCCATTTCGATGTGCGCGCCGAGCGCTTCGAGCACCTTCAAGTGCAGGTCGATCGGGCGGTTGCCGATCGCGCAGCCGCCGGGCAGCGACACGGTCGCCTCGCCCATCCGCGCCAGCATCGGGCCGAGCACGAGGATCGAAGCGCGCATCTTGCGGACCAGTTCGTACGGCGCGACCGACGAGGTGATGCGGGTCGCTTCCAGCGTCATCACCCGGCCAAAATCTTCCGGACGATTTCCAGCAATCGAGGTCGAGACGCCGAACTGGTTCATCAGGTGCTGGAATCCGTCGATATCGGCCAGCCGCGGCAGGTTGCGCAGCGTCAGCGGCTCGTCGGTCAGCAGCGCGCAGGGCAGCAGCGTGAGTGCGGCGTTCTTGGCGCCAGAGATGGGGATGGTGCCTGACAGGCGCTGTCCGCCCTGGATGATGATCTTGTCCATAGCAGTCCGTTTAGCGGGAAACTTTGAGGCGGCAAGTGGCAGGGAGAATGGGGTTCGCGCAGCGAGCGCAGAGAACGCCAAGAGCTCGGGTTTGCGGCGCAGCCGCTCTTCCAACCCACGTTGCGTCTGGCGCAAGGTCTGTAAGAATTGATCAGCCTTCGGCCAAGCACAGCATCTTTGCGCCCTCTGCGGGCTCTGCGCGAAACATTCTAACCCGGTTGACGTTCGCAGCTCAGCCTGCGATTCCGGCGTCATGACCAACCGCAAACCCATTCGCAAAGCTGTCTTCCCGGTCGCGGGCATGGGCACGCGGTTCCTCCCCGCGACCAAGGCCATTCCCAAGGAGATGCTCCCGATCATCGACCGGCCGCTGGTCCAGTATGCGGTGGACGAGGCGCGCGAGGCCGGGATCGACCAGCTGATCTTCGTTACCGGCCGGGGCAAGACCGCGATTGTCGAGCATTTCGACCACGCCTTCGAGCTTGAGGCGACCATGACCGAGCGCGATAAGTCGCTCGACGCGATCGACCCGACCCGGATCCTGCCGGGCAATCTGGTGACGGTGCGCCAGCAGGTTCCGCTCGGGCTGGGCCATGCGATCTGGTGCGCCCGCGCAATCGTCGGCGACGAGCCGTTCGCGATCTTCCTGCCCGACGAATTGATGATCGGCCAGCCGGGCTGCATGAAGCAGATGGTCGAGGCCTATAACGAGGTTGGCGGCAACCTTATTTCGGTGCTCGAAGTGCCTGAAGACGAAGTCTCGAGCTATGGCGTGATCGATCCGGGCAAGCGCGGCTTCGGTCCCGGCGGCGCGCTGACCGAAGTGCGCGGTCTAGTCGAAAAACCCACCCGCGAGGCGGCGCCGTCGAACCTGATCATCTCGGGCCGCTACATCCTTCAGCCCGAGGTGATGCGGGTGCTCGAACACCAGGGCAAGGGCGCGGGCGGCGAGATTCAGCTGACCGATGCGATGGCGCAGATGATCGGCCAGCAGCCGTTCCACGCGGTGACGTTTGCGGGCAAACGCTATGACTGCGGCAACAAGACCGGGTTCGTCGAGGCGACGCTGGCGATTGCGCTGGAACGCGAAGACATGCGCGATGAGGTCCGCGCGATGGCCTTGCGGCTGCTCGGCGAATGAGCCCGAACTGACGTTAATCCGCGCGGATCGGCAAGGATAGCCGCACCCGTAGTCCTTGCGGGATAGCTTCGCCCAGTTCCATCGTGCCGCCGTGCAGGCTGGCGATCGTGCCGACCAGCGCCATGCCAAGCCCGGCGCCCGAGCGGGTCCGCGCGGGATCGAGCCGGCCAAAGCGGCGGACCGCTTCGTCGCGGTCGGCAGGCGGGATGCCGGGGCCGTTGTCGGATACGGTCAGCAACACCGGAGCGCCGTCCTGCAGCTCCGCTTCCAGCCTGATTTGCGAGCCTCCCGCGGCGTACTTGAGGGCGTTGTCGATCAGGTTGGAGATCGCGCGGAACAGCAGCTCGCGGTGCGCGGTGACGGGCAGTGTGGCGGGCGCGCTGACCATGATATCGAATCCCTCGTCCTCCGCCAGCGGTCCATAAACCTCCGCCAGATCGTGGAGCATTGCGGCCAGATCGAATGCGGCGAACTGGCTGCGGCCGATCCCGGCTTCGCTGCGGCTGATTTCGAGCGCGGTGTCGAGCAGGCGTTGCAGCCCGTCGGTCTCGTCGATTGCATCGGCCAGCGCGCCGCGCGCCGAGGGATCGCGCGCTGCCTCCAATGAGCGTTCGAGCGCGGAGCGGATCCGCGCCACCGGCGAGCGCAAATCGTGCGCCATCGAATCGGTCACCGCGCGCAGCTCGCCAACCAGCGCCTCGATCCGTTCGAGCATGGCATTGATCGCGACGCCGAGCCGGTCAAACGCGTCGCCATCGGTGCGCAGCGCGATCCTTGTGTTGAGCCGCCCACTGGCAATATCGCGCGCGGCGCGGCTGAAGTGGTCGATCCGCCGCTCGAGCACGCGCAGGATCAGCCACGAGGCGAGCGCGGCAATCACCAGCCCGGCGAGCATGGCGTAAGCGAACGATTGTTCGCTGGCACGGGTCAGCGCGGCCTGGTCCTGCATGACCTGCCCGGTCAGCAGGCTTTGACCGCCCGGCAGCGGCTCGATCAGGTAGCCGATGGTTTCGGCCCGGTCGGCCCCGGTGCGGGTCAACTGGGCCTGGGTCCAGTGCAGCGGCGGCGGCGGGGCAGCAGGCCACATGACGAGATTTCCGGCCAACCGCGCGCCATCGGCGCTGCGCAGCATAACCACGAAGTTACGGTCCGCGCTCGCGCCGAGCCGGTCGCCGATGGCGCGGACCAGCGCCGGGGTGCCGCCGTCGCGCCATTCATCGCGCAGGCCGCTGGCGGCGACCTCGGCCGCCACCCGCGCTTCGCTCTCCAGGGTCTGGCGGGTCAGCGCGTGCATTATGCCCAGCCCCAGCGCCAGCGTTACAATCTGGGTCAGCGCGAGGATGACCGCAAGCCGCCAGGTGGTCGATCCGAGCGGCTTTGGCAGCGGCGCAGCTTCGCTCACTCGGGCTGGCCGAGCATATAACCCGCGCCGCGCACGGTGTGGAGCAGCGGCTGGGCAAAGCCGTCATCGATCTTGCGCCGCAGCCGGCTGACGTGGACATCGACCACGTTGGTCCCGGGATCGAAATGATATTCCCACACCCCTTCGAGCATCATCGTGCGGGTCACCACCTGGTCCTTGTGGCGCAGCAAGTATTCGAGCAGGCGGAATTCGCGCGGTTGCAGGTCGATCCGCTGCCCGCCGCGCGTGACCCGGCGAGTGAGCAGATTGACCTCGAGATCGGCGCAGGACAGCGTCACTTCGATCTGGCCGGTGCCTTTGTCCGAGCGCGCCATCAGCAAGCGCAGCCGCGCGAGCAATTCGGAAAAGGCGAACGGCTTGGCGAGGTAATCGTCTGCGCCCGAAGTCAGACCCTCGACCCGGGCATCGACCGTGCCGAGCGAGGACAGGATCAATACCGGGGTCGCGACCTTGGCCGCGCGCATCGCCGCGAGCACCGCCATGCCGTCGATCCCGGGCAGCATCCGGTCGAGCACCACCGCATCGTAAGACCCGTCGGTGGCGAGGAACAGCCCATCGCGACCATCGGCGGCGCGGTCGGTCAGGTAGCCCGCGTCGCTCAGCCCCTTGCACAGGAAGTCGGCGGTGCGCTGGTCGTCTTCGATTACCAGGACTTTCTGCGACATGATTGGGGCACCTTTGTCCGCTCGCATAGCATCAAGCCCGGCCTTGTTGCTGACGGCAAGATGAAAGTTTTGTCATGCACCCAGATGAAGGCTTTGTAACTTGCCGGTCACCGCGGCGTTGGTTGGGACCGGGTAGAGCCGGGATCACCGATGCAAACACGGTGAAAGGAAGTCTCTTATGACGCAATTCAAACTCCCACTGCTGGCCGGGCTGGCTGCCGCCGCGGTGCTGTCGCTCGGCAGCCCGGCATTGGCTGTCACGGCGGCCAAGCCTGCTGCCAAGGTTGCCGCCAAGGTTGCCGCCAAGCCTGCTTTCAAAGCACACCCAGCGGCACTGCATGCCAAGCCCGCAGCCACCGGCCGGGTGGTCACAGCGCGGCAAAGCAACGGCAAGACGGTGACTTACAATTGCAGCCTCGCCGGCAACAAGACCAAGCAAGCCTGCAAGCGCTGACAAGCCCCTTGCGCGCGTAGGCAAGCGGCGGCCCGGCTTTCGTGGACCCAGCCGGGCCGCCATTCATTTCGCCAGATAAACGGGGGCAACCTGTCATCAAGACGCAACGCTGAAACGGCAAGAGATCCCCTATGACCCAACCCACCCAAACCACTTCGCGCCAAACCTTCGACTGGACCGCCTGGTACGCCAAGATCCCCGGGATCCCTAGCGACTGGGGCTTTAACAAGGCGGCTGAACCCGGCACCGCTCGCGCCGAGATCGTGCCGCCCCGGCGGCGGCGCCTGCACCTGGCGCGTTAGCCGCTCCAACCAGCGCCGAGCTTGCCCGTTTCCCCCGGCGGGCACAAAAAAGGGGGCGGGCATTGCTGCCCGCCCCCGATTTGTTTGTTCGGCTCTCGTGTTTAGAACGAAATCCGCACGCCGCCATTTGCGCCGTGGCTGTTGAGGTCGTTGCGGAACGTCCCCTGATAGCCAAGGAACACGCTCGCTCCGGTGCCGATCTTGGCGCTGATCCCGACATCGACATCGAATGCCGACCGGCCCGAGCCGATCGCCGAGACGGTGAACGGTGCCGAGCTGACCCCGTTGAAGTAGCCGGTCACAACGCTGGGATTGTCGTTCAGGTTATAACGGTACGCCACGTTGGCATAAGGCACGATCAATCCGGTCGGGGCGGCAAACCGCGCGCCGACCACCAGGTCGGTACGCTTGGCTTCGATATCCCGCACGGTCAGGTTGAGCGTCCCCATGCCGGTTTCGGTAAAGCCGTTGATGCGGCCCGAGGTGAAATCGATCCCGACATAGGGTTCGAAGGTCAGGCTGGCACCACCGACATTGTAGCCGACCGTCGCGATCCCTTTGAACAGGTGCCCGTTGGTATCGACCGAAGCAGTGCCCTGGATCAGGTTGGCCCCGGTGCCCGCCGCAACCAGTTTGGTCGCGGTGATGTTGCCGGTGATGTAGGCCACCTGCGCGTTGAAGTGCAGCGGACCCGAGCCGTAACCCATGTAACCGCCGACCTGCCAGCTCTTGCTCTTGCCGGCCGAGTTGTTGCCGAGGTAGGTGACCTCGTCTTCGGAGTAGCCACCGGCCACCCCGAAGCGCACCGGTCCCGAGCCGAAGTCGACCCCGACCGCGCCACCGACCACGCGGTGGTCGCTGCCGAAGCGGTAGTCGCGGCTCTTGCCATTGGCCCACTGGCCGTAGCCGTTGACCCACAGTCCGGTCGTGGCATCTTCACCGGTGGTTGCCGCCAGCCGCTGCCCGACCTGGCGGGTGAACAGCTCACCCTGGTCCTGCAGCGCGGTGGCATAGGCGGCATAGGGTTCAGGATTGAGCCCCTGGAACAGCGCCTGCGCCTGCGCGGCGTTCATCGAATCGATCTTGTTGATCGTCGGTGAAGCACCCGCGCTGCCGATGATCCCGGTCAGCCCGTTGGCAACTGCCACCTGGTTGGGATTGAGCGCCACCGTGTTGTAGGCATTCGCCCGGATCACCACCAGGCGGTAGTTGGTGCCCTGGATCCCGCCGCCGCTCGCAACGAGGTTGCTGAGCGACTGGAAGGCCGAGATCGAGGTGCCGGTCACCGTGGTGAAGGCCCCGCTGATCCCGCCGGTGGTGGTGATGATGTCATAGGTTGTGCCCGTGACATAAGTCCCGCCGTTCTGGGTGAGCGCCAGCGTACCGGCCAGTGCCGCAGTGCCGGGCGTGCCCGAAACCGCGATCCGGTCAAAGTCCACGCCTGCCACTACGGTGCTGGTGCCGTTGCCATAGACATCGGCGGCATAAGTGCCGGTCGAAGTCTGGGTGTACGAACCATTGATCGCCAGGATCCCCGGGCTGTGGCCCGGCGCGATCGTGCCGTTGTTGGTCACCGCACCGATGATGGTGCCCGGCGCAGTGCCGATCCCGCCGATCAGCCGGCCGCCCGAGGCGATCGTCACCGTGGGTGAGGTCAGCGTACCGTCAACCGAGAGGATTGCGCCGCTCGCCACTGTGGTGCTGCCATCGGTAAGCGTGCCGGTGAGCGACAACGTGCCGGCATTGACCGCCATCGCGCCGGACAGCACGCTGCCGGTCCCCGATAGCGTCATTGTCCCGGTGCCAACCTTGGTCAGCCCGCCCGAACCTGCCAAGAACCTGCCGGCGAAGGTGGTGGTGGCATTGTTGCCGCCGGTGGTCAGCGTGTTGCCGGCGGTCTGCACGGTGCCGGTGCTGGCCCCTGACAGCGCGCCGATGGTCTGGTTGCCGTTAAAGCCGCCGACCGAATCGCCCAGCGCACCGTTGATGATGTGCGTTGAGTTGGCGCTCAGCCCGTTGGGGCTCAGCGCGCCCAGCAGGTTGCCCACGGCCACCGTGGTGTCACCGCTGTAGGTGTTGGTTCCGGCCAGCCCGACCGTCCCGACAATTCCCACGGTACCAGTGCCCGACATGTTGCCGCCATAGATCTGGAAAGAACCGGTCAGGATCACGTTGGCGTTGTTGACCACGTTGCCCTGGATGCCCGAGCCCGCGACGCCTTGCAGCGTCCCGGCGGAGACCAGCGTGCCGCCGGTGTAGCTGGACGGAGCGCCCAGTACCAACGTTCCGGTGCCGGTCTTGACCAGCTGGCCTGCACCCGCAACCCCGCCGGTCAGCGTCATTGTTGTGCCCGCATCGGTCAGGAATGTGCCCTTGGTCCCGCTCAGGTTGACCGCGTTGCCCAGCGTCAGCGTGGCGGTATTCTCAAGCGTGCCATTGGCAAAGTTGAGCGCACCGGTGCCGACATTGTTGGCGCTGCTGATCGCGAC